>JAKSTL010000018.1 GCA_024402595.1 Treponema sp. | reverse complement strand
TTTACGTCTTCCCAGATTTTGTTTACGTAAGCGTTTTTCATTTAATTTGACTCCTTGCGATAAAAAATATACTTTTGCATATTTATACAGTCGCATAGTATAAATATACCATACTCTTGTTTCTATGAAAAGTATTTTTGCCAAAAAGTTAATTATTTTTTTATTTACAATGAAGTTCTTTAGTAATACTTAAAATCTCACAAAAAATTACATTTCAGAAATTAAGGAAATTATCGTTTTTTTATTGTATAGACAAAACTTCCAGAAGCCGAAGTTGACGATTCTTCAAAAGTCCAACTAGAGATTTGATCATATATTTCTTCTTTGACAATGGAATTAAGAACTGGAGGAGTAATATCAATACTACTACGCTGAATCTTTCCATCTGCTCCAACAATAAATGTGATTTTTACTTCTACGCTTCCCGTATCAATTGTGACAGCTGCCTTTTCAGAAAGAGTAATTTCCAAAACTGATGGACTTAACACATTCCTATTAGCCCCTTTCTCCCAATTCACTTCTGCACCTTCTGTAGATGAACGCCCATTTTTAGCCGCATCTTTTATTGGTTCTTCACTTTTATTATTAGTAGATTTTGAAATCTGTTCTGTTTGTCCTATTTTATCCAAAGCTTTGGAGGTTTCAGAGGAAGGTGATATTTCTTCACTTGTACTAATTCCATTTTTACCAGCCTCTGTTTGATTTTCTTCCTTAGCTTTTTCTGCTGCCAAACCAGATGAAGAACTTTCTGTCTGTACTTTCTTTGCACTCCGATTCGAATCCTCAGTTACAGGACTATCTTCTTCCGAATCAAACATTGCATCCCAATCAATTTCTTTTTTCTGATTTTTCTTAGCAGCCATCTGTTCATTCCACAATTCTTCCGCAGTTTTTACAATTTCTGGATTATATGGCTCTTTTGCTGGCACCGCCTCTTCTGGAACCATCAAAGTTTTTTCTGGAACAACATCAGCCGATTTTTGTTCTACAACAGGCTTAGAAACAGGTTCTGTTTTTTGCTCCACTGCTATTTTTTCAACCACTGGCGGCACAGACTTTTCCACATTTTTTTCCACCGTTTTTACTTCAGTCTGCTCCACCTCCTGCGCTCTTTCTTCAAAAGCCACAGAGTCACTTTCTGCAAAAACATCCTTTGCCTCTACAACATCCACCTTTTCTAAAACTTCTGCCTCTTCCAAAACTCCCGTTGCTTCTACAACTTCAATCTCTTCCTCAATTGCCGTTTCTTCTACCTCAGAAACTTCTTCCATCGGCGTTGAATCCAAAACAATCTGAACCGTTTTATATACCGGCTGCTTTGGATTAATTTTGATAAAAACAGACGAAATACCAAAAAAAATCCACAAAACCGAGGAAGCAATCAAACTGATAATAAGGCTTGTTCTATGAGGCGAACTGTCTTTTCCAAACAAAGGTAAAGAAATCATTATTTCGAAGTTGTCCTTAAATTGATGATTGTATACCCGCTTTCCCGAATAACATCAAAAAGTTCCACAATAGCACCATTTGTAACTTCAGAATCAGCTTCCAGACTTACAGGAAAATCTACTTTTTTAGTGTCTCCAGTATCAAAAAATACCAGTTCCTTTCCCAAATCCTGCAATTCAACCTGCTTATCGTTAACAAACAAAGTTCCATCCGCTTGAGCTGTAATCATAAGTCCCTGCACAGAAGCCCCTTCCGAAGTTCTACTAACAGGAAGATTCAATTTAATGGCCGGCAAAACAGCAAAGGTTGTAGAAACCAAAAAAAAGAGGATTAACTGAAAAACAATATCAATCATAGGTGTCATATCAACATTTGACCGCACCGAATCTCTTTTGCTTTTAATCTTCATAAATTATCTAACTCTTCCCGTAAGCTTTAAAACAACAGAAGTAACATGAGCTTCCATTTCCACAATTCTACGATTCACTCTTGAAACAAAATAATTATGAAAAATCAAAGAAGGAATTGAAACTATCAAACCAGCAACCGTTGTTACCAAAGCTTCTGCAATTGCACCAGCCAGCAAAGCAGGATCACCCATGGAACCACCAGAGCCAAGAACACCAAAAGCCTTAATATTTCCAGTTACAGTTCCTAAAAGTCCCAGCAAAGTCGCAATACTGGCAATTGTTCCAAGTGGAGTCAAAAAATGCTCAAATCTAGGAATAACAAAATCCATTTCTGCTTCAACCAAATCACGAATGTCTCGTTCTTCATATCTACGGCAATCAATAGCCTTTTTTATAACCTGAGACATTGGTGTATCGGCTTCTGTACAGGCAATGGCACAGGCTTCATAATCACCAACTGCCAGAGAACTGTTTACATTTTCCATAAGTTTTGTGTCTCGTTTTTTTATATTTGCAAAATAAATACATCGTTCAATAATTATAAAGGTTGCAAGGATTCCACAAATAAGAATAGGAATCATCAAAAGCCCACCAGATTTTAAGGTTTCTAACATAAATCCTCCAAAATACTATCTAAAAGACAAATTGCACATTATTAAAATAAGAACTTAACTATTAAAGTTACACTTCCTGTATCAGAAATATAATTTCCCGCATACAACCGTGGATTTTTATAATCAATCAACTTAATTAAATCATCAACAGAAAGAACAAATTTAACCGTTGGTGTTACCTGAATAAATCCAGACATATCTATATAAGGAGTTTTGTCCTCTGCGTCAATACTATAATCAATATTTAAAGAGGCACCCTTTGTACCCAGCAGATTTTGACAAGAAGCGGCCAAAGAAAAATTATGTTTATTTTCCAGAACAGGAACATCCAGCCAATTAGCATGATATTTTGTACTAAAAGCAAAAATATTATGACGGAAAGTCATTTCTAAATCTGTTGTCAGCAATTGTCGTTCTGATTTTTCAAAGCTATACATTCCATAAACAAAATGATTTTCATCATAAACTGGCTGCCACACTCCGTTATGAAGAGCTGTATTTTTATAATCCAGATTAATTCCCGCAGAAAAAGCAGTTTTTAATGGAAGATTCAAATTAAATGTTCCATACCAATCCGAAGTTTCTGCAGGAAGTGCTGTAAACCCAGAAAACTTATATTTTTTTTCCAGTTCATCTGCTTTTGTCATTTGAGAAGAAAGTCCACCTTCCAATTTTAAACTAAGCCTGCGATCTGAAAAATAAACTGGAAATGCACCTTCCATTCCAAGACTAAATGGTGCAATAAAACGATTATAATTCAAATGAACTCTGTCACAAATTACAAATCCACTTTGAGCATACAATTTAATAAGTTCATTTTCCCAGGAAAACTCTGCACCAAAATACCCTCGATTTAATGTATCTTCGGAATCAGTTGCATTAAGAGAAAGATAATAATCTCCACGAAGAGCCGTATAAAATCCATTCCAATTCCAGTTTCCGTACAAGCTTGGATTTAAATAAAAAATGGAAGTTGTATCTGGAATCTCAAAATCTTCACTGATTTTTGTAAAATCATAAAAACGATAATAAAAATCAGAATCCAGATTTCCACCAATAGAAAAATTATAAGGCAAAGATAAATCAAAAACGGCACCAGCACCTATTGTATCCTGACTCACTGCCGAAACACTATCCACATTGCACTGAAGCCCATTTTTTCTGTCTTCGTAAAGTCCATCCAGCTTCATTACAAAGTTTTTAATGGCAATTTCCTTTTCAAGACCGATTAAAGTATTATGACTATTGTAGCCTTCCGAAAGTTTTTTTTGTGCAAATCCTGCCTTTGAATGATGGGTAAAACTGATTTTAAAAGGATTTGAACCATATATTCTAGAAATACAAAAATCTCCAATAAAAGCAACAGGATAACCGCCACCAATTTGCCCTTCTGCATAAACCTGATTTTCAATTTCTTCTGCCACAGAAACCAAAGGTTCATTATTTTCCAAAATCTCAATTTCAGGCAATTCAGGAATTAAACTGCCAGTTGTCAATGGAAT
Source organism: Treponema sp. (assembly GCA_024402595.1). GTDB lineage: Bacteria > Spirochaetota > Spirochaetia > Treponematales > Treponemataceae > Treponema_D. Next base: position 35,371 of record JAKSTL010000018.1, on the reverse strand, counting down.
TGTAACCACATCTTTAAAATCCGGCACTCTTGCTACAGATTCTTCCACTTCGCTGGCAGCAATAATGGTTGTTAAATCTGGTAATTCCACTTTATCTTGTGCAAAAACCCTATTGGCACCCACTGTAAAGCAAAAAATTGCAGCACTAATCAAAAAACGTTTTATATATAAATAATTTGAAAATCTGTTTGTCCTTTTCATTTTGTTACCTCTTTGTTTTTAATCTTTCATTTTCTGATTTTTTAATTCAGCAAAGAATTAACCTTTTGAGCCTGTTTGGTCTCTGGATAAAGTTTTATTAAAAGTTCCGCTGTAGCTTTTGCATCTCCCCGCAAATTAGAAGCCATAAAAGCTCCAACTGCAGAATAAAGCATTGCCGCAGATTTTCTACTATCTTCTTCTGTTCCTCTATAATATTCCGCCGCCTTTAAATACATATCCGCCGCAATTTGACTTTTTCCTTCTCCCTCATAATATTTTGCAAGATATTCCGCATTTTGAGCCGCATACAATTTTTCATCACTGCCTTTTTTTATTTCTTCAATCTGAAGTGCAAATAATTTCTCCGCTAAAGAAAAAGCCCGTTTATCGCTGGAATCATAAAAATCCTGATAAAGTTTAACCAGTTCTGTTCCCCTTATTCTGCCTTCCAATGTTGATTCTGCACCTTGTTTTTTATAATCACTTAATTTTTCTACCAGACGAGCATCCATTCCACCAAGAATCTGCTCCAGCTGACTGATTTTTTCATCAATTTCCAGACCTTCCATTTCTGCCTGTTTAGAAAAATCCAATTTTATCTTCTGTGCAATTTTTAAAGCCGAATCATAATTTTTTACTTCATAATAGGCCGTCAAAAGATTCTTGCAGGCACCATAAGCAAAACTACTTTCTGGCCATATTTTTATAAGATTTGTGTTCTGCATTATAACTTTATCAAAACGATTGAGTTTTAAATTACAGTTTCCGCTAAAGAAATACGCTGGCTCAGAATATTTACCTTCCACATAGTTGTAAATATATTTTATAAATCTATCTTCTGCCTCATTCCATCGTTCAGCAGAATAAAAAACCTCTCCACTTCTGTACAAAGCTTCTTCTGCTTCTGCTGTATTTGGATAATTTTCATAAACCTTGTTATAAAAACTGTCTGCTTCCACTGGTAAAGACGCTTTTTCCAAAATAATTCCCAAATGAAACAAAGCCTCTTTTGCCCTTGGATTATTAAGTTCCGAATATGGAAGCAAAATTGATAAAGCTTCTTCAAACTTTTTTTCTGTGGTAAGTACTTCTGAACAAAAAACTGCTGCCTTAAACCTATCTGCTTCATTGGAACTATTTTTAATCATTTCTTTTGCCATAACAGTGGCACTTTCCAAATCTCCAGTCAAAACCGCAGCTTTAGCTCCATAATCCAAAGCCCGTACACTCAAAAGAGAATATGAATATCTGTTTGCAAAATCACTAAAAAGATTGTAAGCCTTTTTATAATCTGCACATTTGTAAGCCGCAAAAGCTTCATAAAAATAAGCTTGTTCCACAAATCCTGCTTTTTGTCGGTACTCAGAAAGCTGTTCATAAGCAGATTCATATTTTCCAAGATTAAAATCACAAAGCCCACATAAATAAATACCGTCAACATCAGATTTTGCTGCGGCTTTTCTTGCCTGAACTTTTGATTCTTTATATTTTTTTTGCGAATACAAAACTTTTGCATATTCCAGATGATTAAAATCTACAGAATCTTTAAGGGCGGCTTCTTTTTCAAGCTGAGCATAAATCTCCGATGCTCCTTCCATTTTTTTCCGTTTAGAAAGCACCGAAGCATATAATTTTAATAAATCTTGATTATAATCTGCATTTTTATTTTTTTGTTCAAAATAGTCTGATAGAAAACTTTCACATTCAACAATCTTTTTAGATTTATACAAAGCCGCTGCCATCAAATATTTTACAAAAGAATCTGGTGCTTTTATTTCAGAATACAATTGCTGAACTTTGCCATAATCGCCCTTTAAAAAATAGGCGTTCATAAGACAAGAATAATAAGAATCACCAATGCCATTTACATTTGCGGTTTTAATAGCATTTTGATTTTCAAGCAGTTTTTCCAGAAGGATGTCAATTTTTTGCTGAGCGGTAGAATCTGTAATTTTATTATCACCAAACTCAGTGGCAATTCCTTCCAAAGAGATTTTTGTTTCATATATAAATGTAATCAATTCCGAAGGCTTATGATGATAATTCTGAACATAAGCAAAAAACTCCAATGCTTCTTGAGAATTACCTTGATTATAAGCATCTACACCAAGCCGTGTCCAAAACTCTGCCAATAAATCAGTTTCTTTGTTTTTGGAATTATTTATTTTTGCCAGAACTTCCTGTGGATTCACACTGATATTGTATTTTGAAGAAATAACATAGGCTTTTTTTAATGCGGCCACAGAAATATTAAAGTTTGTATCTTCAATCAAATTACAATACAAATCATAACTTTTTTTATATTGATGAATCTTTTCGTAGGCATCTGCGGCATTCATAGAAATTATAGAAAAGATTTCGTCGCTTATTTGCGATTTTTTTTCATCATCACAAAGATTTTCATAAAGTTTTACAGTTTTTTCGTATGCTCCCGCCTGGTTGTATGAAATAAAAAGTTTCTGTAAAACTTCAAGATAATCATCTGGTGTATAAAATCTTCCATTAGCTATTACATACTCAAAAGGTGACACCGCTTTTTCATAATTCTGTAAGGTAAAATAGATTTTTCCAGCCAAAAGGATTGAAGGATTATAAAACTCCATGTTTTTATCATTCAAAGAAATTGAGCAGGCATTGTAAAAGGCATCCACCGCCAATGAATATTCCTGAAGGCAATAATAAGCTTTACCCAGAAGATAATAAGATTTTGCAAAACCTTCGGAACCTAAGTGTAAAGAAAGAATTACAGTTTTGCAGGTTTCCACAGCTTCTTCAAAACGACCCAATTTTATTAGTGCTTCACTTTTTAATTCCAAGCCAGGTACTGTAAAAACAGATTCCGGATAATGCTCTTCCAAATATTCAACACGTTCTACGGCTCCTGGATAATAGCCCGCTTTAAAATATGAAAACGCTTCATTGTACACAGAGATTTCTGAAACCTGAGCAGTTTGTGCAAAAACAGCAGATTTATTTGCAAAAGGAATGAAAATCTCTGCAAAAATCAGAAAAAAAAGAATAATTTTTTGCTTCATAAATTGAAAATCCAAAATAATAGATGTAGTAATCCCAAATTACTTTTAGCTAGACTTTTGCTTTTAATAAAACTTTTAATTTTCAGATTCAGCAGAATTTATGGACAAGGGGTAAAAATCATCATTAGCACGAACTCTTGTAAGATAAACGAAAGAATCCTGATAAAGTCTGCAAAAATCATCCAATGTAAAAGACTTGCCATTCATAAAAACAAAACAATTAAATAAATGGTTACTGTCAAAGTATGGAAGAAAAACCACACAATCATTAAAGGTTTTTATTTCTGGAACTACAGAACGGTCGGTTTCTCGAATAGCTCCAAAATAAAAAGTTTCAGGATCGGTGGCCGCCAGTAAATAAAACAGTGTCTTTAAAACAGCAGGATTATAACCTGAATCTTCTACAAAGGAAATCACATTATTTGTCATAGAAAAAGGCGTTATATTTACATCAACACCTGCTTCGTTAAACAAATAAGTTTTGGAAGTATAAACAGAAATTACGGCAGAAGCAAGATTTCTAATCCAATTTAATGAAAAAGAAAGACTATACTGCTCCGACAAAACTCCCTGATAACCATTTTCTTTTACAGAAGTTGTTTCTAATATCAAAGGAGCACGGTTTAATCCATTACCAGCAATTGGTTCTACCAAGCCGTCTGCTATCCACTTTACAAAACCAGCGGAAGACAGATAAAGATTTTTATATTCGTGGAAAGAATTGGAACCAAATGGAATATCGCCTCTTTCTAAATAATAATTATAAATATCAAAGGGCTGTCCATCGGAGATTCGCACAAGAGTATAATTTTCATCGTACATTGCATCTGGAATATAACGAATAGTAGGAAGATTTTCCTGAATTACATTACCAATTTGCTTTATGCTGTGGTAGGCATTGGAATCAATTGTTACATATTTCCAAGGTAAAATATTTTCTGTAACTTTTAGCATTTCCTGAAAAGATGCCTTGTAAAAAAGAGAAAAAGGAACACCTGTAGGAATGCCTCTTGCTACATAACTGTCAAAAATAACCATATCAGCCAGGCAAGTTTTTTTATGAGGCGAAAATTGAACATAAACTTCGCTGTTTTCCATAAAATACCAGCGAATATGAATTGGTTTACCTGTTTTTTTATCACGAATTAAAACCCAGCTGCCAGGATTATCTCCAGGGAAAAACTCCTGTTCTTCTGTTCGTTCACCTTCATTAGTAAAAATCTTTACTTTTAACTTTGTCGCTGGAGACATAAAAATATAAAAGGCATTTTCTACTTCTTCCAGACGAATCTGAAACTTCTGGCCTGCATCGTTTAAATAGGTTTCCGGCTTATTTTCCCTAACTGTAGCTAAATCTGCTTCAAACCATCGTTCCTGCAATTCACTTCTAATTTCTGATGAATCTGGAATGCCCCAAGTATTATAAGCGGCAAAAAGTGGAGAAATAATAAAAAGCCAAAAAAACAAAAACAAATATTTTTTCATTATTAACATTAACCTCTTTTTACTCGCCCGCTGGATCTGTATCGGTTGCACCTTCCGCCAACTGAATCCTTGGTTTTACAAAAGTTCCATCTGCCATTTTAATTAATCCATCTTCATTTTCATCTGGATGTTTACCGATTGGCGCATTTGAAAGCAAAAGTTTAAGTCTATTCAACTGATTTACTTCTGAACAACCTGGATCGTAATCTATGGCACTTATATTTGCATCAGGGAAACGACGGCGAAGTTCCTTTATCATACCTTTTCCAGTTACATGATTTGGCAAACAGGCAAAAGGCTGAACACAAGCTATACTTGGTGCCCCGGAATGAATTAGTTCAACCATTTCTGCTGTAAGGAACCAACCTTCCCCCATAATATTTCCAAGCTGAACAATATCATCTACACCTTTCATCATATCATAGATTTTTGCTGGAGGTGTAAAACGACGGCTGTTTTTCAGATATTTTTTCATTTTTCTTCTATACAATTCTAGGCCCCAAACCAAAAGTCGGGCATTACGCTCTGATTTTTTTGGGAAAGCCAGTTCTTTATGTCTAAAAATGCCGGTGGCAAAGGAATAGAAGAAAAAGTCTGCTAAATCGGGCATAACACATTCAGCACCTTCCCGTTCAATTGTTTCTACAATCTGATTATTGGCGGTTGGATGGAACTTAACTAATATTTCACCAACGACGCCTACTCTTGCTTTTTTTATTGGCTTAAGTGGAAGATTGTCGAAATCTTGAATGATGGCTTTTATATATTTGTGGTAAGTTTTAAAGCTCATATGGTGTTTGAGTTCTTCACAAAGCTTTGCATTCCACTTTTCGTACAACTGATTTGCGGAACCAGATACGGCTTCGTATGGACGCACGCGGTACAAACAACGCATAAAGACATCACCCAGCATAATTGATTTGATAAGATTGTCGCCTAGTGGAAGAGTGATTTTAAATCCAGGATTAGATTCAAATCCTTGTACACTTAAACTTATAACAGGAACCTGACTCCACCCCGCATCATTTAATGCACGACGAATAAATCCTATATAATTGGTTGCTCTACAGCCGCCACCTGTTTGTGTAATAACCAGAGCAACTTTATCTACATCATATTTTCCCGATTCCAGAGCAGAAATAAACTGACCTGCCACTAAAAGCGAAGGATAGCAGGCATCGTTATTAACATAGCGCAATCCTGCATCAACCGCTTTTGGATCAACAGAATCCAATACCACAAAATTATAACTACCAACCGCAAAAGCAGATTGTAAAAGTCTAAAATGAATTGGTGACATCTGAGGGCAAATAATTGTGTAATTTGTCTTCATTTCTTCGGTGAACACAGCCCGTTGGTAAGCCGACGACCGTTTTTCCAAACGCCGCTTATTTCTTCGACGTTCTTTTACCGCGGCAATCAATGAACGAATACGAATTCTTACTGCTCCAAGGTTCGAACCTTCATCAATTTTTATAAGGGTGTACATTCGGTTTTTTGCCCGAAGAATTTCATCCACCTGATCTGCGGTAACTGCGTCCAGACCACAACCAAAGGAGGTAAGTTGAACTAGTTCCAAATCTGGCATTTCGCTTACAAAACTTGCGGCTCTATACAAACGGTTGTGATAAGTCCATTGGTCAATAATTCGCAATGGGCGTTCAATATTCCCCAAATGTGCAATTGAATCTTCCGTAAAAACCGCCAGCCCTAGTCCATTTATAAGTTCTGGAATTCCGTGATTTATTTCTGGATCTAAATGATAAGGTCGGCCAGCAAGAACAATTCCGCTTCCACCTTTTGTAATCATTTCTTCCAGAGCTTCTTCTCCCGCAAGACGAACATCCTGTCTAAATTTCTGCTGTTCATCCCAAGCTTTATCAAGAGCCGCATAAATGGCAGATTTTGAAAGTTTTGGAAAGTTCGGCAACAATTCCTGTGCAAGTCGTTCCTTAAGTCGCTCCTTGTCGTAAATTGGAAGGAAGGGATTCATATAAAGAATAGTCGAATCCTGTCTCAAAGCTTCTATATTATTTCGCAAAACTTCTGGATAGCTGGTTACGATTGGACAGTTGTAATGATTTCCCGCTCCCGCATCCTCCTGCTGTTCATAAGGCGCACATGGATAAAAAATAAACTTAATTCCCCGCTGAATTAAACTTTCCACATGACCATGGCTTATTTTTCCAGGATAACACACAGATTCAGAAGGAATTGTTTCCAGCCCTTTCTCGTAAACATTGCGGCTTGAACGCTGACTTAACAACACACGGAAGCCCAATTCATTAAAGAAAGTAAACCACAGCGGATAATTTTCGTACATGTTAAGAACACGAGGTATTCCTACATCCCCCATAGGAGCATCTTCTGGTTTCCGTGGCACATAATGGAACAAACGATTATATTTCCACTGAAAAAGATTTGGCATTGGTCCTATATCAGAATCATCGTCAATACCAGTATTATTTTTGTTTGAAGCATCAATAACCTGACCTTCAATTTCTGCACCTTTCTCGCATCGGTTTCCAGTAATAAAGGTTCGTTTAGTTCCACCTGTAGAAAAAGCATTTATTGTAAGCAGACAATTATTCTGACATTTTCCACATCGTTTCAAATCTAAATCCACATGGAAGTTTTCTAATTCATCAAGAGTTGCAATGCTAGAACGAACATCATGAACTGTCCCTTCTGGCTCACCTGGTTTTGGCTCCATTAAATCCAGCCATTGATCATAAGCAATTAAGGCTGAACCATAAGCTCCCATCAAACCTGCCACATCTGGACGATAAACCTGAACTCCAGCAATTTTTTCAAAAGCCCTAAGAATTGCATCATTAAAGAAAGTTCCACCCTGAACAACAACCTTCTCTCCAATTTCTGAAGCTTTTCTCAACTTTATAACTTTAAACAAAGCATTTTTTATTACAGAATAAGAAAGTCCTGCCGCTATATCTGCAACCGAAGCGCCTTCTTTTTGAGCCTGCTTTACACGACTGTTCATAAATACTGTACAACGAGAACCCAAATCTACAGGCTTTTGTGCCATTAATGCAATTTTTCCAAACTCTTTTACATCCATTCCCATTGTGTTTGCAAAATTGTCCAAAAAAGAACCACAACCGGAAGAACAAGCTTCATTCAACTGAATAGAAACAATTGCTCCATCTTTCATTCGCAGACATTTCATATCCTGTCCACCAATGTCCAAAAGGAACTCTACACCAGGAACAAAAAAGTTTGCCGCTCTAAAATGGGTTATAGTTTCAACTTCGCCAGCATCCACACCCAGAGCGGCCTGAAACAATGCTTCTCCATAACCTGTTGAAACTGCACGGGCAATGTAAACATCCTCTGGAAGCAGCTTGTATAAATCCTTCAAAACCTTTACTGCAAGCTCCACCGGATTTCCCTGATTATGAGCATAAAAATCCCAAATGATTCTACCGCTTTTATCAATAAGACAAGCTTTTGTTGTAGTAGAACCAGAATCCAAACCAAGGAAAACTGGTCCGTGGGTTTTTCTTAAGTCGCCTCTTTTTGCCTTTTGTTCACTATGACGAACTTCAAACTCATCCAATTCTGCCTGATTTTTGAACAAAGGTTCCAGTCGTTGAACTTCACTTAATTCTGCACCCACCAGATTTTTTAAACTTTCTCTAAAAGACTGAATTGTTGGGAACTGATAATCCTCGTTATCGCCAGAAAACTTTCTCTCAGCACTAAAAGCACAACCAGAAGCCACAAACAACTGAGATTCTTCTGGAATGATAATTTCATCTTCTTTAAGCTTTAATGTATCTATAAAACGGAATCTCAACTGATCAAGAAAGTGCAAAGGTCCGCCCAAAAACGCAACATGTCCACGAATTGGTTTACCACAAGCAAGTCCAGAAATAGTTTGAGAAACTACAGCTTGAAAAATTGAAGCGGCAATATCTTCTCTTCTGGCACCTTCATTTATAAGCGGCTGAATATCAGTTTTTGCAAAAACACCACAGCGAGCCGCAATTGGATAAATCTGTTGAGCACCCTTGGCCAGTTCATTCAATCCAGAAGCATCCGTTTCCAAAAGAGCCGCCATTTGGTCAATGAATGCACCCGTACCACCAGCACAAGTTCCATTCATCCTCTGCTCAACGCCGCCTTTAAAATATGTTATCTTAGCATCTTCACCGCCAAGTTCAATTACAACATCAGTTTGAGGAATAATCTTTTTTACAGCAGTTGTAGCCGCAATTACTTCTTGAATAAAAGGAATCTCCAGCCATTGAGAAACCGAAAGGCCTCCAGAACCTGTAACCTTTACCGTAACTTCTCTGTCTTTTCCGCCTTCAACCAAAGACTCTATAGTTTCCAATGCCTTTGTTACAACAGAAATAATCGTACTTCTAATATCTGCCCGATGACGCTGATAATCACCGTAAATAAGTTTATCATTGTCGTCAAGAATTGCAATTTTTACAGTTGTTGAACCTACATCTATACCAATTCTAATAGGTAAATTATCCTTAATCATAAGTATAATCTAATAGTAATGACATAATTTTTCAACTTTTTTGTAATTTTTGTAAAAAAAGTTCTTACCGCGAAATTGTATATAAAGGGATGTCTAAAAAGTATTTATCTTCTACTTAATTTTTACATTGATTTTTACAGGCAAGCCAGTCTTTACAGAAGCAAAATCAAAGGGAATTGTAGCCCCCGCTTTGTCTTTTGCAGGAACAAACTTAAAATAAGTAACATTTTTTCCCCGTACTTCTTCCGTAGCTTTAACTACAGTCCCTTTTATAGACTTTGCCGCTTTTATTTCGCAAGGGATTCCCAAATCTGTAATATAAGGTCTCGCCGCTGGCAATATATAAATATGAATATCGTCTTTAGAGTTGATTTTTTCAACTGTACCCAAAACTTTTGCCGCAGTAATAATTGTATCAAGACACTTTTCATATTCTGACTGCTGCAAATCCAAAGCCTGATTTTTTTCATTAGTAAGTTTTGTAGTCAAGGTTTCAGTAAGAGTTACTTCCTGCTGATGCATTTCTTCTTTATGCTTCTTATTCATAGCTTCTTTTTCATTTGAATGCTTTGTCTTTAAAGCCGCTATTTCTGCATCATAATTATCTACAGTGTCATTATAGTCGTCTACAAGCTCATTATACTCATCATAAATGCCATCAAGTTCCTCTTCCAGCCAATCTATTGTGGAATCTTTCTTTACATTATCTTTATAAAGAGAAAGAGTAGTTTTTGTAAAAGTCTGTCCCAAATTATCTACAAGAGTTCTAGAAGCCTGAACATAAGATGGTATAGAGTTTTTCTGTGGCAAAGAAGTAACGGTTTTATCCAGATAATTGTAATCGTCATAAAGTGCCTGATATTTTTCTACACTAGATTCAAGCATAAAATTATCAACTTCATCAAAAACAGAAGCATCAAAGGCCTCATTTTTCATAGATTTTGCTCTGGTAATAATATCTTCCGCCGTAAGATCGTTTATCTGAGGATCAAGTCCGTTTATTTCTTCCTGATATTTCTCTGATAAAGCAGTAATTGAGCGGAACATATCATCATTGTTAGCAGAACGCAAATCTTCAATTGTTTTTTCCAATTCATCAATTCTTGTTTCATACTGCTGAGCAAGTTTTTTTCTTTCAAGCTCCTGAACCCGTCTTTCACTATTCAAAAGTCGTTCCTGTGCCTGTGCCGCTTCTATTTTTTCTGCATCATATTCCTTCAACTGCTTTTCGTAACCTTGGATTTCCGATTCCAAAGCTTTAATTCGAGGTTCATAATCATTGTTTATTTTAGTAACCGCAGATTCATATTCTTTTTGAACAGTCTCCAGTCTAGCCTTTTCTTCCTTTGCAGAAAGTTTTAATGATTCAATAACAAACTCATCCTGCAATTTCTTTGCTTCTGCCGCCCTAAGAGCAACTTCTTTATCATTCAACAAGGATGTACGATTTTTTACAGAATCATCATAATTAGCCTGAACTTTTGAAACCGTATCCAAAAGACTTTTAAGATTCAAATCATCAAACTCAGAAAGTTCCACCGTTACATTTTTATCATTTCTGGAACTGATTGAAGTAATAATAAAAACAGTAGCCACAACCACAATAAAACATACAAAAAGAATCACCCATGAAAGATGAGATTTGTGTTTTTTTGTCTTTGCATATTCTTCTTCAAGATTGTAAGTCTGTATTTCTGCCTGTTGATGAAGAGTAGCCAGCTCCGAATCCAAAAACATTCGAACTTCTCTGTGAATCTGCTGACTAGGAATAAAATCCTTTGCGGTCAATTCTTTTTTATCTCTTATTTCTATCAGTTCTTTTTCGTCCAATTGATTTTCTGTTTCCATTTCACTTTTTATTTTGTTGTCATTGTCCATATTCCGCTCCAATTTTCTGGTGCACTTTTCTGTCCCATTCTTTCAAGGAAAACCTGTACAACTTCAAGTTCACATTCTTTAAATAATTTTCTTGCAGATTTCCAGTCTCCATCGTAATAAGACTGCAAACCTTGTTCAAATATACCGTATTTCATTACAACCAGAGGATCCGCTACAGTAGAATCAATTGGGAAGAAGATTTTTTTACCTTCTGTTTTTCCTTTTACCTGAACTGTATCAATTTCAAAAAACTTATATCTATTGGTTTCTCGTTCTACTTCATTTTTAATATATTCTGAAACAATCACTGGAATATGATAAATGCGGGTCAACCCTTCCAAGCGAGAAGCAGAGTTTACAGTATCTCCAATAACAGTGTTTGCCATATGAGCATCCTTTGGATTTTTGCTGTCATCTCGACCAATTGTTCCATAGAAAACATTTCCACCATCAATACCAACACCAACATCCAACAAAACCGCTTCAAAAACTCTCATTTCAGAAGCAGTAAGAGTTCTTGTTTTTTCAATTTCATTTTTTCGCTCATTCATAAGTCGACGCAGTTCCGCCGTTGAACGAGTAATATCCCAAGCCGCTTCGATAGATTTATAAGATTTAGACTCAGTTGTTTCTGTAGTTCCAAAAACCGCTAGAATTGCATCACCAATAATTGAACCTACAACACCTTTGTTATCGTGAACATTTTGAATAACCTTGTTATAGTGAACATTCAAAACATCCATAATGTCATTTCCCAAGGTTTCTGTTCGGAAAGTAAAACTTTTTATATCAGAAAAAAGCATTGTAAGTTCACGCTGATTTCCTTCAAGACCAACACCTTCTCCAGAATAGGCTTTAGCTACAATATCTTTTGAAACAAACTTCTGGAAAGTATTTAAAAGGCTATTAACCGAAGAAGATAGCGAGTTAAACGATGCCGCAAAATAGGTAATATCATCGTTAGGAGCTTTAGACAAATCAATAATACCCAACTCTTTATTACGCTGCATTTCCAAAAGAGATTCCGTAAAATTGTGAAGAGGCATAAACTCTTTGTTCAGAATAATATAACCCATAGCAATAAAGAACAAAGTCAGTACCAAAATGATTATAGAAGTGATGATAAAAACTCTATTTACATTTTTATCCATATCTTTTCGAAGTTCTGCCCGAATTAAAAAATAATCCCAATCTTCCTGATATTTATAAACGCCAAAATATTCCCCCATATAACCGTCAAAGGTTATGGAACCATCTGTAATTCCATTTTCCAAGCGTTCAACAAGAACCTTCAATGCGTCTGCATCTATAAAACGGCTCCACACCACTTCTGTATTGTTACAAGCAACAAAAGAGAGAACAGAGTTTGCCTTTACTCCAAAAGCTACACTGTTTTTATTTCCAAAACCAGCTTTGGCCGCTTTTTCCATTGCATTTTTTACATCATCTTTATTTTTTGAATAACTGTAAATCTGATATTGATTAACAGAATTGTTATAGAGTTCCTTCAGCTGTTCAACCATAATTTTATTGTTAAGATTGATGATTTCCCGCTGAGAAAGTCTAAGAGAAATGTAATTTGTTGCAAAGTTTGAAAATAAAATAAGACAGATAAAAATAAAAAGAATTTTTATCCCTAATGGCATAATAGTGGTTTTCCCCACCCTAGAAAACAACTTTTTAGACATAATCTTTTCCCCAATATGTAATAGATAATTGTAAATCAATTGATAAAATTCCGCAACTTAGTTATTCTTCTAAACGATGAAAAAAAATAAATCTTTACTTATTTCCGGACTTTTACTTTCCGTAATGACCTTTGCCTCCCGAATAATGGGCCTTGTAAGAGAAATGACAAAGGCCGCCTTCTTAGGAACCGGAATGTACGCGGATTGTTTTGCTGTTGCATTTCAAATCCCAAACTTACTTAGACGACTCTTTGCTGAAAATGCAGTTTCTGTAGCCTTTATTCCAACCTTCAAAGCCTATCTGGAAAAAATCAAGCAGGCAGAAGAAAGTGGTGATCAGGAATTAATTTCTTCCACAAAAAAAGAAACTCAGGATTTTATAACTTCCACATTAACTCTGGTCACTTTTCTAACCTCCTGCATTGTTGTAATCGGAATAATCATTACACCTTTGCTTATGCCAATTTTCTGCAAAAAACCAACTGATGTAAATGCCGCAACCTATGCACAGGAACTTCAGTACTGGCTCACACAAAAACAGGAAATCACATACCTTTCAAGACTTATGTTTCCTTACCTGTGTTTTGTTTCCGTAGCCGCTTTTTTTCAGGGAGTTCTAAACGGATGTAACATTTTTGCACCTTCTGGTTTTACACCTGTTCTTTTTAACACAATTGTCATAATTGCTACCTATGTGCTTTCTCCATATACAGAAAATCCAGCCCGTTCTATGTCTATAGGAGTTGTTATTGGTGGAAGCGTTCAAGCATTGTTTCAGTGGCCATTTATTAAACAAACCGGATGGAAAATTAGATTTACCTCATTAAAGAAAACCTTTACAAATCCTGGAACCAGAAAGGTTGTAGCCCTTATTGTGCCGACTATTATTGGAATTGCGGCCTACCAGTTAAATGATGTAGTTTCAACTTCTATGGCTACCAGAGTTGGAGAAGGAATTGCTTCTAGTTTACAGTACAGTCTGCGGCTTCAGGAACTAATTCTTGGTATTTTCGCAGTTTCTATTGGAACAGTAATTCTTCCTGATTTAAGTGGTCTGGCAAATGCAAAAAAATGGGATGATTTTAACAACATGCTGATTCAGGCAATTAAAATTATGACCGTAATTTCCATTCCCGTAACAGCCTATTCATTAATAACTGGCAGAGAATTAATTTCTCTCTTATATAAAAATAAAATGTTCGATGATAATTCCGTAACTTTGACCATTGGTGTATTCAAATATCACATTTGCGGACTTTTATTCATTGCATTAAATAGAATCATTTCTCCCGCTTTCTATGCACAGGGAAACACAAAGCTTCCAACAACAGCGGGAATCATCAGTTTTTCATCAAACATACTGCTGGTATTTATTCTTTCCAAGGTCATGGGTGGTCAGGGAATTGCTCTTGCATTAAGTCTTGCCAGCCTTGTAAACACCATTTTCCTTTTGATTTTTATGAAAAAAATGGAATCTGTAAATGTAAAAAAAGTTGTTATCGATACAATAATCTACAGCTTAAAAATTACAGTTTTTGCCGTAATAGCCGCTATTCCTTGTTATTTCCTAAAACCAGTTCTTCTAACTGCCTTTGAAAATCATAATCGTTTGGTTGCATACGGTGTTCCTGTAATAATTCTTGCTTTACTTTATTTTGCCATTGGTGTTCTGGAATTGATTATTACAAAAGATGAAATTATTAGGGCAATTGTAAAAAAGTTCAAAAAATAGCACAATCTTTCTGTTTACAAAAGATTAGATTTTCGGCCTTTGATTTTTACTAGCTGCTTGTTTACAGACTACAGAGTTTAGCAATTTCGTAATTTTAGGATGGATAGAATGAAAGCATACACAAAAGATGAATTAAAAGAGATTTACGCCGCCAGAAGAGCAAGGATTGGACTTTATCTTCGCGAAAACAATATAGGAGCCTGTGTTTTTATTGATGCCGAAGCCCATAGAGATCCCGCTTTAGCCTATTTTACAGGCCACGCAGACGATGCAATTCTTATTATTTTTAGTGATGATTATTCCATTCTTATTCCCTGGGATGAAAATCTTGCAAAAATGAATGGTTTTTACGACAAGCTTATTCCTTACACTCGCTATAAAAACAATGATTTAGAAGCGGTAAAAGCGGTTTTAAATATGGGAACCAGTCATGCCATAAACGACAAAGTTGAACTTCCTCCATATCTTTCTTATACAAAATATTTAAGGTTTCTTGCAACTCTTGATAATTATCGTTGCTCTAACAAGGAAGATGGAGTGCATCAATTTGTAGTAGAATCCCGCCAAATTAAAGATGAATACGAAATTGAATGCACAAAAGAAGCAGCCAGAATTGGAGATTTGATTATTGACCAGATTGAAGAAAAAATTAAAACTGGCGAAATTAAAACCGAAATGGATGTGGCTCTTTTTATAGAACGAGAATGTAGAATCAATGGTTGTGAAAGAACTGGTTTTGACACTCTGGCTGCAGGCCCCGCACGAAGTTTTGCAATTCATGCATTTCCAGGATATACCAGTGGAGAATGGCCTGCACAAGGTCTTTCAATTCTAGATTTTGGAGTAGTATACAAAGGCTACACCAGCGATACTACAGTAACTGTTGCAAAAGGGGAATTAACAGAAGCCCAAATAAAACAACTGGATTTAGTGCAAAAAGCCTACGATGAATGTGTTGTAATGTATACCAAAGAAAATACAATCTATTCTGCCGCAAAAAAAGCGGATACAATCTTTGCAGCCGCAAAAAGAAAAATGCCACATACATTAGGACACGGCATTGGACTGGAAATCCACGAACAACCAAGAATTTCCACAAAAGCCGCAGAAAATGACAAGTTCAAACCTGGCATGATTTTAACTTGTGAACCTGGACTTTACGACCCAGAAATTGGTGGTTGTCGTCTCGAAAATGATGTTCTAATTACAGAAAACGGAAACGAGGTTTTAACTCATTCCCGTATCATTAGAGTTGACTGATTTTTCTGCCGTCTTAAACTTAATTATTAGAAAATCTGAGACTTCTGGTCTTGAAGTTCTATTTGTTCAAGAATTGAATCAGCACTGCAACAAAGAGCTTTTGCAAGATACTTATCGTCCAAATCTGCGGTAAGTTTCTTCATAAGTTTAATTACTTTTCTCAAAGATTCATTGCTTAAGTCTGTTTCTTCGTCAAGATTGTTCTCTACTGCATCAATAGTTCCAGATTTTCTAAGACTTTGACTAGTCTGCAACAAGCCTGGTCTTCCTGACATTTTCGAAATCAAATATTCAATCTGCATTCTAGGTTTGCCAGCAAGGAAACTTTCCTTTTCATTTTCTGGAAGGAAGGAACTTAAAGCAAGAAGCTTTTTAAATAATTCAATCTTATCGGCATTTTCTTCTGCAATGTTTTCATCGGCAAGGATTTTTTGAATAGTTGGAAGAAGATTTTCTGGGGTCTGTCCCCCTTCTATACTCTTTTCCTTCTCTTCAACTTCTGTAAAATCCTCCTCGATATAATCAACTTCTTCAAGAACTTCTATTCCACTGTTCTCATCATTCTGAAGCTGAATCATTTCGAGTATTTCATCCACATTCCAGAAATTAAAATCTTCCATTACCAGCATAGTTTTTTGCCGTTCAATCTCTGCCAGTTCTGCATCTGCTGCCGACACAAGTCCACCTGGCAAAAGATTATCAGACATAAAGTCGTCACCTTCAACCACATCTTCCAATTCTGCAAAATCAGAAAACTCAGCGGGATTATCAACTGGGGTATAAAAATCATCATCAAAATCCTGCATAGAATCCTTCTCCTCCGGGGCTCCAATCAGTGATTCAGTTTCTGCATCAGAAAGCACTGCACCTTCTCCAAAATCTACAGAATCGGAGAACAGTTTTTCAGAATCAAGAGAATCCTCGTCACTCATATATTTTTGATTTTCTATTGCTTCCGCAAGTTTTTTAGCCTGAGCTTCAATAGCTTCCTGAGAAGCATTCTGCTGCTCTTCCATATTTTTAATTCTATTTTTTAATTCACTCTGTTCATCAGCAAGTTCCTGAGCCAATCGTTGGGCATTCAAGGCAGTTTCCATTGCATTTGCAGAGGTCTGTCCCCCACCCATACCATTCATTTCACTTTGTGGCGTGTAAGAAGGCATTGGTTGAACTAGAGGCTCATTTCCATATTCCATTGACGGCATTCCCGAATACACTCCCTGCTGATTCTGGCTTTCTTCATAAGGATTTTGCATAGCACCACCTGAATTATCATCTGACGTCATCATAAGTGGAGTTGAATCTTCATTCTGTGAATTATTCTGAGCTTCATTCTCTGGTTCAGAATCCACATCATCTTCCATGGCTTCCGCAATATTATCTAAATCATCAAAGAAAGGTTCCTCTTCTTCCAGTAAAGATTTTTCCATAGGTATAGAATCTCCCATCTGAGAATAATCAAACTCTTCTTCATCTGGAGTTTCTGTCTGTTCTTCCTCTATTACCTTTTCTGGCTCTACAACTGGAGCACTTTCTTCTTCCACAGGATTCTCTGCTGGCTGCTCTGTAATAACCGGAAGCTGCTTCTGCAATCTTTTAATTTGTTTATCAGCCAGAATATTAGGCTTTTTCAAATTACGACTTTTGTCAAAAGAATCTATTGCTTCTTGAATTGAGCCAAGACGGGTATAAATCTTTCCCAGCATATTGTAACCAGCGGGATTTCTAATTTCTCTTGCAACAAATTGTTTGGCATAATGTTCAGCCTGCTCATTCTGTCCAATTTGAGAATAACGCTCTGCAGCATTTATTAAATAGTTTTTATAATGCTTGTTCAGTTTTACAATTTTTTCCTGAGTTTTCTTTAGATTTTCTTCATCTTCCGTGCAGATGTAATATTGACTGTACAAATCCAAAACCTGTAAATCATTCTGACCATTATCTTCATAAAGTTCCTGAACATTTACCTGAGCAGCATCATATTCTTCGGCTGATAAGAGAGTATGTACAAACTGTTTTTTTATATCCCGATTTTCAGGATCTATTTCCATAGCCTTTACTACTGCATCCAAAGCTTCCTGTGGTTTTTCACCTTTTTCTAAAGCTTCTGCCAGTCCTGTCAAAATCTGGATATCTGTATTATCAACTTCTTCCGCTTTCTGGAAAGTTGAAATTGCAGAGTCATAATCATATTGATCAATATATATTCTTCCCAATATGCACAAAAGCTTAGAATCATCTGGATGTAAATCAATAGAACGATGAACTAAATCTGAAGCTTCCTTTGTTTTCTGACAATCAATCAAAAGCTTACTGAAATCTCGAATTGCTTCTACCCAACCAGGCTTTGCTTTTAATGCTGTTTCGTAACATCTAATTGCATCGGTGTACATTTTTGCTTCTGTGTAACAAAGAGCCAGATTATAATTTAAAATCGGGTGATTTTTATCTACAGCCAGTCCATGTTTATAGGAATTGATAGATTTTTGATATTCCTTTTTATCAAAATAAATCTTTCCAAGATGATTATAAGCAAGAACATCAGAAGGATCTTCACTTACAACAATTTCAAAAGCCTCTATGGCATCATCATAATTGCCCATTTCCTTGTAGGTAAAACCAAGATTATAATTTACAGAACCAGTTTGTCTGTCTTCATCCAAAGCCCTCTCAAGAATCTGTATAGAATCTTCGTACCGTTTTAAACGACGATAAATAGCCCCAAGACTATTCATTGCCTCTACATAATGAGGATAGAAAGTAATAATCTGTTCATAATAAGGTATAGCCTTAGCATCTTCACCATTTTTTACATAGATTGCGCCTAGTTCCTTTAGATAATCAACATTAGACGGATCATCTCGGAGAAGAGTTTTATATAGACGAGCGGCTGTAGCAAAATCTCTTGATAAAACGGCAGACTTTGCTCTAGTTAGAATCAGATTTTTCTCGTTTACTGTACTCATAATCTATTCCTCTCTATTATATTTTTACATCTACTTTAATCGTTCCAAAGGTCTTGCAAAAACTTCCTGAGATAATTGACCTACAATTCTATCATCAAGAGAAGACCAAGATGCAACGGCAAAATAATAAATGCGTCCATTTTCAAGACCTGTAAGCGTATAATTTGTAGTGTTTCCTACATTTACCGGTGACGCACCTTCTATAGCTATACTTCCCAGATATTCTCCAGGACGACTTCCATAATATATGTAATAACCACCAGTGGTACTGTCTACAGAATAGTTCCAGTTTAATTTTACACATCCATTGCCAGCCACCGCTTTAAGTGAAAATGGTGGAAGAGGCTGTGGTATTTCTGTAAAATCCAAAGTGATGGAAGTAACAGACGGTGTTTCTGAACCATCTCCGTTTGTGTAGAAGTCACAGGCTATTTGATAATAAAGGCCGGAAACTTGGGGAATGGGCTCGTAGTCATCAACAGGCTTCCATTCTGGGTAAGAATCTGACCAATTAAAGAAATTGTCACCAGAACGAATAAAAAAGCACACATCGGTTTGAGACGGAGTATTTTTTTCTACATCAAAACCACTAAGCTGAGAACCCGTCGAAACCATAAAAGGTTTTGTTTTAAATCGCCCGCCTTCTGGTCTATAAATCATTCTTCCAGGTTTTCCAGCCATCTTTGCAGACTGATAATCAGGAACCTGAAAAGCTCTGGTTAATATTCTTATATCATCTATTTTTCCAGTATATTCTGAACAGAACTCTAATTCTGAAGGAGCACCCAAAACTACCAGATAAATATCTCCATCTTCTGTGCCTGTTGAAGTTATGTATTTTATATCTTCTGTAATTCCATTTACAATGTATTCAAGAATACCAGTTTCACAATCATAAGAAAGGGTGTGATAACTCCATTTGTCTGGAACAATATAAGAAGTTCCTTCCAAATACACTTCTCCTTCACCATTTTCATTTTTATAATCATCAAAAAAGTTAGAAAGAGTCCAGTTCAAATGACCATTTTCAAAAACACAATTCATCAATTGATAAATCAAACGCCCACGGACATTTTTAGAGGATTCCCAATTAATAATAGTTTCACCATTTTCTGCAATGGAAGGGCTCAACCAAAACTCAATGGAAAATGAACCTTGCAATCCTTCTGTTCCAAAAAACGAACCTTTATTTCCAAGCAAACAGATTCCACCAAGATTACGGCTTAATCCTGCAGATTTATCCATAACCGCTTCTGTAGTAGTTTTTAAATGGTTGTAAACTATATCATAATTTCCCGCAGCTACTATTTTCTGAGAATCTTCAAAATTGACCAGCAAATCAGTATATTCATCAACGCCAAAAGAGTTTGTTGCAAGTTCCACACAATCGTAGCCATAGCGACCTTTGCCAATTGTTACATTATGAGCAGAATCAAAAACAGGCCAACCAGCCTTACCACCAAAAGTTATCTGACGCCCTTCTGCAAACAAAAGACTATTCAAAAAGCAGAAAATGAAAAATACAGCTTGCTTGATTGCTAATTTTTTTCCAATCATTTTTAACATATAGTTTACCTAATTTCTCTATCGGCAGATTCTAAAAGGACTTTAACTATATATTACAAGGTGAATTATATTGTTTATAACAAATGCTTCTGTTAAAATGCTAACCAAATGGATAATACAGAAAAAAAACTGTCTACTTATGAAGTTTTGCATCAGACCGCATTAAAAGCACCTCTTTCTAGTGGAGTATACCTTTGGAGAAATGCAGATAATACGGTAATTTATGTTGGAAAAGCAAAAAATCTTAAAAACCGACTGACTTCATATTTTTCTGGGCAAAGAACTTTAAAAACAAAAATGCTTGTAGCCCACGCAACTTCCATTGAATACATTACAACCACAAATGAATATGAAGCTCTTCTGCTGGAAAATAATCTGATTAAAAAATATTCCCCAAGATACAATATCAATCTTAAAGATGGAAAATCTTACCCAGTTTTGCGCATTACAAAAGAAGATTTTCCCCGATTGTTTAAAACCCGCCGAATTTTAAAGGATGGTTCCATGTATTTTGGTCCTTATCCTGATGTTTATGCCTTGGACACTTTTTTGGAAACTATCTATAAACTTTATCCTGTACGCCATTGCAGAACCTTAAAAAAACGGGAAACTCCTTGTCTTTATTATCACATGAAGCAATGTAAAGCTCCTTGCTGTAAAAAAATTACTGCAGAAGAGTATCAGGAATACATTCAGGAAATTGCAGGTCTTTTGGAAGGAAATCAAGATGTTACAATTCAGAAAATGACTCTTGAAATGAAAAAAGCGGCCAGTGATTTAAACTTTGAAAAGGCAGCCCGTCTGAGAGATGGAATAAAAGCTCTTATGGTTCTTAAAAATCAAAATATTGTAGAAAGCTTTGATTCTGAAGATCGGGATTATTTGGGCTATTGGCGAGAAGGAGAACTGGTTAGTTTTATTGTTCTAAAGATTCGGCAGGGAAAACTTCTTGGCAGAGAAAATTACAGGGTTGAAAGCTTAAACGAAGATGATGAACTTTTAGCAGAGTTTATGAATGCCTATTATGAAGAAGCAAATCAGTTGCCTCCACAGATTTTTGTTCCAACTACGAATCAATACCAGATTATTTCCAAATGGCTGCAGGAAGTTTATCCAGAAAATCAGTGTAAACTTATAATTGTATTAAAAAAAGGTGAGCCGCTTCCAGAAACAGAAAATGAAGATTCTTCTGAAAAAACAGCCTTTTCTGATTCTCCAAGAGATGTGGCGGCCTTGGAAATGGCTATGCAAAATGCCCACGAAGATATAATCCGAAGATTAAGAGAAAGAGGCGATACACCTGCAATGGAAGAACTAAAAACTCTTCTGGGACTGGATACATTGCCTGTTAGAATAGAAGGTTTTGATATTGCACATATTGGTGGAAAATGGCCAGTTGCTTCATTAATCAGTTTTTACAATGGAAATCCTGACAAAAAAAATTACCGCTATTTTAGGCTAAAAACTACCGACGGACTTATTGATGACTTTGCTTCTATGAAAGAGGCTGTTTCCAGAAGATATACCAGACTCGTAAATGAACAGGCAGATTTACCAGATTTAATTTTAATTGATGGTGGTATTGGGCAAGTAAATGCAGTAAACAGTATTCTGCAATCTTTGAATCTGAATATTCCAATTGCGGGGCTTGCTAAACGAGATGAAGAAATATACAGGCCTGGAAATAGTACACCAATCTGTCTTCCAAAACGAAGTGATGCCCTTAGACTTTTGCAGAGAGTCCGTGATGAAACTCATAGATTTGCTACCAGTAGGAATCAGAATCTTCGCACTAAAGAAAACACAGAAAGCCTCTTTTTGGAATTACCGGGAGTTGGGGAAAAACGGGCTGTTATTTTACAAAAAGAGTTTAAAACTTTGGAACAAATGTCTCTGGTAGAAGAAGCCGCCATTGCACAAGTCCTTCATGTTAGAGCGGGAGAAGCCTCCGACATTTTACTTGCTGCAAAAGAATTGGTTAAAAAGCGAAATGAGAAAAAAGATTTACAGCGGGTATCTCTTGGAATTGCAGGAACCACAAAAGAAAAAGCGGCCGAAGCCCAATATCTGGAGGATTTAACAGAACTGGCACTGGCGGCGGCGGAAAATCCAGAATAGTTTTTGGATAATCTTTTACAGAGTTTTCTGAAAAAATAGTTTTAAAAAGATGTTACTTTATAAGCTTTACAGAATCTCTTTCTATAAACTCAGCTGGAAAACGAATAATTTCTGGAACTGGAATGTCTGTTAACTGCTGAAAAAGCATTTCTGCTGCCATATCTGCAATTTTCACTGCATCGTGTCTAAAGGTTGTAAGGTGAGGTTTTGAAAACTCAGAAATACTGTCATCGTCAAAACCAATAATAGAAAGATCATCTGGAAGAGAAATACCATTTTCTTCTGCAAATTGCATAACCCCATAAGCCATTAAATCTGAACAGGCAAAAATGGCAGTAAAATCTTTTGTCCGTGAATAAAGTCTCTTGAAAGCTTCATAACCAGCATTTACATGCCAGAAATCACACTCTTCAAAAAGATTCTCATCAAAAGAAAGCCCATAATCTGAAAAAGCCTTTTTAAAACCTTTTAGGCGCTCTTCTGCCGCAAAAGAAATATTGTTTCTAGGACCACTTAAAAATGCAATTTTTGTATGACCTTTTTTTATAAAATACTCTGCGGCTTTGTATCCTCCGCTTTCGTTTTCTGTAATAACGGTACAAATGCCTTTTATAATTGTATTTGTGGAAACACAAGGAACTTTATGATCAACAAAGGGCAGAAACTCTTCGTAAGGACAATCATTGTCTGGAGTTATGATAATCAATCCATCAATACTACGAAACTTAGAATGGGCAAAATATGACATTCCAAAATGACGAGAAAGAAAAATAATATCATAACCGGCTTGTTCAATCTGCTCTCTAAAACGGTTCAATAACACTGAAAACAAAGGATGTCCAAAACCTCTGCTCATACCAGTATCGTCGTAAACGACTCCAATCAGATGAGATTTCTTTGTTGTTAATGTACGAGCCGACATATTTGGTTCATAGCCAAGTTGTTTTGCGGTTTCTAGTATTTTGTTGCGAGTTGCTTCTGTCATAGTACCAATACCATTTAAGGCTTTTGATACAGTAGGAGCTGAAACACCGGTAGCTTTAGCTATATCATAGATTGTGACCATAGGGACATTATAACAAAAAAAAGCAATAAGTACCACAAACCGAAGTTTTAGAACTGGACAAATCCTCTATAAAAAAATGTAATAAGGATTCACCAATGGGTTTTACTTAAAAAGCTCTTTTACACTCTGCATAAACTGATGTCCTCTGTGGAACTCGTTATTGAACATACCAAAGGATGTAGCTCCAGGAGAGAAAACTACGATTTCTGGTGAATCCATCTCTTTAGAAACAGGATTTGTTTTTTCCAGATTCTGCTTTAATTCTTCCAAAAGAACATTCAAGCTTTTATATGGCCCATGATATTTGATTGTGGCTTTTTCAAAATGTGGCAAAAGCTTTTCTGTAGCAGAACCTTCCAAAAGATATATGTCTTTTACAGGTATTACATCTTTTGTAGCGGTTACAGTTTCTATAAATGGGGACAAATCCAGACCTTTATCTGTTCCACCAGTAATGAGCGTTATAGGTTTTCCAAAGGCTTGTGTTGCAGCAGCGGCCGCTTCTGGAACAGTTGCACAAGAATCATTATAAAACTTATATACAGAATCTGATTGATTTTTCCATTGATGAAAATATTGCAGGCGATGTTCTATTCCCTGCCATTCACCAAGAACCTGTGCTGTTTTTTCTGCAGGAATGCCCATAAGATATAACACCAAAGCGGCATTCAATACATTGACTTTCATATGATTTCCAGGAACTGCCATTTTTCGGAGAATGATTTCTGGTTTATCCATTTGCGGCAACAAAACTTTTCCACAAAAGTCTCCATTTTCATCTTTATCCTGCCAAACCCCATAAACTCCTTTTGGAAGAGGAGATGTTCCGTAGCGTAAAACTGTTGCATGAGATTTTGCTTCCGTTGCAAAAAAATTACCCCAAGTTGAAAAATCAATTTTAGAAATATCAGCCTTTGGATTTTCTTCTGCAAAAGCTTTATGTGCATCTGAAGAAACAGGGTCTGTCCCCGGTTCATCGCCTTCTGCATCAAAAATAGCATAATCGCCCAAAGACTGGTTAGCAAAAATAAGTCTTTTATCGGCAACATAATCCTTCATGTTTCCATACCAGTTTTGATGATCAGGAACTATTTTAGTAATAATTGAAATATATGGTCGAAGAACTCCCCTGCCCCGCAAATCTGCCAGCTGCCATGATGAAAACTCTATTACAACAGGTGTATCCTGATTTACCTCATCAAAAAAAGTGAGAGGACTTACTGTAATATTTCCACCAAGGAAGCATTTATAACCCGATGCTTTTAATCCATAATGAATAGAACTTACTGTAGATGATTTTCCTTTACTTCCAGTAACCGCAATGATTGGAGCATTGGTAAAGCGAAGAAAAATACTTAAATCTGTTTCAATGGCTTTTGCCGCCGCAAGATATTTATTGCCTTCAATTTTTACTCCTGGATTTTTAATAACACAATCTGCAGTTTCAAAATCTTCGATTCTATGTTCGCCCAAATGATAGATAAGCTTTGTCTTATCAACTGAAGTATATTCTGGGTCTTCTGCCAAAGCTTTTTCTATGGAATCAATAGTTGGCTTTAGTTGCTCCGAGGTTTTCATATCTGTAACTGTAACAAAAGCACCTTTTTTTAGAAAAAAACGAACTGCGGCTTCTCCACCACCATTTAATCCTAGTCCCATGACTGTTATGTGCTTGTTCTTTATGTCTTCAATAGAACTAAAAGGACATTTGTAAGAATAAGTGTATGCCATATAAAACCTCGTTTATAAAGTGAATTAACGGTAGTTCAAAAAAGATAAACCAGACCGTACATCGCAAAAAGAAAAAGCCTCCATCGTAAAATGGAGGCTTTCATGCCGGGAACCAGAATCGAACTGGCACGTCGATCGCTCGACACAGGATTTTAAGTCCTGGGCGTCTACCAATTCCGCCATCCCGGCAACAAGTTTATAATATAATAATCTAAGTTTTTTTACAAGTGCTTTTTGAAACTTATAAATCTCCAATGCAATTATTTCCATCTGCCCATTGGTAAAAGTTGAATAAGCACCATAAGTATGATATTTTTTTATTCATAAAAATCCTTAACGAGGGATTATTTTGCTATGCCTACAAATAAAATCAATGCACAGGTAATTTGCACCACACTTTTAGTTGAAAAATCACCTCAAGCACTGCCCTTGGGAGCAGCATGTATTGCCACTGCCATAAAAGCTTCTGAATTAACAAAAGACTTATGTTCTGTAAGTTTGGTTTCTTTTTCGCAAGAGGATGAAGATTTTCTGCAACATTCTCAAAATCAAACTACAAAGGCTCATTTTTTGGCAGAAAAACTTTTGACTAAGTCTTTGAATTGTGAAAAAACTATTGTGTGTTTTTCTGTTTTTGTTTGGAATCGACAGATTTTAGAAGAAACTTCCCAGATTTTACGAAAAAAAGGAGTTCTTACTATAGCTGGAGGGCCAGAGGTAACAGCGAATCCAGATTCATTTACAACCTTTGATTATGTAGTTTGTGGAGAAGGAGAACTTTCTGTTCCTGCATTGCTTTATAAAATTATTTCTGGAAAAACTGCCCCAAATACTTCTTTTGATAATTGTAGTTATTTTTCTGAAGAATATTCTCCTTATTTAACAAAAACCTTGAATCCTTGTGATTATGGTGGTGCTTTATGGGAGCTGGCCAGAGGTTGCCCTTTTAAGTGCTCCTATTGTTATGAATCTAAGGGTGAAAAAACTGTAAGGCATTTTCCTGTGGAACGAATAAAAAAGGAATTGGATTTGTTTGCCAAGTACGATGTTCCGCAAGTGTTTGTACTAGACCCAACTTATAATGCAGATAAAAAACAGGCTATGGAACTTCTTAAACTCATTGCCCAGAAAACTCCAAATACCTTTTATTATTTTGAAGCCAGAGGAGAAATGATTGATCTTCAACTGGCTCAAGCATTTACAAAGATTCCTTGTGCGCTACAGATTGGACTTCAAAGCTGTAACGAAGAAGTATTGAAGCTGGTACACAGACCATTCAATAGAAAGCAATTTCAAAAAGGAATTGGTTTTTTAAATGATGCTGGCGTTACATTTGGTTTAGATTTAATTTTTGGGCTTCCTGGGGACAGTCTTAAAGGTTTTAAAGAAAGTATTGATTTTGCTATTTCTCTTTATCCAAACAATCTGGAAATGTTCTGTCTTTCTGTTTTACCAGGAACAGATTTAGCCGACCGTGCTAATGAACTTAAACTTAATTTTGAACCTCAGGCTCCTTACCACATTATAAATACCGATAGATTTTCAAAACCTGATATAGCTATTGCAGAAAAACTGTCAAAGGCTTGTACAATTTTTTATAATCTGGGGCGGGCTGTGCCTTGGTTCAACAGTATTTGTAAATGCCTGAAAATGCGACCTTCCGATTTCTTTATTCGCCTTGTTGCCAGTAAAGAATATGCTGTCTTATATGATGAATATATAAAGGAATCAAAAAATAATTGCGAAGCCGATACCACTGTTATTGAAAAACAACAGATTTCTTTTATCTCTACTCTGTTGAAGGAAAAACGCTTGGATAAACTAATTATTCCTGCCATAGATTTAATAAGGTTTCATGGGGCACTTTCCAGAACTCAGGCAACGGGAAAAAAAGAAAAAATCCAATTGCATTATATTCCCGAATATTTGGATTCCCAATACGCTTCTGATTTACAATTTTTTGCCGCCAATGTTAAACAGAAAAATTGTATGATGGAAACCTTTAAACAAAATAATTATGCTGATTACAAAATGGTGAAAAAATAAATGATTTCTTATTCTATACGCCAGGCAAAACCAGAAGATATTAGCCAGATTATGAAGGTTGAAAAAAATGCCTTTATTCCCCAGATTCAGGAAGAAGAAAAAGTTTTTTCCAAAAGAATTGAACTTTGTCCTTCTTTGTTTTTTGTATTTGAAGCGGATGAAAAGATTTTTGGATATTTTTGCGCTGAATATCTTTCTAAAGTGCCTGAAAAGCCGGATGAATTAAAGCTTGGCCATACACCGGAAGATTCGCTTGCTACAAAAAAGATTCTTTACATTAGTTCTTTTGCCATTCTTTCTGATTTCCGGGGCCAAGGCCTTGGTAAAAAACTATGGGCTGATGCTGTAAAAAAACTGGAAGAAAAAAAGCCAGAAAAAATCTTTCTTTTGGTAAACAAAGTGTGGACTGGCGCAAAACACATTTATGAGCAAAGTGGTTTTTCCGTTTTGAAAACCTTTCCAATGTTTTTTCCTACCGACACTAATGAATTAAGCGACGGAATCTTAATGGTAAAAAATCTTGACTAGAATTATTCCCAAACTCGTTTTCCACTGCGACTATTTTAGCTGGTGATTGAGTTTGCGAAGGCGTGGAAGGGCCGCGAAGCGGGTTAAACCGTCCGTAGGTAAGCCCTGGAAGGCCGTAAGGCACTTTGGTCATTTTTTTTGTAGATGAGTTGGTACGCTAACAAGGTTCGTCGCCCTAAAAATTCTTTTTCTGTTTATATTCAGTTTATTTTTAAATATTATGGTTTACTGTGGAGTAGTTTTAATTTAAAGGAATTTTCTATGTCTGAAAAAATGCTTACTGGTGAAGTTTTTTTACGAATGCTTTCTGGAGGAGTTAGCAATTTAAAAATAAATAGCAAAACAATTGATGATTTGAATGTTTTTCCGGTGCCAGATGGTGATACTGGTTCGAATATGATGAGAACTTTTGAGACTGGTTTTTTAGAAGCTAAAGATTTTTTTGATGAAAATGCTTCTAATTCGGAAGTAATTCTTGGCGATTTAGCAAAAAAGTTGTCTCATGGTATGCTTTTGGGGGCCAGAGGTAATTCGGGGGTTATTCTTTCACAGATTTTTAAAGGCATTCAACTGGGACTACAGAATTGTGAAGAGGCAAATGTTGAACAATTGATTAAAGCGTATGAACAGGGAGTTCAGCAATCTTACCACGCTGTTGTGAATCCTGTGGAAGGAACGATTCTTACAGTTTTTAGAGAAGCAACTGAATACGCAAAATCTAAGATTTGTTCTGACCATGAGGCTGGAAAAGAAAACTGTATTGAAGATTTTTATAAATATCATCTGGAAGGGGCAAAAATTATTTTACCTAAAACAAAGGAAATGCTTCCTGTTCTGGCTGAAGCTGATGTAATTGATAGTGGTGGTGCTGGTTATCTTTGTATTTTGGAAGGTATGTTCAATGCACTTATGAATCGGGATTTTGTGCCAGAAATTATGAATTATGATGATAAGGCTGAAAACAATTCGGCTCCAAAAGTTGATATTTCGGCTTTTACAAGAGATTCGGTTTTGGAGTTTGGTTATTGTACTGAATGTCTTTTGCGGCTCCAGAGTTCAAAGGTAAAAGATATTGACGCTTTTGATATTAAGGTGATTGTTGATTTTCTTAACAGCATTGGCGGAGATTCTGTGGTTGCGTACAAAGAGGACGACATTGTAAAGCTTCATGTTCATACAGAAAATCCTGGCACGGTTTTGAACGAAATGCGAAAATATGGTGAGTTTCTTACTGTAAAAATAGAAAATATGTCTTTACAGCATCAGCAGTTAATAAGTGAAGGGGCTAATGATAAAAAGAACACAAAAGCATTGGCAGAACATAAAAATATTGCTGTTGTAACGGTAGCCGATGGTGATGGTCTTAAAAAGATTTTTAGTGATTTTGGCGCTGATCAGATTGTGGATGGAGGTCAGACGGGAAATCCTTCTACGGCAGATTTTATAGAAGCTTTTAATAGTTTAAACGCGGATAACATTGTTGTTTTACCAAATAATTCCAATATTATCTTAACGGCAAAACAGGCGGCTGAACTTTATAAGGACAGCAAGATTTTCATTATTCCAACAAAATCTATTCAGCAGGGCTTTAGTGCTATGGCTATTTTGAATCCTTTGGCGGAAGATGCAGAGGCTATGGTTGCAGAAGTTACGGACTATATTCAAGAAGTTATCAGTTGTGATGTGGCTTTGGCGGTTCGTGATGCAGAACTTTCTGGAAAATCCATAAAAGAAGGTGATTATATTGGTGTGTCTGGGGATGATGTGCTTTCGGTTGGCAAGGATAAATTGGAAACCCTGGAAAAACTTCTTGACGAATTGGATCAGGATGTATTGGCAGACAGGGAACTTTTAACTCTATTTTGTGGAAAAGATGTTTCTGAGGAAGAAGCGGAGACTGCGGAAAACTTGCTGGCAAAAAAATATTCTGGTTTAGATGTTTCCAGATATGACGGTGGACAAAAAGTTTACAGTTTCCTTGTGGGAATTGAATAAGTATAAATAAAGCTATTTTTTAGAGGTGCGTGATGTCAGAAAAGATGTTTACTATTGTGGTTGATACTTTGGGAAGTGACAAGGGACCTGAAATGGTTCTTACTGGAGCAAGCAAAGCTTTAAAGGAATGTCATAATTTAAAATATTGTTTTACTGGGGATGAGGCTTTTATCTCTGCAAAACTTAAGGAACTGGATGTAGATATGAGTCGGGTTAAGATTATAAATGCTCCTGACTGTATTACAAATTATGATCATCCGGTAATAGCTTTGAAACA
Source organism: Treponema sp. (assembly GCA_024402595.1). Taxonomy (GTDB): domain Bacteria; phylum Spirochaetota; class Spirochaetia; order Treponematales; family Treponemataceae; genus Treponema_D. The sequence goes on along the minus strand of JAKSTL010000018.1, from coordinate 5,283 downwards.
AAAAACTAATTCTTCGCTGGTAAAGGCTTTGGAAGAAGTTCGAGACAACGACGAAGTTGTAGGATTTTTGAATGCTGGCAGTACGGGAGCTTTGTTGGTAGGTTCTATGATGTATCTTCATAAAACTGATTTGGCTCGTCCAGCTTTGGCCGCAATTCTTCCTGCAGAAAAAGGTGGATTTGTTTGTGTGGTAGATACAGGAGCAAACATTGATTGTACCAGCGATATGTTGGTTCAATTTGCACATTTGGGTTCTGAATTGATGCATGATATGTATAAAATTGAAAATCCTCGTGTTGGGTTGCTTTCTAACGGTGCAGAAGAATCTAAAGGAAATGCTCTGGTAAAAGAAACACATCAGCTTTTAAAGGTAGACAAGGATTTGAACTTTGTAGGTAACATGGAAGGTTCTAATTCTCTTTCTGGTGAATGCGATGTTCTTGTTTGCGACGGATTTGCTGGAAATCAGGTTTTAAAAGTTTCTGAAGGCATTGCTCGCCGTCTTATTACAGATATTGTAAAAATTGGAAAGAAAACTGGAAATAAACAATATTTGGAACTGGCTGGTCAACTGGCAGCAGAATATGATTTTAATTCACTTGGTGGCGCTTTAGTTCTTGGTGTTTCAAAACTGGTTATTAAAGCTCACGGTGCTTGTAATGAAAATACTATTGTTAATACAACAAAAATGCTATTGAATCTGGCTGAAAATAAAACTATTTTTGGTGTAGAAAATAAAAAAGATTAAGTCTGGTAATTGTTGTTCTTCTTGTGTTCTTTATTTGTTATTTACTAGCTTTTTAATGGAATTATTTTTATAAAACAGGAGTTATTTATGGAAAACAAACGATATGTTATGTGTACTTCTACAGGCTGTATTGAATATGGTCCTGAACGCTACAAAAAATATGATATTGGAATAATCCGGGTAAGATTAACTTATCTTGGCGTGGAATATGAAGAAGGGCCTGAACTGGATCCTGTTAAATTTTACGAACAGCAGGAAACTATTGAAAATCCAAAGGACAATCTTCCAAAAACTGCAATTCCTGATGCTGAAAAAGTTCGCAAACAGTTTGATGAACTTTATGCAAAGGGTTACAACGAGCTTATTATTATTGCAATTAGTTCTGGTTTAGGCGGCACTTACAATGAACTTCGCTTAATTGCTGAAGAATATGCAGATAAAATGAAAATTACTGTAATTGATTCTAGAATCTGTGCATTTAATGAAGGTAGACTTGCGGTAATGGCTGCGGAAATGGTTGAAAAAGGTGTGCCAACTGAAACTATTGTAAAGGAAATTGAATGGGTTAAAGCTAGACAGACTTTTATGGGCGTAGATGGAAAATTGGATTATCTGATTTATAATGGTCGTCTTAAGGGTGGTAAGGCTTTTATGGGAAAAATGTTAAGCATTTGTCCTGTTGTTCATTTTAACGAAGATGGTGAAGTTGTTGCTTTGGCCAGCGTTAGAACTCAGAAAAAGGCTTTGCAGAAAACCTGTGAATTGATTAAAGAAAAAATTGGTGACAGAGATCCTAAAGATTATATTCTTTGCCATATTTACACTGGACCTTCGGTAATTTCTGAACTTAAAGAAATTGAAAAAGAATATGGTATTGAATGTAATCATGAGGATGTTATTATGTCCCCTGTAAGTGGTTGTCACAACGGACCTTGGCTTGCAGGTTATGAATACTTCCCTCTTCGCCGTGAAGATGAAGCATTAAACTAACTGCTCCTATTTTTTTATAAACCGCAGATTATTTCAACAATCGAGGATTTATAAAATCGTTCGAGCGAGCAAACATGTATATAAGGAGTTGTCCAAAAAAGTTTGCATCATAGTGTCATTCTGAACACTAAATTAATGGGATGCTGAATCAAGTTCCGCATGACAAATACTTTTTGGACATCTCCAAGTGTAACTTAAACGCGTTATTATTTTAGCGTTTAGGTTAAAACCTTGTATTTTACTAAAATTATGCCGATGCTTTGTTTATAAAATCTTTACAAAGCAGGGCAAGGAAAGAATATGATTATTGATGAATTGAAATCGGTTGTTAAAAAAGTAGCCCCAAAAATTGATACAGAAAAGGTAACTGAAGATGCAAGACTTATGGAAGATTTGCGTTTGGATTCTCTTTCGGTATTGATGATTGCAATGGGCGTTGAAGAAAAGTTTGGTGTGCATTTTGAAAACTTCGTTCCATTTAAAACTGTAAAAGAAGTTGTTGATGCATTAAAAGAAATGGGTATTCAAGATTAGAAACTTTTGTGGAGTAAAAATGGGGTTTTAATACAATAAAAACCTCATATATCACAAAACAAAAAGGTCGTTTCCCTTGTAAAACGAAAATTACTAAGGAAGCGACCTTTTATTTTATACGCTTAAGTATAGTTTAGAATTAGAACCAGAAGCGGAAACCAAGTGAAAGCCCGCCGCCTAACCAGTCAAAACCACCTTTAGCTTCATCTCCAAAAAGAGCTATATTGAAAGATGGCTGATAAGCACCCTGCAAATAAAGTTCAAAGAATCCATCAAGAAGGAAAAGATTTAGACCAACAAAAGCACGTGGTCCTATACCAAGAGTAGCCCAATCATTACCCAAATAGATATCTCCACCAGCACCAACACCGTAGAAATAACCTAATGAACCAGAAAGTGTTGGATTTGCCAACCACCAATCAGCTGTAAGACCAAAACCTGTTGTTGCACCAATCTGTGCATCTACTGCAAAAACACATGGAAACTCATCAACTTTAACAGTTAATGCTCCACCAAGTGGGAATCCACCCTGTGCACCAATACCCAAAGAGAACACTTTTGCTGTTCCCAAAACAAAAAGAAGAGTTACTACAGATAAAAGTTTTTTCATAAAAATACCTCTAAAAATAAATTAAAAAAGCTCTCTCGACTTCACTACTTTTTGAAAAAACTATTTTGATATCGGGCAAATTATACAAGAAAAAAAAAGAGATTTCAAGAATAATCCATGAGATTTTAAATAGGTAAGATTGGCAGAGAAAAATAGAGGGTATAAAGTGAAAGATATAAATTGTGTAACTCGTTTGTATGTGTTTTGCGAAGTTTATGTGGGGTCTGTCCCCAAGGTGAACCAATGTGTACAACAAACGATGCAAAAGCTGACTATGCATTTGGTGCATTTGGGGTCTGTCCCCTCAATAAATCTATTGAATCAGAAACAAAACATTATTAATGAAAAAGTAAATCTATGTTATAATAATTGGTATGAAAAAAAATTTAGTTGTTTTTATTTTAATGTCTCTCTTACAGGCTCTTGTTTTTGCTTTTCCAAATACATCAATTTATTTTGATGAAGAATACTATGAAATAATTGGAGACACCTTTTTTATCCAAGATGGTACAGAATCAGAGCCAATTGGGTATATTTTAAATGACAAACTTTATAGTTCGGCAAACAAATACTTGGGAACTCTTTATCAGCTTGAGGAAATAAATAAAAATACAGGAAAAAAAGATTATTTTATCTTTGATTACATGTTTGAAGACATTCCAATTTTAAGATTTCAATATGTAATTAAATATTCTTTCTCTAATCCTTATCCATTGAGTATTGAAAAATATAAAAATGACTTGTTGGAAGAAAAAACAGAATATTTACCAAATACACCTTATCCTATCACAGAAACTTATTACTATAACGGAGAATTATTTTCAAAGGACATTTATGAATATGATCCTTCTACAGGCTTTGAAACAAAAAAAATTGAGTATTCTGTTAATGATGATGGAGACTTGTGTATTGATGCCATTTATGAATCTGATGGCGAAACTGGTAATTTAAAAAAATTATCTGAATTTGAGAATGGAGAACTTAAGATTACAAAGTTTTATGATTTAGAGACTCAGGAAGTTGAAAAAGCCATTAAACATGAAAACGGAATAATAACAGAGTTTTCTTTTTTAAAATTTACTGACAATGTATATCGTATTGATGATTCTTATTATATGCAAAAAAATATATGTGACTTTTATAGATTGGAAGAGTTTGCTGGTATTTCACAATATGATTACATAGATTGGAATGAGGACTTTTATGTTTTGGTAACAAAATATGATATTGGAGTTACAAACAGCATTTATAAATATCTTAGGGCTATTAGAGACAAAAAGATTTATTTTGATGACAGTGTAAAATCTGTTGCGTTTTTGAATGATTTATTTGATGAAGCATTCATTTTTATTATAGCCGACAACCAACTGATTCAGGAAAGCTGTTATAAAATTGAGTTTATAAAAAAGCCAGAGTTTTAAGAGAATCCATTGATTTAGTTGGTGTTCCCAAATAAAGAGAATCTCAACTAAATCAATTTGCGTTTTAGATATTATTCTTCGGTACAGAGCAATTTTATTGCCATACATTCATTATTTTCTATATTAAAATCGAAGTAAATCATTAGGAGAGGACCATAAAGAGATTCTGTGGCCTTAAAAGCTATTGTTTTATATTCATGACCATTTTCATCTTGATTTATCTTATTCCGTGCAATTGTTAACTCTTGATAAGTATCTAATATGTGGGTAAGAGTTGATTTACCAACACAAAGTTTTTCATTTGTAACAAAGAAGGAATCATTATCTATTTTTATTCCTATTATCTTCTCAAAACCCTTGTAGTGATATAATGAAATACCAGAATAATAAACAGATTCAAGATTATAGCAGTCCATATCTCCTGAAAATCTATCTTCCACTTCAATTTTATTTGGAGAACCTAATAAGGCCTTTACAACATCAATATCATCGCAAAGAGAGAATGATGCTTCATCTTTTGTATATATTTTTATTAGTTCTTTATTTTCCAAAACCATTTTACCCTGAGCAAAAATTGGAAAAAAAGTAAGAGAAAAACAAATAATGATTAACAATTTTTTCATATAAATCGAATATACAGTAGTGAACCGCTTGTTAGCAATATGAATAAAAAATATTTCAAGTTAAAATAAAAAAGCTCATCTTTCGATGAGCCATTTCTTTGAGACTGACACGATACGCCGCGACAGTCGTAAACGTCGTGTTTACTCCTTCTGCGGCGCCTGCGTTCACTAACTTTGCCATCCGTGGCAAAGTTACTTAAAAAACGCTCCAAGTCTTCGCTTTTTTTAAGCCCGTTCACTTCGGTTCGAATCGTGTAAATTTGATTTAAAAATAAAAAAAGCTTGTCGTTTTGACAAGCTTAATTCTTTGAGACTGACACGATTCGAACGTGCGACCCTCACCTCCGCAGGGTGATG
>JAKSTL010000179.1 GCA_024402595.1 Treponema sp. | reverse complement strand
TTATTCAATATGATAGACAAGGGTATGGATATCAATTGAGTATAAATTATGAAAAGTCCTATTTATGCATCGTGAATCCAAATGGTACAAGACATAAACTAGAAGTAGTAGAAGGCTATAAAAACTTAATAAAAGATGATAATTCAAGTGTTTCTTACAGCTGGTACGTAGGTTTTGGGGGAAACATCTATTACTACATTGCCGGAAAAGAATACACTGAAGTATTCCGTATCCGTCGTACATGGGGTAATCCGGATTTTTATGCTATGGCAGTGAACGGTTATACAAACGATGAATATGGAAAATATGTTGATGAAGTACTTCCAAAAATGAGCAAGGCAGACCTGCGTCTTTTGCGTAATACTATTTTTGCTTTATATGGAGTTCATTTTAAGAGCGAAGACTTAGCAAAATACTTTGATAAACAGGTGTGGTACACTGATGAAGGTAAAACTTCGGGAGAAATAACATTACCAGAGAACCGCCAGAAGCTTGTTGAAATGATTCAAAAATTAGAAAAGTAATTATTGTTACAAACATAAATTGACGGGTACAGCCTCCACGCACGTGGAGGTTTTTTTTATCCGCCTGATGATTTTGTAAAATTTTCTTCATTTTTGTTTTTATTCGCCCAAATATCGAGTTTTCTGTAATTGCCGGAAATTTGAAAATTAGAGAATGTCTTATAAATTTGGCAATCGTGGTTGCACAGGCATTTTGTATTGATTCAGCATTGAAAGTTTTTCTGTAAAAGATAACCTATTGACAGAGTAGGTAAATTCTTTTATTATAATATAAACACATTTACAAAGGAGGCACACATGGTTATTTTCTTTGAAAAAATTGTCCGTGAAAATTTCCGCAACGGCGTCATGCGTGTCTTCACTCTTTCTAAATAACTGAACCATTGGTGTTCAGGCCTTTTTTCACAAATTCCAATATTTTAATTTATTCATTCTGGAGAAATCACTATGTCTATCAATATAGAAACTAAGTGTCTTCATCTTGTAGAAGACGCAAATAATTCTGACGAAGGTGCCTGTAAAAGCCTTCATTACGGTTCGGTAAGTTATCCTATTTATCAGACTGCCACTTATGCTCATCCTGCACTAGGTCAAAGTACTGGTTTTGATTATTCACGCCTGCAGAATCCTACCAGAGCTCAGGTAGAAAAGGTTGTTGCGCAGCTGGAAGGTGGCATTGATGCTTTTGCACTTTCCACTGGAATGGCGGCAATTTCCCTTCTGTTTGAAATTTTTAAACCTGGCGATCACCTTATTATTGATTCTGATTTGTACGGCGGTGCAATCCGTCTTTTTGATCATGTTACTTCTAAAAATGGCGTGGAATTTTCCCGTGCTAACTGCAGCGTTGATGATGTGGAAGCTCTGGTAAAACCTAACACCAAGGCAATTTATATTGAAACTCCTACAAATCCCATGATGAACGTTACCGACATTCAGGCTTTATCGGCAATTGCAAAAAAACACGGCCTTCTTCTTATCGTAGACAATACATTCCTTTCTCCATATTTCCAGAATCCTCTTGCCCTTGGTGCTGATGTGGTGATTCACAGCGGAACAAAATATCTTGCCGGTCATAATGATACTCTTGCCGGTTTTATTGTAACTAACAGAAAAGATATTCAGGAAAAACTGAGATTTTTGATTAAAACAACTGGTGCAGGGCTTGCCCCTTTTGACTGCTGGCTGGTTCTTCGTGGAATTAAAACTCTTGCAATCAGAATGGAAGCCGCTCAGAAAAATGCACAGAAAATTGTGGCATGGCTAAAAAATCAGAAGGGCGTAACAAAAGTGATTTATCCGGGACTTCCTGAACATCCTGGTTATGAAATTATGAAAAAGCAAGCCCGCGGATTTGGTGCAATGGTTACTTTCAATGTTGCTGATGAAGCGCTGGCAAAAAAAATCCTTGGTTCTGTTCAGCTGATTCAGTATGCGGAAAGTCTTGGTGGCGTAGAAACCCTCATCACTTATCCTACAACTCAAACTCATGCAGATGTACCTGAAGAGCTTCGTCTTAAAAACGGAATTACTCCTGCGACTTTGCGGCTTTCAGTTGGTATTGAAAATGCAGATGATTTAATAGAAGATTTGAAGCAGGCTTTGGAGGCATAAAATGAGTTTTGATTTTGATAAAATTACAGACCGCAGTAAAACC
>JAKSTL010000178.1 GCA_024402595.1 Treponema sp. | reverse complement strand
TGCTTAAAATTTTAATTCAAATTCACTTGTATACAAATAACCGCCAGTTGTTCTGTCGTATTCCAAGGGTGCATCAAATCTGATTCGTAAAAATTCCAGGTCACGACTGATTGTTGAAAGACTGAACTGTTCTTTAGGATTTATCAAACCAAATTCTGCATTAACTATCTGTCTGATTTTTTCAGTATTAGGATGACTTCCAGATTTAATTATTCTGTGAATTAAAACAATTCTTTCCATCATTAGGTGAGTAGTTTTTTTCTTCTTTTTGATAGTATCGGAACATGTAATTTGTGGAGATTTATAACTCATTTCATCACATTCCAAAAATGCATCGTTCGCTTTCAAATCACTTGAGTTACCTTCATAAATCACTTCTTTAAGTTGTCTACAATAGAAAAAAGCAGCGTTGTCAATGTTTTTAACAGAACTTGGAATTATAATTCTTTCAACTGGTACCTTTTCATTCCCCATGTTCCCGTTCTTTTTGTAATTCACTTCAAAATATCCATAATCATCAAAAGCATTTGCTGCTATAGTTTCTATTCCATCAGGAACTGTGATTTCGCTTTTACTTCTGTCCACACAAAATAATGCAATATTATGTTTTGTATTTACCATGAATCCGCCGATTATCTTATATGTTGGATTTTTTAGAAGTGTCTCTATTGTAATTAAATTATCAAAGCCTGTAATTCTATCATCAGTTTCGTAACAAAAAGCAGATTGCCCTATAATATCTAAATCATCATGTACAATAATTTCTTTAAGATTTTTTGGGATTCTAAATCGCGCAATTTTTGTTACACTTTTTGGGATTGTTAATTTTTCAAGAGAATCGCAACCTTCAAAGGGGTTACATGATAAAAATAGAAAATCATTATCTGGCCATTGGATTTCTTTTAACGCTTTACAAAAAGAAAAAGCATCATCTTCTATTCTATTTACACTGGACGGTAAAATGATTTTTTCTATTGTATTATTTGGATGTTCACTATCTGCAAAGGCATAAGTCTGAATTAAAGTAACCCCATCCGGCACAACTACAACCCGCTCATTTCCAGAATAAAAACATAAATGACGCTCTTCAGACAATGGAACTGGTTTTATAAAAAAATTATTTTCATTCATAGCAACCTTATACAAACTCACCCTAGCACCTAATGCCAGAAAGATTTCTTTATATTTATTATAACACTTTTTATCTAATGAAATATATTGAAATCTTTTTTACCCTTTCTCCTAATTCATTGTACTAATTAAAAATCTATATCTGCCATTAAAAACTTCAAAATAAAGGGAGAACTTTTTCATATTTAGGAGTCTTCAATCAGGATTTACCAGTTCTCCCTTGCACATTTTATTTACCAAACTTTTGCTGTGCTTCTATAACGAACCTGATTTATCCTCCCCCGTTACTGCGGGATTATACTATAAGTATAGAGACTCACTATGTCATTTGATGCTAGACCAAATTTTTTTTATAAAAAATTGCACGCTCGCCTTCTATTGATTATTTCTGTTTTCCCCACACCCTAATCACCCAATTATCTAATCATCATAAACATCCCCGGTCTGTTCCCTTCCGCTTCGCTCCAGGTCGGGTGTTCCAGCCTTCACTAACGCTCATCGTCCTCGCTCCACTTCGTTCCGCTGCGGTCGACTAAAGGGCTTCCATACCCTAACAATTCTGGCCAATACATCGGAAGTCTATTACAGGCTCCCACTAGATCTAGTGTGAGGGGGCTGTCCCAAAAGTTATTGCTGCGGTGGTTGAGGCTCTCGAAACCACCACATTTAGTGTGATGGTCATTTCGACAGGTGGTTCCTGAGCCTGTCGAAGGGCTCAATGACCGCTAGAATTTAAACTTTTTAGACAGCCCCGACGCTATGACACGAACTTTTTGGACAGCCCCAACTGTTTTTAATATCTAAGAAATCCATGAAGTATGTTATACTAAGTTAATAGGATTAAAGAAGAGGATTATTATTTATATCAATTTTCTAGCTATAAAGAATCCGCCGAATAGAATCAGTTGAAAGGGCAAACTCGTCTGCCAGTTCTGCAATGGTTTTTCCTTCGCTGTGCTGCTGACGAATCTGGGCATTTCGCTTTATGTAGAAATCTCTGGAACCCGATTTTTCGCCCCAAGCTTTTTTCTTTTCTGCAGATTCAGGAATGTAGATTAATT
>JAKSTL010000177.1 GCA_024402595.1 Treponema sp. | reverse complement strand
ATGGCTGGAAAAGGAATGCCAATTGGTGTTATGGGAATTATTCTTCCAATTTATGCTGTAATTGATATGATTGAAACTGCTGTAAACATTTATTCTGATTCTTGTGTTTGTGCTATGACAAATAAAGATCTTAAGGATTTGGTGACAGAAGAGGCTCCTTCGGCTTAAGTTTACATACATTTTTTGACAATTGTTTATATAAACCATAAAGGAAAATCCCCTTGTTCTTGTGGAATGAGGGGATTTTTTTATGTTTTGAGTAAAATGCGTTAGGGATTGTAGGGCTTGCGAAGCAAAACAAAGACGAAGGCTTTGTTCGCAGCGAAAGCGGAGGCCCGAAAAGCCCGACCCGACGGAACAGCGAAGCTGTGGAGGAGGGGAACGCCATATAGAAAACTATACAAAAAAGAGCGGAAGTTATAATTGGGATGCTTTTTGGGTAGAAGGTTGTAGTTTTTTGCGCAAGACACGAGTTTCATCGCCCCAAACGGTGTGGACTTTTGTGAAGAACTCGTAGCCATATTTTTCGTAGAGGCCGATGTGGTCGGTGGAAATATAGGCGTATTCGGCGTTGAACTCTTTGATGGCGATTTTTTCTGCGTGGTGAATCATTTTTTGGGATAGTCGGTGACCACGATATTCTGGGTAGGTGAAAACGCAGCTTATCCATGGGGTCCAATTTTCTCTGCCGTGTACAAAAATATCTACTTCGTCGTTGCGGGCAAGGCTCACAAAGGCGGCAATTTTGAAGTTTTGGGTGTTCAGCAATAAAAAAAATCTGCCTGGACCGAGTAAATCGTGGAAACCACCATCTGTAGGAGAAACTTTAGGTTGACCTTCTTTTTTGAGACAATTGATGATAAATGGCAGGGCGCCCCACAAATCTTTTTTTGATTCCAGTTGATGGATGATATCTGTTTGTTGTGTGGGTGGCAGCTCAAAATAATCTACAATTGCGAAGTCTGAAAAAGTCATAATTTTATTATAACACGGGCTTGGGACTTTTGAATTAAAGCGATAATTTAATTTTTATTCAAAAAATGGGCATCGTTCTTTTATGCACTGCTGGTTAATGGAAGTGAAAGAGCATTTTTGTTCTGAATAGTTGAGTTTAACGCCGTAGTTATTGTTTACATATTCGATTGCATTTTTGAAAGCAATCATGGCATCTCGTTTGCAGCAGCGGGGACCGTTGATTTTTCCACCGGCATTGTAAAAAGCCATGAGAAGGCAGGCTCCATCTAAAATATGATGTTCTGGGCCGTGCATTTTGATGTATTCGTTTTTAACCATATTGCGGAACATTGCACAAGGGTCGGTTCCTGTCTGAGATTTAATATCTTTAATGATAAGGGTAGCTTTTTCTTCGAGTGTCATGACTCTAGTATAGAATGTCTGGTAGTAAACTGCAACTTTATAAACAAAGGTAATGTTGTCATTTATAATGGAAGATGGAAGAAATTAAAATGAAGTAAAAATAACGAAAAATTGTTGGGGCAATGGTGGAAAATGGGAATTGTGTGAATTAAGTGAATTGTGGAAAATGGGGAAATCATAGAAAATCACAAGAAAGAAAAGGAGGAATTGGTTATGGCTTCGGATTGTACGGTGGCAATTGATAATGGATTTATAAACTTGCGGGTGGGTGCCATTATTATGAAAAATGGAAAATGGCTTATGGTTGGTAATCGGAAGGATGATTATCTTTATTCTGTTGGTGGGCGAATTAAGTTTGGCGAAACTGCTGAAGAAGCTATTGTTCGGGAAGTGTACGAAGAGACTGGAAACAAACTGGAGATAGACAGGCTGGGATTTATTCATGAAAACTATTTTTATGGTGATTATGGAAAGAAGGAAGCTAAGCTTATTTATGAGGTCTCTTATTTTTTTTATATGAAAACGCCTGAGGATTTTGAACCTGTTTGTGCAAGTTTTACGGATGATGATTCTGAGGAAAAATTGGTTTGGGTTGATGAACAGAGCAAAATTACATATTATCCAGAGTTTTTTAGGGATGAATTAAAGAATCCTGGGTATGGAGTAAAGCATATTGTGACTGATAATAGGAAGAATGATGGAGTTTAGTGAAGGGAGAACTTGAAGTCGTGGCTAATATTTTCCTAGAATCTTTTCGCAATCTTCTTTTATTTTTTTGATTAATGATTCGGGCTTTTTTACGGTTACTTTTGGGC
>JAKSTL010000176.1 GCA_024402595.1 Treponema sp. | reverse complement strand
TATGGGGACTTTAAAGTTTTCCTGATTTGTTCCGTACTCTTCTGAATAAAATTTCCGACAATATCGATGACTTCCTGTGAATTGCGGTAGGTTTTTGTAATTTTCAATAGTTCTGCATATCCCATGATTTCTGAAAACTTAGTAAATAGAGTTATGTCTGAACCGCTGAACGCATAAATTGACTGCCAGTCATCTCCAACAGCAATGATTTTTGCATTAGTAACGTCATGCAACGCTCCGACTAGATCAAACCTCTGGCGGGAAATATCCTGATATTCATCAACAATGATATATTTAAAATCTATCTGATCACTTACTGTTTTTGATTCTTTCAACAGCCTTGCCGATTTATTTATCATGTCAGAAAAATCAATCGCATTATTTTTGTGAAGATATCGCTCGTATTCTAAATAACACTCTTTGCAAATACCTAAAAACAGTTTTGTCCTTACATTTTTTGTCTGCGTTCCCCACTCATCAAATTTTTCAACTGGATAACCATTTGTCTTAAAATTTGAAATGAATCTATCTACAAGATTTATCAGTTTTCTGATATAACGACTGGAATCTTGATTGGAAATCTTTTGCATTACTTCCTTATTGTCACGTGGATTCAATACAAAACCAAATGATTCTAGTTTTTCTCTTAAATGCTCAAGCAGTTCCCGTCCATCATTATATTGTGAGCAGGTACAGATGAGATTTGTTCCATGCTTACGGTGAATTGCAACTTTATCACGCATTGCTTTGTTATACTTTTTTAATTCTTCCGGTGAGTATCTGTTGCTGTAGCCATCTTCAGTTACGCCAAAATGTTCAATATAGGCTTCGTTTCCATTTTGGGTGATTTTAAAATCAGGAGTGTAGGGCTTTTTTGCTCCTTCGATATTATATTTATAGCAAGGCTCATACTCGTAATCGATGTTGTTCAAATAAAGGAAGTTTGCAATCTGAACCTCTTCCTGAGAACGCAAAATTTCATTTTGTATTGTTTCATATTTTTTAATTCTAGAATTTTTGATTTCTACTTTATAGTCAACTTCTCCCAGTTCACTTTTCATTGTAGAAAGATTTGAGTTTGGCAAATTGTTAAAAAACTGATTTTTATCTTTTACTTCAATTTGAGCATCAAAATATGTCGCAAAAAACTTTATTAAATCATCAACAAGTTTTTGATTTTGTAAAACTGTATCTCTAAAATAATCTTCCAAAACAAAGTATAGCTTTTCATTTTGTACAATATTCAGTTTTTCATCGTTTTCCTTATGCAAGATTGCATTTCCCGTTGAGTGAAAAGTTGTTATGGGGCAATCGATTTTCAATTGCTGATTTATTTTTTCTTTTAATTCGCCAACCGCTTTGTTAGTAAAAGAAACTACAAGAATTTCCTTTGGATTGATGTTTTTCTTTTCTACAAGATACTTTACTTTTGCTGCAACCGTTGTCGTTTTTCCGGCTCCAGCCCCCGCAATTACAAGACAATAATCTTCATCTGTAAGAATGACGCGACGCTGGTCATCATCCAGCATAATATTCGGGTCAACTTCTGATAATATTGTATCGAGATATTCTTTTTCTGATTCTAGGTTATTAATAATGAATTTCTCATTGTGCTCAGCAACAAGTTTTTTTATATCTGAGCAATTTTGAATTACAGAAACAACTGATTTCTCTAAAATACTGTTTTTTTTACAAAAATCTGATAGTAAATCATCAGTTTTCAGTTGTTGAAAATATGATATTACACCTTTTTTTTCATCGATTTTCTTTAAGTATTCAGATTTTGCTATATATGAATTTTTAGAAAGTAATGAATCTATGATGGATTGTAATTGTAGAATTTCTTTAACTTTGGGATTATCTGAATGAGTTATTTGACTATTCTTATCAGAAGATGCTGTTTTACTTCCAAAAATACGATTAAAGAACGCCATTATATATACCTAAAACAAATTATAGCATGAAAAGACCATTTTCTTGCCTATTTTATATATAAAACTACCAGCCCAGTGGGCTGTGCGTATAACAAAAATTCTGACTATCCTTATAAGTTCTGCATCACTGTTTTTTTACAGCATAAAATTTAATAGATACGGATATTTCCTCATTATATATGTAAATATAATCCGTTTCTATGTTGACATCTGTATCCGCATAAGTTACAAATCTACTGCCGTCAACATCAATTTTACCCCACATTTATTGTAGACTTCGCCATTTCAATATATAATAGTTCCTTATGATAAATGCCGAGAATCCGCTTATAGTTCAGTCTGACAGGACGCTTCTGCTTGATGTTCACGCACCAAGGGCAGAAGAGTGCCGCAACGCATTGATTCCTTTTGCTGAACTTATCCGTTCTCCTGAACACCTCCATACATACCAGATTTCTCCACTTTCGCTTTGGAATGCCGCAAGTGCAGGTTTTA
>JAKSTL010000175.1 GCA_024402595.1 Treponema sp. | reverse complement strand
ATCCATTCGTTCTGCTTAGTTCATAATATGTGTCCAGGATTATGGGTACATATCAGTGTTGCCCGGGGAGATTATTTTCCACAGAAAAAAGAAAACGGCGAATACAATGGAATGGTTGATTTAATTGTTATGCGCAAAAAAGGAAGCAATATTACAGCTGAAGAAATTTTTGGGACTAATCAAGAGCCTGATATTCCTTATCATTGTATAAAATTTAATGGTATATGGTTTGAGATTTTGTTCACTGATTTTATTGATTCGGACATGTTTTCTAGTTTTGAAGAAGCAAGAAAATTTTCTGTGTTGGAATCGCAAATAATATACGACCTGAATAATTCTTATAAAAATGAACTTGAAAAAATAAATCAGTTTGTGAAAGAGGATTTAAAAACTAATCTTAATAATTCATTAGGCTATATTCATTATCTTATTTCTGATTATAAAAAAGACCGCTGGTATCGTCGTGATGCATTTATTCAATTGCATGAAAATCTAAATACAGCAATAAGAGCTGGTGTTCGTGCCTTGTTTTATCTGAATGGTTTTTATTCACCTGCAGAAGACAGGGCAATTTATTATTCCCTTAGTTTACAGAAGCTTCCAGAAAATTATGCAGAAATTATTTCAAAGGTCTGCAATCAAAATACAGCTTTGGAAGAGGACTATATCAGAAGAGAAAAAATTTTCTTGGAAAGTATAGTTGGATTTATTGAAAAATCTGAATCTTATAAGTAAGAAAAAAATGGAAAATATTTTACTAAATATATGGATAGAGATGAAAAACGGAATAAAAGTTCGTCTAAGCTCCAGGAGTTTGTATAATTCTGATGAAAAATCTATTTTAATTATGGAAATAAACGAAAATGGAATTTCTAGAAGTATAAATTTAATGGTAAAAGGGCGTAAAGTATTTAATGCTTCTGGAAAATGTGTAGATTTTGGGGATGCTTATCCGTTAACTACAGAATATGGTAAAATGATGATTACAAAGCAATTTATAAACGCCTGGCTAGAATAGATAACGTATAACACGCATTTCAAATCTATTTTACTATGAAGTATCTGCAAATTTTCAAATTGACAATCATCTATATGTTGAATATATTTACTATATAGATAGTTATCTATATGAGGTGATTATGACAGAAGAAAAAATCAGTGAAATTTGCAAGGCTTTAGGGGATCCTAATCGTCTTAAAATCATAAAACTGCTTACAGACGGGGAACAGTGTGCCTGTAAATTGCTGGAAGCTTTTCAAATTACTCAACCGACACTTTCACATCATATGAAAATACTTTCGGAAACAGGACTGGTATCGGGCCGCAAAGAAGGGAAGTGGACTTACTATTCCATAAGCTGCTGCATGTTCAAAGAATTCAAAGCTTATTTTGATTCAATCACTT
This sequence comes from Treponema sp., assembly GCA_024402595.1. Lineage (GTDB taxonomy): Bacteria > Spirochaetota > Spirochaetia > Treponematales > Treponemataceae > Treponema_D. Next base: position 1,040 of record JAKSTL010000175.1, on the reverse strand, counting down.
GTTATAAAGACAGACTTGGCCATTCCGAACCTGCTTCAGAAGGTAAGTCTGAATGCTGCTGCGGAGGTAAATAATGGTCTGGGATTTTATTCAGAATCAGCTGCTTGGAATGAAGTGGCTTTCAGTTTTAATTCAAAAACTGGTGACTGCCTGCGGTCTTGATGTAACAACTCGTCTTGGCGGAAGTCTCGTTTTCTTTCTAATGGATCTTATAAAAATCAGTATTCTTCTTTGTGTTCTGATTTTTATAATCTCTTATATTCAGACATTTTTCCCTCCTGAAAAAAGCCGCAAGATTATGAGCCGCTTCGGTGGAATGGGGGCCAGAATTATAGCTGCTTTACTTGGAACTGTAACTCCATTTTGTTCCTGTTCTTCAATTCCAATTTTTATGGGCTTTACTGCGGCAGGCCTTCCTCTTGGAGTAACCTTCAGTTTTTTGATTTCTTCCCCAATGGTAGATTTAGGAAGCTTGGTACTTTTGATGAGTATATTCGGCTGGAAGGTTGCAGTTCTTTATGTTCTGTTTGGACTGGTGATTGCAGTAGCGGGCGGAACTTTGATTGAACATCTGCACATGGAAGAACAGATTGCAGAGTTTATTCGTAATACAAAAGCGGCAGATCTTCCGGAAATGGAAATTACCTGGAAGGATAGAGTTCATACTGCCTGGAGTCAGGTGGTTTCAACTTACAAAAGGCTGATTCCTTACATTTTAGTTGGAGTCTTAATAGGGGCTTTTATTCACAACTGGATTCCGGAACAATGGATTGAAACTGTCCTTGGAAATAAAAATCCTTTTGGGGTTGTGCTTGCAGTAATCTGTGGAGTTCCAATGTATGCGGATATTTTTGGCTGTATTCCAATCAGTGAAGCGTTACTCGCAAAAGGTGCGCTGCTTGGTGTTGTCTTGAGCTTTATGATGGCAGTAACAACTTTGAGTTTCCCGTCAATCGTAATGCTGGGTAAAGCAGTTAAGCCAAAACTTTTGGGAATCTTTATTGCAATTTGTGTTGCAGGAATTATTGCTGTTGGGTATT
>JAKSTL010000174.1 GCA_024402595.1 Treponema sp. | reverse complement strand
GGAGTTTTTCTACATAATCTTCTGGAGTAAATACCTGACACTTTTTATTCATACAATATTCTTTATTATAGCAAAAAAATCATTAAAAATCATCTTACAACTCCCCTCTGAACGCACGGGCTAGGATTGATTTTTTCAATAAATCTATCTGTTCCAAAACTGCCTCGGCTGCTTCCTTTGCTTTGGCTTCTTTTTCAAAAATGTTATCTAAGATATGAACGATTTTTTGCTGCTCTTGAAGAGAAGGTTTTTGTAGAGAGAGTTTTGCAAGACCTTTTCTGCTTATAGTATTTTGACCAGCACTAGAAACCATATTTTCCAAAATATAATCTTGATAATGTTTCGTCTTTGAAAAATATACCATATAACTGGCAAGACAATCATTATTGAATTTAATTCTGATTATATGATCGCAAAAACTCCAATTTTTACTTTCTTTTACCAATAATAAACGCCCTACATTACTTTTTGAACCATTTACACGTATCATAACGACATCATCTTTACGTAACGTATAATTCTCGATTTCTTTTTCATCGAGTTTTATCAAACGCAAATCAGATAGATCAAAATCTTCTTCCCCAAGGTTTGCCAAACGTAATACCACACTGTCTATACCAGTTTCTCCTGAACGTTTTGAAAGACCATTTTGCATTTTCGAAATACAATCATCAAATCGAACAATTTCCCAACTATCCTCTCCAACACCATTTTCTTCTCGCCATTTTTTTGTGAGTTCGCCGGTGAAGGCTTTGTGTAATATTGAGGCTTTGCGGGTTTCAAATGTGTCTACTACGTTCTGGGCTTTTTCTTTTGCTTGGTCCAGTTTTGCAAACAGTGTTTCTATTCGATTTACGATTCGCTGTTGTTCTTCTAGGGTTGGCGGAAGAGGAATTGGAGAATCTGTAATATAATCAGTACGAATATTATTTATATTCACACCGCTTGCTAATTCTCGAATACGTTCTCTATATAAAGATGATTGAAAATATTGATTAATGTATGGTTTATATGCAAAATCATTCGGTCTTGCAAGTGTCAAAAACGCACCAAAAGCTACATCTGAATAATCAGAATATGAAATACCTGCTCGACCAATAACCTTTGAACTTCCAGTTGAAGTGACAATAATTACATCATATTTTTTGATATATTGATTTTCTGAAACAAGAGATTTATCGACATAAATATTATCAGATTCGAGATCAATATTACCTTCAATAATATTTCCACCTCGCATAATCAAACAATCATTTTTCAATTTTTCTGTATGTGCATCTCCTTTTTTGTATGAAACTCCCCTAAAAATGTTTATAAAATCACCCAATCTACACCACTTCCATCCCTCAGGTAATTCATAAGGAGCTTCTATTTCTGTTGTGGTTTCGACAAGCTCAACCACCGTGTTTTTATTCTTTCCCATAATTCTCCATTATCAATTATCAACTTTCGATTTCACAATTTCATCAATATCTTCAAAGGCATTTTCAAGAGCTTCGCAATGATACATTTCGTAGAGGTTGTAAATCATATCTGTAATTTTCAGTTTATCCCATTGAGCAAGGACTTCTGAAGCTGAAGATTTTTTATATTCAGCATATCGTTCTATGAGATAAATAAAAAATACACTTTCCTTACTCATTTTAGTTTTCCCTTATGTAAACTGACATTCTTGGATTTCCAGAAACTTTTTCACATTCCCACATATCAAAAACTGCATAAGGACTCATTGTAAAAATTTCGGTTTCTTCTGTTTCAAGCATTTTATAAGTTTCAGAACTCAAAAAAGAACGAATTGAATCAATTTCTGACATTCCATATTTTTCACAAATCATCTTTGAAACATTGCGGTCAAAAAAATCAAGATAACGGGGATTTGTTTTTTTCATAATTCTCTGGCTCCTGTAAATTTCAAGACCTTCAGTGCTTTTTCAGTCAAAAAAGCAAATTGATCTTTTAAGTTCTGCGGCAGAAGATGATTTACGGCTTCTTCTTTTGTATATCGTCCGTCCATATAGTCATTAATAACAGGCAATGTAGAATCATTTGCCACAGGTCCAATTATCAAATCATAGTTTTCTGTAAGAGACATTTTTTTCTGTTTTTTACGACAAAATCCAACCAGTCACCATTTGCTTTCTCAAATTTCAGAACTTTCAAATCATTTATATTTTCACTAAATTCAAAAATATTTAATGTAGGAGTTCCAATTCCACGACGCAATGTTACAGCTTTTGCCCATTTTTCCGCTTGTGTTTGGCTCGAAGTCAAATAAAATCCTGCACCAAAATCTAAAGCGCGTTTCGATTCCAGAATTCTTGGATTTTCAACAGATTGATTACTACCATGATATAAAATAATCATTTTTCAGCTCTCCATTATTAACTCTCTATTCGATTTTTTATCTTCTTTTCTGCTTCTTCCAGTAGTTTCAGTTCTTCATCGT
>JAKSTL010000173.1 GCA_024402595.1 Treponema sp. | reverse complement strand
AAACGCCTGTTTGATTAATTCATCATCCAAAACAATATTTGTTCGCATATACACCCCTTTATACACATTATAATACACATATGAGATATATAACAACACAAAAAAAGGCAGCCCCCATAGGAAACTGCCTTCGATATGACTAACTTTATTTTATTTCAACACTTTCTTCTGCCAGCTTCTTTTACCACATTCTGGACACTTCATGTATTTTGTTGTTCCCATGTGAGGTGACCAGATAGAAGCTTTGTAAGTTGGAACATATTTATGACCACATTCGCTGCACTGATAATAGCCGGTTTTTGTTTCAATTTTCCAGCAAAAAGGGGCAACTAATAAAACAATAACAAAACTTACTCCAAGAATAATGCCGCGAATCCAGTTTTCAGTAACCAGATAAGAACTTATAACGCAGCCAGCAATAATTGTGAAAACCATTAATGCAATAAGAACATATTCTGTATGAAGAAGCATTTTGTTGGTGCGTTCATTTAATGCAGCCATTTCAATAAGATTTTTTTCCATAATTTCTGTGTTGTTTTCCATAGATATTTTTTCTCCTGTTAATAATTCGTTTACGGAGATTTCCAGGATTTTACATAGATCCAGCATAAGTCCTGCATCTGGCAGACAGATTCCTCTTTCCCATTTTGAAATTGCTCTGTCTGTAATGCCTAACTTTTCAGAAAGCTCACTCTGTGTAAGATTGTGCACTTTTCTCTGTTCACCAATGAATTTTCCAATTTTAATCTGATCCATATCTAACTCCTTTGATCTCTTGATGATTCAAACATAACGGAGAACACATTTGTTTTAAACAAACCGTTGGTTGAGTTAAAAAACACAACTCTTTTTATAATTGATACATAATACTTTTATAGTAAATTTACAACACCTGCAATTCTTTTTTCACATTCCTTTGTATAAGGATTCGCTATCAGCTACAAATCTTTCCCCTGAATTTCCAGATAAAGAATCATAATCTGCCCTACTCAATACAGTAGAATACAAACCAACGCCCTCACCAGCATGCTTATCAATTCCAGTATAAGATAAACTCGCATCTTCATAGCGTTTGAATTTATAAACAGCATCATTCATCAAAGTTTCATTAAATACATTCAAACTTACAAGAAGATTAAAATCTTTTACAGTGAGTCCTGTTACACGCTTAAACAATTCCGGTTCCAATTCCTGAATAACATCTCGTAAACAATATTCACGGAAATCACTTAAATACATAAAAACAGGAATTCTGGTAGCAAATTTAATCAGCTTTTCCTGAATTTGTTTACGCATAGACTTTATTTCTTTTTCTTCATCAGAAAGTTCTTTTGCTTCAGTTGGAGTAAGTCTTTCTTCTTTTTCAGTTTTTGTCTTTTTGATAGATTCCGATTTATTGATAATTGTTTCAATTTCATTATTCAATGAACGGAAACCAACAATTTTATTTACAGCATCTAATGCTTCTTTATTATTAAGCAGTTTCTTCAAAGTATCATTATCAACATTTACAAGAAGAGCACTTTCCCATCGTTTTGCAAGCATTGTTGCAGTAGTGCCAGACATAGCAATATCAAGAATTTCACCAGCATCAACCTGACGCATACTGGAACCATCATAAGCTAAAACAGGAAGGAACTTTATAAATTCAGCAACTTTATTCTCAGGATTTCCACCATCCGCATTAAGGTTTCTTGCATAATCAGAAATCTGTTTTAAGGCACGATTCAACGCAAAGTCAAAGACATAACATTCCTGTTTTACAATAATAGATTTGCTGTTGTCACCCTCCGAGTGAACTTCCCAAGGAGATTGAACTCGGAATGCCGACTGGAAATAAGTTTCCGGACTTTTCAAATTGCGAAGCATAAAAATGCCAGTCCAAGGTTTTACAGTAACACCAGTAGTAAGTTTTCCACAACTTAAAGTAATTGTTTTTGATTCCAAGGGATTTTCCATAGAATCTAATACAGGTTCCAAAGCCTTTACACCAATGCCAGCTTTTGTTCCCGCACAAACATTAATCTTATAATCGTGATAAAAAACATTCTGCTTTTGCCCAAGCAGATTTGCCATTGCATAACAGCTGGCAACATTTGGTAAAAACCACAAAGTATGAGAAAGAACATTTAATAAACGAGTATCACTAAAAGGCATAGGAGGTTTTTCAGCCCCAAGCTTAAGTTCATCAACAGTAGTTTCCAGATAAGAACCACGAATTAAATCCAGCCATTTTTGAACATAGTTTTCATGAACAAAAACAGCATCTGCGTCTTTTCCTTTAGCAGCAAAAAACTCATTCAAATCAAATTCATCATATTCGCCGCCTTGGGCAACACTTTGAATAGAATCGGGGATTTTGTAAGTAAGCATTACCATGCGAGGAAGTGCTTCGTATGGATTTTCACCATTAGAATTATCCCAATCCTCTTTTGCTTCCTGTTCATCACTGTAAGTCCAACTGAAAATCTGCTCTTCAATA
>JAKSTL010000172.1 GCA_024402595.1 Treponema sp. | reverse complement strand
GTACAGCAAATGCCATCTGGTTACGAACACGGTAAACAGCACCAAAAGTGTTTGTACGTGCACGCAAGTGAGCATTTTCACGAAGATATTCCATAGACATTTTGTTTTTCTGCAATGGATATTCTTCTGGATTACAAGTTCCAAGACATTCTAAAGTTTCCAATGTAACTTCAACAGCCTGTCCGCTTGCAGGAGATTCAATCAAAAGTCCTGTAGCACGAACAGAAGCACCTGTATTGAGTTTTTTAAGTTCTTCTTCAATCTGATTTACATTTGCATTATTAGAAGGATTGTTGCGGTCAAAAGTAAGCTGGATATTAGCAAAACAGCTTCCGTCGTTAACCTGAATAAAAACAAGACCTTTTGAGTCACGAACTGTGCGAACCCAACCACAAACTTTTACAGTCTGTCCGTCAGGTTTAGATGTAAGTAAATCTTTAATTAATACTGGAACCATTTTTTGGTCCTCCCTAAATAATGAAATGTTCATTAATATTATCATTTTTTTAAGGCTTAGTCATCAAGTGGTTAAAAATCATAATGGTGACAGATTAAATTGTTCGACTAATTTTTTTAATTCTGCTACTATATCGCCATGAGTAAGAAAGTTATTAAGTTTTTGATCATTCCGTTCATCACTGTTTTTCTTTTATTGGCAGGAACTGTAGGGGTACGCTCGATTTTATTTTCCTTAGAAAAGGAAGCTTCCGTACTTTCTGTTAATCAAAAAAATGAACTCGATTTATTCTTGAAAAATACATATGCTGAACAGAATCAGATAGTAAAAGAATCTTCATATCAGCTGGCAAATCAGAATCTTTCAATTATGGCAAAGTCTGCTGTTTTAATTGATTTTTATTCTGGCACAATTCTTTATTCCAAGAATATAGATGAAGTTATACCTCCTGCAAGTATGACTAAGTTATTTGCAATGTATGTTGTTGATGAAGAAGTTTCTGCAGGGCGCTTAAAGTATGATGATTATATTTATTTGCCAGAAGAGACCTGGGCTTGCAATATGCCTCCTCATTCATCGTTAATGTTTTTAGGAGAAGGTCATAAAGTTACTTTGGACGAATTGCTTTTGGGCTTATCGATCTGTTCTGGTAATGATGCAGCTTATGCTCTGGCTTATGCGGTTTGCGGAAATATGGATGATTTTGTTTCCCGAATGAATCAGGTTGCAGTAGAGCTAGGATTAAAGCATACACATTTTGTTGAAAGTTCAGGATATAGTGAAGAAAACACTACAACAGCCAGGGAAATGGCTGCATTTTCAAGAATATATCTTCAGAAACATCCAGACTCTCTTAAAAAATATCACTCTGTTACCTCTTTTACTTATCCAAAACAGCGAAATCTTGCTGATGGCGACAGACTTGCAGCGCAGGATTTTTCTGAGGGGATTCCTGCAAAAATAACAATGGGCATTACCCAGAAAAACACAAATCCATTGCTTGAAGTTCTTTATGGTTGTGATGGATTGAAAACCGGTTACATTGATGAAAGTGGGTACAATCTTGCTTTGACTGCAGCAAGAGATAAGAGAAGATATATTTCTGTAACAATGAAAGGTCCTGGAAGAAATTCAAATGAAGGGCAGGCAGGCAGAGTTCACGATGGAACAGAACTTATGGAATATGCGTTCAGATATTTTACAACAAAGGATATTTCTTCAGAAGTAAATCCGGTTTTTATGAAAGTTTATGGTGCTAAAGAACGTTCTGTTAATCTTGTCCCTGCTTATGATGTGTCTTTTTACTCTGTCCCTTTTGTCATGGGAAATTCACTTGCAGAAAATGAAGATAATTTGCATTTGGAATATGTTTTACCTAAAAAAATGTTTGGAGATATTTTACAAGGTCATCAATATGGAGAAATTAAGATTTTTCTTGGCGATTATGAAATAGAAAGTATTCCGTTAGTAGCAGATAGAAATGTTAATCATGCAAATTTATTAATTCGCCTTATAGATTCTATCTATTGAAATATTTATATTATGGATTTAGAATAAAAGTAGAGAAGTCTTTTTGATCGGAGGAAGAAATGTCATTAAAAAAATCGTTTTCAGCAGATGGAAAAACTTGTAATGTAGTTTTTAATGTAAATCCAACAGCTGCATCTGGAGCCCAGAACGTTTATCTTGTTGGTGAATTTAATGATTGGGATAAAACTGCAACACCTATGAAAAAAGCAGCAGATGGCTCTTTTAGTGTAAAAAAACAGCTGGATGTAAATCGTCAGTATCAGTTCCGTTATTGTCTTGATGGGGTTGCCTGGATAAACGATTGGAAAGCAGATGCGTATATTCGTTCTGAATTAGCTAATGATGATAATTCAGTTGTAGACACAACAGTTCCAGCTACAACAAAAAAATCAACAGCAAAAAAAACTGCATCAAAGAAATAAGAAATTTTTATACGTGAGTATTGACGTAATTAAAATAAAACGATATATTAATACTCACTTATTCCCCGATTGTGTAATGGTAGCACTTCAG
>JAKSTL010000171.1 GCA_024402595.1 Treponema sp. | reverse complement strand
TGCTGACTGATACCTCGAAGGTTGAGAAACTTTTTGAAGGATGGAAAGAAACTTTAATATACTCTTGTTTACAGAAAGTGATGGGGGAAATTTTTGTTGAAGATTTGGAAAACCCAAAATCAGCAATGGCATTTGTCGGGTGCTTTGCTTTTTTCGCTGGTGTCCCAAACAAAGAACTTGTAGTCACAAAGCCAGAAGGTTTTGTGATTATGGTGCCACAGAATCAGGAATGGGCAAAAATAATTGAAAACTGTTTTCCTTCCGCAAACAAGCGTGATCGATACGCAATTAAAAAAGACACAAATTTTAATCGTGAAAAACTAAAGCGCAATCTATCGCTTCTTCCGTCGGGATATGAATTAAAGAAAATAGATTCTGAACTTTATGACAAATGCCTTCAGGATTCTTTGACAAAAGATTTTGTTTCCTCATTCAAGGACAAAGATTATTTTCTTAAAATGGGACGGGGAATTGTTATTTTGAAAAACGGAAAAATTGTTGCCGGAGCATCTTCGTACACAAGATACCTGGAAGGAATTGAAATCGAAGTTGACACAATTGAATCGGAACGCAGAAAACATTTTGCAACCGTAGCGTGTTCCGCTTTAATTTTAAATTGCCTTGAAGAAGGACTTTATCCAAGTTGGGATGCACAGAATATGAATTCAGTAAAACTTGCAGAAAAACTTGGCTATGAATTCGACCATGCTTATACGGTTTATGAGGTTAACTAATTATGAAAAAATCACTCCTTACAATTCTGGCATTATGCTTCTTCTCATTTTCCGCATGTGCTCAATCATCAAAACCAACAGGTGAAAAAACTATGGGAACAACAATAAACGTAACCGTAAACGGCGTAACAAAAACTGCAACATTGGTTGATAATGCTGCAACAAAAGCTCTTCTTGAACTTCTTAAAAAAGGCAATGTAACTGTTAAAACCGATGATTACGGCGGATTTGAAAAAGTCGGAACTTTCGGAACAAGACTTCCAGCTGACAATTCCCAGATTGAAACAGTTCCAGGCGACATCGTTCTTTATCAGGGAAATTCAATCAGCTTTTTCTATAACAATAACAACTGGAGTTACACAAAGCTCGGAAAACTTAACATTACTGATATAAAAGAAATAAAAACTTTCCTTGCAGCAGGAAAGGGTAAGACTGATATTGTTTTGAGTTTGAAGTAAAGAATAAAATTCAGCCTGTCCTTTTTGTGTTCTATAATTCCATTTCCTCTTATCTTTGACTTTACTCCAAATTACAATATATTATTTAAGTATGAGTAAAATAAAAAATACTTTAACCATAAATGAATTACAGCAAGGCGATCTTCTCTTTATGATGGATTCTTCAGATATTTCAAAAGCCATTACTGAAATAAAGCAGGATAGTATTTATAGTCATGTTGGAATTTATTTTGATGGATTGATTTATCATGCGACACCAAAACTGGGAGTTAATAAACAATCATTACGATCATATCTAAAAGAAGAATCTAAACTTGTATCTGTCTATCGTTATGCAGATATAGATGCACAAAAGGTAAAAACAGAAGCAGAAAAATATATCGGGCTTGCATATAATGCAGGTTTTTATCCTGAATCAGAAGGTCTTTATTGCTCTCAGTATATCACAAAATTAATACCGGTTTTTGAAACAATACCTATGAAATTTGGAGACGGGGTAAAGGAGATTTCAGATTACTGGATGAAATACTACAAAGAACTTGGAACAGAAATACCATTGAATCAACCTGGAACAAATCCTTATCAATTATCTTTGTCAAAACATCTGACCTTCATAGGAGAACTTGAACAGTTTTGAACATTCATTTTATATAATTTGAATCCAGTAATGAATTTTCTCAAAATTTGAGAAACCTCTTTGATATATTATTCATATACTTAATGAACAAAGGGGTAACAAATGACTTTACAGAAAGCTATGCGTGTTCGTGCTGAACTCAAAAAAGAAGCAGCAAAATTGATGGATATTCTGGACAAAACCGATTTTGAATTAACCTGGGAAGGTGAAAAAAAATGGCAACAGACCCGGATAATGTAATTGTAAGTGAAACAAGTTCTATTTATGGAGGATTTTATCTTCAGTTGTTGAAGATGAAAACTTTCGACTTTGCCATATAAAGCTGTAAAAATTGATAATTTTATCCTTCGCTGTCAGCGAATTTGCAATACTTTTAATTTTGACTGGCCTTTATAACTGCATAGTTAAAAAATTTTAATCCTTCATCAATTCATCACTTTCACTTCAGCAATCTTAAACCCGGGCAAACTGGTAGAAAATATTTTTACCAGTTTGCTTTTTTTATGTTAATTTATTCAAGAAATAAAAAGATTGGTATAATATTATTAAAATAACTAGCAAGTCCTCTTTATCTCGTCCAGCAGTAACTGTGCCTGCTTTGAAATGATTACACCCTTTTTCCATGCAAGGACGACCTCGCTGGTAATCTGTGGTTTCAGTGGTATAAATCGAAGATCACTTTCACTTGAGGTGTTGATAATTCCGTCCAAGGTAAGAGCAGAGCAAACTTTTCCTTTTATGAAAATTGAGGCGTTGAAAAGCA
>JAKSTL010000170.1 GCA_024402595.1 Treponema sp. | reverse complement strand
GCTTCCTTTGAAAAATAACCGAAGCCGTCGCTTTTAACTGCTGTATCGGCATTTTCGTGATGACATATTCCGCAGCTTCTGTTGTCTTTTTGTGTTTCTGCAATAAAATCTGTCATACAGTTAATGCGTTCAACGATACTTGTTTTTCTTGAACCGCCTGTTTCTGAAAAGTATACAGGAATTTTTTTAGCAAAAAGAGTTTTATCCATTTCCTTAAAGAAAGCAAGGAATTTATTTTTGATTGAAGCTGTATAATACAGCTTTATGAATTCTGGAGAACTTTCCATTGGATAGCAATGAACTGAAACTATAAGCTTGTTTGGTTTTCCTTCGTTGTATTTTGAATCATCTGGTAATTTAAAAATATCTTCTCCTGTTGCAAAAGGTGATTGAGCAAGAGTTGGTACCATAAGATAACGTTCTGCATTGTTTCCTCCGGAAGCGCGGATTGTATCAAGAACCAGTTGATTTAATTCATTAAGAAGTTTGAAATCTTCCATACAAGTTGCGCAAACTGTCTGTGGCTGATACATATGATCTGTGGTATCAAGAGGTTCGTTCATAAATTCGAATATAAGATGTTCATCGTATGAATTATTGAAAGCAAGGGACAGCTGTTCCCAAACTGCCTTCAAAAATGCTTTTGATTCATCTTCATATTTTCTGTTTACACAATAACCAGAGTAGTGTTCCTGCGCGGCAGTCTGATTGTCATAAAGATAAGCAAGTCCTTCACAGATAATTACGTACATGTCATCTGCAATTGCCCAGTCAACAATTTTCTTTACCTGTTTTATGAAAGCAGGATCAATTGTGTATTTATCATCAATGATGTGAGTTCCGCTTGTAACCTGAAGGCGCAGTGTTTTAAAGCCTTTTGCATGAATCTGTTTAATTGTTTCTTCTGATTCAATAGGATAGCCAAGTCCGCCGTATGAAATATCATATCCAAAATCTATGCTGCGGTTATCGCCGCTGACAATTCCGTACTGAAAACCAGTGCCAATCTGTGGAAGAAATTTCCATGAAGAAATAGATGCGTTTATTTTTTTTGAACCTGCATCTGTAATTTTTTCTACAGGAGGTTCTGTATAAGTTTTAGAAGGGCCCGGATCTTTACGATTCAAAAGTGTTACGCTTTTTAAGGTAATGTTTACTTTGTGATTCCAGCATCCGTAGATTTTAATTTGTTCGATTTTAGAAAGAAGAGCCTTGTTAAGTGGAACAACAAATTCTGTCATGTTGGAAGGACAGTAAAATTGTTCTTCTATTGTGTTTCCTGAATCTTTATAGTCTACTGCAAAAAAGAAGCCATAATCTTCTGTAGAATAAGTGATTCTTATGCAGTTATATTCAGTCCAGGTGCTTTTGTCATAATTGCCAAGCCAAAGTCCTGCACTTCCGTCTGAATTTCCAGAAAATTTGTGAGTTGTCTTATTATAAGTTGAATTTTCTCCGCTCCAAATAGCAAAGTCAGATAAGTTGAGTGTAAAGCCTTTTTCTTCTGTTATAGGATTCTTATTCCCAGTAGTAGGAGCGCATGATGTAAAGACAGCAGAAAAAATAAAAGTAATAAAAATTATTAAATAATGTTTTTTCATATAAACCCCCCAAGTCAATTATAACATAGAAAAAAGCATTTACAAAGAATTTATTTAACCGGTATTACTGGCCTTTTAATTGTTGCGTAAATAACTATCTCTATGCCTTCAAAAAAATAAAAGAAAGCGTAGGAAAAACTTTCGAATTCAAAATCTATCGTGTAAAATATCAGCAGAAGTAACTTTCATTTTATTTTGTTGAAGAGAGACAGATATGAAAAATAAAATTAATGATTTGGGAACCAGAATTGTAATAAGGCATGAGACAGAAGAAGAATATCATGAAGTTGAAAATGTAACCCGTGAAGCTTTCTGGAATATTTATTATCCGGGTTCAGATTCTCCGTATTTAGTTCATATTATGCGCAGTCACAAAGATTACCTGCCTGAATATTCTTTTGTTGCTGTCCTTGATGGAAAAATTGTTGGCAGCATTCAAACCACAAAAGCATGGCTGAAATCAGAAGACGGAAAAACTGAAGAAATTATTTCTTTTGGGCCTTTTGCAATTTTACCTGAATTTCAACGACAGGGAATTGGTAAATTTCTAATCAGAAAAGTGGAAGAAACTGCCAGACAAAATAAAATTAAGGCAATCGTAATTTCCGGAAATCCCAGCAACTATTCAAAAATCGGTTTTGTAGGATCAAAAAGCATTTAATTTCCGATGCAAATGGAAAATATCCTGCAACGCTGCTTGCAAAATTATTAGACGAATCTGGTTTTGAAAAGAAAAATTGGAAGTTTATAGAAAGTCCTGTTTTTGGTTATGACTGGCACCTGGCTGTAGATTATGATAAAAATTTCGAACCAAAAGAAAAAGGTTATGATTATCGGCAGGAAGAAGCTTACATTCTGGGACAGGCATTTTTATAGATTTAAGAATACTTATCCCAATCAATACCAATTGATTTGAATATCGTAAACAAAATATTGTTTTCCCTACAAAAAATTAAACCACAGCTTTATGCAGAAATAATCAAATGACTTTATAATAAAACTATGAAACTTGAAAATATTGATAAAGGTAACAGTTTTGAT
>JAKSTL010000017.1 GCA_024402595.1 Treponema sp. | reverse complement strand
CTATATCCCATTGCCACGATTGTAAAGCCTTTTGACGCATCGGCATCGGTCATTTTTACTTCAACCACATGGTCAGCCACTTGTTTTCCATCGATGATTACTTTTGGAACACAATTGCACCAACCACCAGCTTTTCCTCCATCAAAGGTGGCAACTTTTTTACCGTCCACATACACTTCGGCATTACCAAACTTTTCTGCCAACCAAGAGCCCTGTTCTTTGTAAACAAAAATTAAAGATTTACAAGAAATGTTCATTACAAAACTTTCTGTGCCTGTTGTTGCAGAATGATGCCAGTTCTGTGGGAAATTGCCTTTTCCAGTTTTCTTAATGCTTTGTGTACTGTTGTCTGTTGCTGTAAAACTTCCGGCGTCAATTGTAACATTTTCGTCATTTCCAAGAATGCGGGTAAAGTTTGTAAAAGCCTTATCTTTTGTTTTGTACCATTCTTCTGGAATATCAAAAGGTTCTGGCATAGAAGCTGCGTCGGTTTTTGCTACCAAGTTCATTAAACAATCTGCCTGGATTTCGTGGCCGTCTTTTGTAGGATGAACGGTGTCTGTGTAATATTTTTCTTTTGTAAAATCACCAACAGAAACGGCTTCGTTTACAAGTGCCAAAACATTTACCTGTGGAATGCGGTAATAATTTCCAACTGGAGTTTTTGCGGCGGCAGAGTTTCCGTAAGTTGCGGCGGAATAAAGTCCAATTACTGCACATTCGTCGTTTGCCACCAATGCATTTCTAACCAATGCTTCAAACGCTCGTGTACTTGCATCCTGTCCGTCATCATTTACTGCAAACTCAACAATCAACAAATCTGGATTATGACCAAGCACCTGAACAACATCGCTTTCGTAACGAACCAACCCCAATTCCGAAGGAGTTCCGCTCAGTCCAGCGCCATTAAAATACACATTTTTTCCACCATCAGGACAATAAGTTTTCTTTAATTTTCTACAAAATTGATAAGCATAACCGTCCTTATAATCTGCAGGACCAGCACCTTCTGTTACCGAACCACCAAGAGCTGCAATATAAACCTCGTCTCCCGCTCTAAGTTTTTCAATCACTTTCTTCAAACGATAAGTGTTTCCAACAGAAACTAAAGATTTTTGCATCAATTCGTCATATCTTGCATCTTCAATTTTCAAAGGATGAACAACGGCTGGGCTTTCCTTTACTTTTGGCTCTTCACGAACTTCCGCTTCCACCTTAACAGTCACATCTTCTGTTTTATTTTCCGCAACCTTTGTGGACTCACAAGACATTGCCAGAAAAACAAACACTCCTAAAAATAATAATCCTAGTTTTTTCATATAATCTCCTTTTACAAAACTATTCTACCGTTTATCTATTTGCTGTAACCAAAAGCAAGAATTGTAAATCCCTGTTTTTCGCAGCCTTCTGTCATTTTTATTTCAATTACATGTTTTTCGCAATCAGAAGAATCTACCAAAAGTTCCGTAACACAATCATTCCAACCAGATTTTTCGCCATTTGGCCCATAAGCGTTTCCATCAAAAGTTTTTGTCAAAACACCATCCACAAAAACCTGCGCCTTACCAAATTCCTCCGGCAACCAATGCCCCTGATGTTTATAGGCAATAATCAGCGTCTTGCATTCCAATTCCAGCCTGAATGGTTCATTTCCAGTTTTTTCCGCCCCGCAGCGATACCAGTTTTCAGGAAATTCCGTTCCACCTTTTTTTATGCTTTGAGAATTTGCATCAATTCCACAAAAATCCCCGGCTTCCACCAAAATTTTTCCACAGGCACATTCCGTTTGCTCAGCAGACAAGAATTCTCTTCCACCACCAGAAGAATTTTCTTCGGCAGACAAAGAATTCTGCGCTACCAAAGAATTTCCACCTTC
Source organism: Treponema sp. (assembly GCA_024402595.1). GTDB lineage: Bacteria > Spirochaetota > Spirochaetia > Treponematales > Treponemataceae > Treponema_D. Next base: position 37,629 of record JAKSTL010000017.1, on the reverse strand, counting down.
ACAGGCAAGAAAATTTTCAGAATTTGCGTAAATTACACCAAAATTCTCAAAGGCATTTTTGTTATAAAAGCCAGCAGGAATTCTCGCCTTTTCGTCCAGCGCCGCCAATGCCGACTTCTCCAAAACCGCCATCAAACAATCCGCCATAAATTCATGCCCCGCTTCCGTCGGATGCACATAATCCGCAAAAAATTCCCCATTCTTGCTCAAATCCACACCGCAGTCCGGTTTTTCCAACGCATTTCGAATACTAACCTGAGGAAGCTTATAAAAATCAGCCACCGGAATCATAAGCCCTTGTGTATTTTCGTAAGTTGCATGAGCATACAAAGGAATTACAAGCCCATCCTCCTTAGCCTCCAACACATTTCGAATAATTCTCTCAAACCCACGAGTTCCAGTGCATTCTCCCCCATCATTCACCGAAAACTCCAAAATCAGCAAATCAGGACTCTCCCCCAACTCCCGAATCACATCCTTTTCATAACGAATAACTCCCAGCGCCGACGGAGTACCACTAAGTCCAGTTCCATCAAATACAACCTCCGCCCTCGGATATTTTTCCTTCAATTTTTCCACAAACTGAAAAGCGTAACCCCTAGTCCATTTTTCGCTACCATCAGGATTCAACGGCCCCGCACCTTCCGTCACCGAACCACCCATAGCCGCAACAAAAACCTTTTCGCCCGCCATCAACTTTTCAATCAGTTTTTTAGTCCTAAAATTATTTCCAAGAGAATAAATTGCATTTTCAATATTCTGATTATATTTTTCCTTATTCATAAGTGGTTCCCCTCACTTCGTTCGGGTCGGGCTTTTCGCACTTCCGCGTCCCAGCGCTCCATTCCTCCGCTGCGCTCCGGAACGCCTTCAGCGGTGCTACAATCCCTAACCTGGCGCTATTTCTGAATACACCCCCGGAAATCATCCAAAGATTTATATCCCTTCCGCTTCATAAAAGCCGCCATACCATCAATAATTTCCACCATCGCCAAAGGATTAGCAAAAGTAGCAGTTCCAACTTCCACCGCAGCCGCACCCGCCATAATAAACTCAACCGCATCAGACCAGGTTGCAATTCCACCAATAGCAATTACAGGCACTCGTTTTTCTTCCGGCAATTGATTTATAGCTTCCACCAATTCATAAACCAACCTAACCGCAATTGGCCGAACCGCAGGACCACCAACACCCGCCTTAAGATTTTCAAAAACAGGAACCCCTCGTTCAACATCAATCGCAATACCCTGGAAAGAATTGCACAAACTAATTCCGTCCGCCCCCGCTTCAATACAAGCCAAAGCAACCTTGTTCAATTCCAGCGACTGAGGTGTTAATTTTACAACCAAAGGTTTTTTAGTAACTGCCCGAACCGCTTTTACAATATCCCCAGCAGCAGAACAAGTCATTCCCCAGGCAGCACCACCCGCTTTTACATTTGGACAACTTATGTTCAATTCAATCATCGGAACTCCAGTTTTATCCAAAAGCTTAGCCCCTTCCACATAAGTTTCCATAGTCGATCCCGAAAGATTCGCAATAGCCACAGGTTTCAAGGCCATCATTTCCGGCAATTCACTGGCAATAAAATGCTCAATTCCAGGATTCTGCAACCCAATAGAGTTCATAACCCCCGATGGAATCTCCCAAACTCGCACACCCTTGTTTCCTTCCCTAGGCTCCAAAGTTAAACCCTTAGAAGCAATACCGCCAAGCCTGTTTACATCAAAAACCGAAGCATATTCCGTACCAAACCCAAAAGTTCCAGAACAACCAATCACAGGATTTTCAAAATGAACTCCCGCCACATCTACAGATAAATCAGGTTCTTCTCCCGCCGCCAACGGTTCTCTTCTAGGTTGAACTTTAATTCCCGCCACAGAATCCGCAGGTTTTTCCAAAGTCAGCACTCTAGAATCAAAAATTGGACCATCCTTACAACAGCGCTTTCGTCCCAAAGTTGTTTCAATCGTACAACCAAGACAAACCCCAACCCCGCAAGCCATACGCGCTTCCATACTAAGCCAGCATTGAACACCGCATTTTTCAGCAATCTGTTTAACATAAGCCAGCATCGGAGTAGGTCCACAAGCATAAACAGCCGCATAATTTCCGCTAGACAAAGCTTCTTCCGTTAAAGCCACCGGCAACATACCATGCACACCAACCGAACCATCATCCGTCGTAATCACCAGTTTATTTGGTTTTATATAATCCAATCCGTAACAGCCAGACTTAAATGATGCATAAAAATCATAAGAACCTTCCGCCAAAGTTTCTGCAAAACCAGCCACAGGAGCAACACCAATACCGCCTCCCACAATCAAAACTTTTTTGTCACTACCAGAAGGATAAAATCTATTTCCACAAGGCCCCAAAAGCTTAATTTTATCGCCACAACGCAAATGATTAAGTTCCGCCGTACCGTTTCCCTTAAGCAAAATTAAAAAGTAAACAACATTTTTTCCGTCAGCCCCATTTTCCACATGATAAACGCTAATAGGCCTTCCCAAAAGATAATTACTTCTCTCAGGATGCAACATAAAAAATTGACCCGCGGCAGGCAGCTGATTAGTCGTTACTTTTAACAAAAATACCGAACCTTGTGGCACCGCTTCCTTAACATTTTCACAACTCACAACCTCACCAGAACAATAAGTTGGCAATGGATTCTCTTCACAATCAGCAAACATATATACCTCCAAACAATTATTTCCAACATAATAAGGGGAAACGAGCAAGCTCGTCGGCCTTCCCCTGGCCTCAGCCAAAGTCTTCGGCCACCCCTTCCAGCGGGCCCTATGCAGCCCGCAACGCCCCGCAATTACAATTTATTTATTTCCTTGTCCATCCATTTGTAACGAGCCATACACCATTCGTAAAAATATGCAACTTCAGAATCATAAGTTATTCGGCTTGCATAACCACTCGGACCATTCCATTCATATTGACCTAATCGTGGAAGATTTTCTTCGTTAGCAGGAATGTAATCTACCACCAAATTAGCATAATCTACAATCTGTTTATTTATAGCATTAAGCAAATATAGTTTTCTGTCATTCCAACGAGCTTTTACAGCTTTTTTAAAACTTCTAGATTCCATTAAACGGTTTATCCACCAAGTCTGAACTTCGGTTCCATGCATCTGATTGTACAAAGCATTTTCATCGCAACCTTTTTTTCCACCCCAAATATACCAGCCAGTAGGATTATCTACAGTTGAACTTCCGCCACCAATCAAATTGTAACTGTGGTTAAAGTTTCCAAAGCCTAAATCAAAATCCCAGTTTGGTCCCATATAAAGTTTTCCAGTTGCCGGATTATAAGTTACAGGTACAGATTTCTGAAAGTTGGCATCGGAGTTTTTGGCAAACTCGTTTATTAAATACCAGTCTATAAACGAAAGCGGGTCAATATAATCTTGATAACGAGAAGCAAAGCTTTTTTTCTGAAGCATTTTTTCAAAAGCATCAATTTTAGATTTTGCATACAAACCATATTCCTTGCACTTTGCATCTGAATATTTGCCATCGCCAAAATCAGGGTCTTTTAAAGTCATTGGAATACAGTATTCCGAAGAATAAAAATATATTCGTTCTGCGGCATTTCCATCATAACCAACAGAAGTTTTGTAATTTTCTCTGTTTAATTTTCCACCCCAGTTTATAGCAGTATCAATTTCTACCATAAAACCTGCATCTTGAATGTCTATTTTTCCGTCATCATTTACATCTTCAAAATCAGATTTTCCATCGGCAAAATCTTCCAAACTTTGAACATCTACTCTCTGTTTTGCAATTTTATTACTTTCGCCAATATCGTAAGTTCCAATAAATCTATTGTTTACATAAACATTTACAGGAGTAAAACTGGCATTCCAATAAGAATTAAAAACATTGTTACCCACATAACCCGCAAAATCAGTTCGGATTAAAGAACGGTCATAATAGTTTGCCATTAAAACCCATCGTTTTGATTTTGGCATTCCAAGAACTTTTATTTTTTCTTCAAACTTCAACGAAAATGGTGTTTTGCCAGTCCATTTTGTAGAATTACCTCGGTCTTTTAAATAAACAGAAGTTTCAGAAACATCATCAGTTCCGTCAATTCCTTCTATTCTAATTCTTGCAGGTTGCCAGCTGTCTCCAAAGTGATAAGTTGCAGCATCATTCCAACCGCTACTTGTAGAAATATATACATTAGGAATTGTCTCTCCACCTTCCAGTATCATTACGCTAGACGAATCCATTGATTCTTCATAAATAGTTCCTTCTATAAATGTACATTCATAGTTGTAATATTTTTTGTAATAATTATCCCAATAACCATAGTTATAATGAAGAGAAACAGAAATTGTATCTGCATTTTTTATAAAGTCCGCAACTTCTCTGTTATCATTTAAGCATAAAGCAGAATCATTAAGTTTATAGTCTCCAGGCCATTTTGAATCTCCTGTCCAAAGAGCCGCTTTATAAACTCCACCGCCAATAGTTCCATTATTTATAACCTCTTCTGGAAGATTCAATTTCATCTGATTAAATGTTACCGTTTTTGTGGAATTATCAAACTCATAACCTTTTTTAGAAATATTATAATTTCCCATTCCACCAATTGCGGTTACATAAACTGAATCATTTTCGTAACTAGCCCAATTTACCCAGTTTTCATCTTGTTTTGTAATATAGATTTTGTATTCTTCGCCCGCAGTTACAAAAGGATAAAAATATGTAGTTTTTCTACCACTGTTATTATCTTCCACACTTGTGGTAATTCTGGCATTTTCTATTCCACGGCTAACATTGTAAATATGAATGTCTACATACCACCAAATAGAATCATGATATTTTATAATTTCCAAACCGTTTCCCTTTGGTATTACTGTTATTATGGATTTTCCATTATATAGATTACGGCTTGAACTTGTTTCTCCAACGCTAAAATTACCATTTAAATCATAGGCATAATAAACTTCATCAGGAAGATATTCTGGTTTTTCGTTTTTTATTTTAGCCTTTTCTCCAAAAAGCGGTGCTGGTTCTAATTCTGGCTGAACACTTACAGGAACTATGATTTCTTTTTCTTCACCATAATTTTCATTATCAGAATTGCCACTATCTGGATTTATTTTACAACCTGCAAAAAATGCAAATATAATAGAAGAAAATAAAACAAACATAGAAAAAAGTTTATTCTGTGCTGATTCTTTTTTCATAAAATCTCCTGATTTTTAATGGATTTGCGTTAGCGCTGGGAGCTACGCGGAGCGGCCACCGTAAGCGAGTGAGTAACCAAAGGTTACGAAGGAGTGCGGAGGCTGACCGTTAGGGAATAGCGGACATAGCGACCCAAAAAACTGAAGCGAAGCGGAAGTTTTTTGGGGAACGCCCATTTTATTTTATAATTCTTTTACTGCATTCAACAAATCGTTCTTGCTGAAAATTGCATTTTTAGCGGCTGCATCTGCAATGTCATTAAGAGTTAAAGTTCCTGCTGCCATTTTTTCTGCGTAATCGGCATCTTTCTTCCATGCACAAAGGATTCCACGACTAGAATTAACTGTACCGCCCGCGTGATCCAACAAAGTTGCCGCAATTCTAGCAGCACCACCTTGAGCGCCATAACCTGGAATAAGGAAAAATGTATTGGCATATTTGTCGCGAAGATAACGGGCATCTTTTTCCTGAGTAGCACCAACTACTGCACCAAATATTCCACAAGTCTGTTCTGGATAAATTGATTTCCATTCATCGCCAATGCGGGCAATTTCATCACCAACTTTTTCCAAAAGAAGACCGCCAGCTTTTAATTCCTGATGTTCAACATCTACCATTCCCGGATTTGATGTGCACAAAAGAACAAAAGCACCTTTTCCGCCATCTTCTGGTTTTGAATATTTTGTAAATGGAACCAAAGTGTCAAAACCCATGTAAGGATTGATTGTAATGATATCTGTTTCAAAATCGCCTTTAAAATGCGCCTTTGCATAAGCATCGGAAGTTGCACCAATGTCGCCGCGTTTAATATCAGAAATTGCAATTAAACCACTTTCTCGAACAAGCTTAAGTGTTTCTGCATAAACTTTCATACCTTCCAAGCCCATAGCTTCGTAATAAGCAATTTGAACTTTACAGCAACAAGCAGATTTTTCGGCGGCAACTCGTTCTACAATTGCCTTGTTGTAAGCCAAAACCGCCTGAGCTGGACTTGCATACTGTTTAAGAATATTTTCTGGAATATAAGATGGATCTGTGTCCAAACCAACGCATAAAGGACCATTTTTAGAAGCGAGCTCCTGTAAAAGCTGCATATTATGTTTTGTATTCATAAATAAACTATAGAGTAAAAATAGGGATTTAGCAAACAGTAAAAGGCCTGGAATGAGATGAAGAAAACTACAATTCTATTTTCTGTTCATCAAAGGTAGCACGAATAAATGGTCGGGCAATTATTGCTTTGTCTGCCCCATAATAAATTGCGGTTTGAATGTCCAATCTTGAACGGATTCCACCATCCACCCAAATCTGCGAACAATATTTTTTTAGTTCCTGAGCATTTTCGGCCAAAAAATCGGCTGTACTGCCAATTCTTGTTTCAACTCGTCCACCATGATTTGAAATGTAAACAACATCTGGTTTTACCTGTTTTACCAATTCAATATCATCCTTCGTAAAAACTCCTTTTATTACAAAAGGCACATCAAAACTCTTTCTAAAAGTCATAAGCTGCTGTGGAGTCTTTCGTTCAAGATTCACTAACTTGCGCATGGTGATAATATTGTAAGAATCAATATCAATTCCGATATATTCTGCATAAGGTTGAACCCATTTTACCCGTTCCGCCAATTTTTCATCAGGATACGGTTTTAGGAAAAAAGCGGCTTTAGCATTCTGGCCAAGAGATTTTACTGCTTCAATTCCATACTGCAATTTTTCATCAGGACAACCATCGCCAACACAAAGACCAAAACCTGAATCATAAGCTTTTTTCAAATAAGGATAATAAAAATCTTTTTCCTGTGCGTAACCAATATTTTCAACTGCACCAGTTACAGGGCCACAACGAACATTTTGAGGAAGATAATTTATAGCTTGTATTTTTTCAAGAGCATTGGAATTGGTGGAAGCGGCTTTTTCTCTAAGATTTTCCCAACCTTGACAATTCAACTGAAAATTCTGACTTTCAAAAACGCCACCAAGTCCTGGAAGTTCGCCTAGACAACCAAAGCCTCGGCATTCTGGACAACGATGACATTTTAATTTTGCATTTGCCATTAAAATCCTAAATCCTTTATTTGTGCAAAAATGGATTATCTGAGTGCAATTATACTCTTTTTTTCTTCTAACTAACAACATAAAACTAAAATCTTTTTTTATTTATCCGATAATTTCACTATGAAATCATCTAATAAATCTAGCATTATTACCGGAACTGTCTTGCTTTTGCTGGCAGCATTTTTTTCCATCAGCTTACTGTTACAAATCTTAGATTTTGGAGTTGGTGGACCAGGACATAATAATTTTCTCTATATATTAGGAAATATGCTGTATACAGTGTATGGATTTTCCAGCATTTTAATTCCAATTTTCTTGTTGTATGCGGGTCTTTCGTCTTTTGCTACAACTTGGACCAGCCAGAAAACCATGCATTTGATAACAGCAATCATTCCATTCTTTACGGCTGTTATTACAGAAAAGATTTGCCGCTCAATTTTTGTGCTTCATTCAAACTCCAGCATGATTAAAATGATTATTGCTCTTATTACAGGAGCCATGCTTGTTGTGATTGAAATCCTTGGCGCAGGAGTAATGGCAGAAACTGTAAATCAAAAAATCTTCTATAAAAATAAACCTCGGCCAACTCCAGCAAAAAAGGATGATTTTGAAAACAATGACTCTGAAACTGACAACTTTAAGTTTGAGAATATAAAAACATCAACCTTTGACAAAGCACTTTCTCAAGTAAAAGTTAACACTGAACCTTCTGTTTTAACTGAAGCCAATAAACCAGAAGATAATACAACTGAGGCTAATCCAATTGAAGTTCAACCTGCAAATACAAGCGAAAATAATACCGACTTAGCAAATCAGATTGCAGAAACTCAAAAGGAAAATGCAAACACAGAAGATACACTTGCTGCAATTAATAATAATTCTGATAACAATACAGCTGATTCTGAACAATCTGAGGAAAATATTTCACAGCCAGAAATAACACCAACCGTTGATACTTCCGCCGAAACCCTTCAAGATGAAGAGGAAACTTTGGAAGAAGAAACTTTTGATGAATCTTTCCAAGATTTAGTTGCTTTAGCAGATGATGTTTATCAAGAAGAAGTCGTTGAAGAAGTGGAAGAAGATATTCCAACAATTGACGATTATGCCGACATTGATAAAATCCAGGCAGAAGCAAAAGCCGCAGCATTGGCTCAAGCAAAGGCAGATTCAGAAGCATTAAATCAAAAACTTCAATCGGATGATGATTCAGACGAAGAATCAAGCTCCTCTAATCCGGGTTCTATTATTACTCAAGAAGAATATGCCGCTTTAATAAATCCAGCTGACTTTGAAGAACCAGAAGTTGAAGAATTGGAATGGTCGAATCTTCCACCAGTGCCAGAAACTTTGCCACCAGAATATATAGAAGATTTTGATGAAAACGACCCAGCTTTGGATTTTCCGCCAAAAGATAAACAGGAAGAAAATCCATATAAAGAAAACACCATTGATTTAACCAATTATTCAAAAACACAAACTCCAGTACAGGAATCTCAAAAGGTTCAGTCTGTTCAAGAGAAAGATGTGCAGGTGAACAACCAAGCTGCAAATCCAAAAGATTCTATTACTCAAAATGAATCCAACGATCCTTATGCCACAACCCGATTCATTGACAGCAGAGTTCATCCAAATCCAGCTTTTCCCTCAGAAATAATTCTTCACGATGATGAAGAAAAGAAGCCTGTAGAATCTACAACCCCAAAAAAGGTTAGAACTGTACCTCAATATCCTTCAAAGATTTCTTTGGAAGAAGATGATGACATTCATGTGCCAGAAATTGATGTTCCTGAAATAAAATCTTACACCGATGATGTAGTTTCTCCAAATGACATTGCTCAAAACCAAACCAGACAATCTTCTAGACCAATGGATTTTGTTTATCAGTCTTCTGTTCCTCAAGACACCAATGATTTTGAAGATGACGACTATGTTGAAGATGTAACTTTACCAGAACCAAATATCGAAAATCTTCGCGACCCTTTTTTAGAAGATGATTATTCTCTGGAGGATTCAATTTTTGAATACGAAACAGAATTACAGAACCCTTTAGATGAAGAAAACTATACTGAGCCTAACAACTCCAATAATTCCGACAATAAAGACGCAACTCTTGATCCCGACTTTTTTGACATTGATATGAATGCCGATGAAGTAGAAGAATTATCTGACGAAATTAAAGAAGTTCCAGAAGCATTGACTTCTTCAAGCTCTATCTTCCAACAAATATCTCAACAAGAAACAGGAAAATCCACCTTCTCATCTGCCGTTTCAAATGTTTTTTCCGACATGGAAGCTGATATTCAAAGACAAAAACCTACAAAAATGCCTGTTCAGGTGACTGAAAAAGCAAATCCAGCCAAAACAGAATCCCCTTTCTCAAAATCAAGCATAGATTTAGATGATTTGGATCCTAACGCTAACTCTGCAAATAATCTTACCGCAGACGAACTTGAAGATTTTTTCTTTGCCCAGCAACAAGAAAACACACCTAAAACACGGGAGATAGAAGGCAATCTTCCAACCACAAATCAAGCTGTTCCAAAAGGACCTTATGTAATTCCTTCAGACTTGCTCACAGCATACAAAGGCGACCAATATTGGATAATTGATGAACAAACAAAACAAGCCTCTTTGAATCTTAAACAAACTCTGGCAGAATTTAACATTGACGCAGATATAATCGGCATCAAAAAAGGACCAGTTGTAACAATGTTCGAACTTCTTCCAGCACCTGGTGTAAAATTAAGCAAAATTGTAGCTTTACAAGACAATATTGCATTAAGCCTTGCTGCAAGTTCTGTTCGTATTGTTGCTCCAATTCCAGGTAAACAAGCCGTAGGTATTGAAGTTCCAAACCGAGAACGCTCTATCGTTAGTTTCCGCGAACTTATCGAAATGGATTTACCAGAATACAACAAAATGGCAGTCCCAGTTATTTTAGGTAAAGACATTCTAGGAAAAGCACAACTTATTGATTTAGTAAAAACACCTCATATGTTAATCGCAGGTGCAACAGGTTCAGGAAAATCAGTTTGTGTAAACTCACTTATTCTTTCAATTCTTTACAAACGCTCTTACAAAGATGTAAAACTCATTCTTGTAGACCCAAAAGTTGTAGAATTAAAGCTTTACAACAATATACCTCACCTCCTTACACCAGTTATCACAGAACCAAAACGCGCAATCCAAGCATTGCAATATTGTCTTTGCGAAATGGAACGACGATATGCATTACTCGACGGTCTTGGTGTTCGAGACATTTCTTCTTACAACCAGCGAATCAAAGAACGCGATATCTGTACAGAAAAACTTCCTTACATCGTGGTTATCATTGACGAGTTCGCAGACTTAATGGCCACAAGCGGAAAAGAGCTGGAATCAATTGTAGCTCGATTAACAGCCATGAGCCGCGCAGTTGGTATCCATCTTGTTCTTGCAACACAACGCCCTTCTGTAAATGTTATTACAGGTCTGATTAAAGCAAACATTCCTAGTAGAATTGCCTTTATGGTTGCTTCCAGAACTGACTCTAATATTATCATTGACAGTGTTGGCGCCGAAAAACTTCTTGGTCGTGGTGATATGCTTTATGCTTCTGCAGTCGATCCATATCCAGTTCGAATCCAAGGTACTTTTGTCAGTGATTCCGAAGTTGAAAATGTCGTTGAATATGTTAAACAGTTTGGCGATCCAGACTACATCGACGAAGAAATCTTCATTGATGAAGACGAAGGAAACGACAACCTTGATTTGTTTGGCAATCCTGCAGACGAAGACCCTCTCTATAATCAGGCTTTGGAAATTGTGTACCAGGCAGGTAAAGCCAGTGCATCTTATATCCAACGCCGATTGAAAATTGGTTATAACCGAGCGGCTCGTCTTGTAGAAGAGATGGAAGAACGGGGTATTGTAGGTCCGGCCAACGGAAGTAAACCTCGCGAGATTATTCATGTACAATAATCTAAACCACTTTCATTTTCCAACATCGCTTGATTAACAAAAGATTTTTAGTCCACAAATCTATTTTCTAGATAAAATCTATTCTTCAAAATATTTCTGTGGGCTAAAACTTTTTAAAATGAATCACAATCTGTAGTTCGATTTTTAACCATCCATTCATACAACCAAATTAAATCTTCAAAATCTTCCATCAAATATTTTTTTCCAATAGAACCAATTTCAGCCTGAAGCAATTCCAAATAGCTACATTGTCCTTTTTCGTAAAGAGTCTTAATTGAATCAAAAAACGCCACTTTGTTTTCGTAAACCTTTTCAAGGTTATTAAGCTGATTTTTGTAAAACGCTACCATTTTTCTATATGTTTCAGCTTCTCTTGATAAAACAATTTCATAATTCGCCCTTTGATTCTGATAATTTTTCATTGCCTCAAAATATTCTTCATCCATTCGTTTTTTGTTTAGTAAAAATACCGGCGATAAATTAACAACAAAACCTACACTCCATTGCTTAGATGGATTCCCTGTCAATTCTTCCAAATAGCTATAATCATTTCCATCATGAACAGGAAGCTCCAAAGACAAACCTACAACAGGTGCTAAATTCTGTTTATTCAACTCAAAGCTTGTTTTTGTTAATTCCTCCTGCAAATCACAATATTCCATAATTGGATTTTTATAAAACATTTTTCTCACTTCATCCGGAAAAGTCTTACCTTCAAAAGCGAGTTCTTCAAAATCTTCCTCAGAAAAATCATTTTCCAAACCTAATAGGTTTACTAGATAAACAAAACTCTCTTCCTTGTTCTTTTTTATTTCCCACAAATTATTTTCCAATTCACAAATTGTTTCTTCAATTTCATAATATTCTTTCCACGAAATACTATGATTTTCTAACAAATCCTTTGAACCCTCAAATAATTCATAATATAAATTGATACTTTTACCAATGCTTTCAATGTTTCTGCAATATTGTCTAAAATTGATAAAATTATTGGTAAAATCTTCCACTTTAGATTGAATTACACTCTTTGTCGAAACCTTATCCATTTCCGAAATTAAGATTTTTTCTTTTTTTCCAGAATCCACAAAACCTTTTTGAATAAAATTAGTTCCTAAAGTTTTATAAAGCCCCAGCGAAAGATTAGCAACATCCACATATTTCACATTGGAATAATTTTCTTTCTTTTTATAATCTTTTAAATACTTTGAACAAGATACTCTTTGAGCAAGATTAAGCGACAAACCTCCGGGAAGATTTTCATTTAGGGAAAAACTTCCTGTAAGTACATTCGGAAAAAGATTTTCTTCATTAAAAAATCCGGTTAAAGTTGAAGCTGTCTCTACTGAAAGTGAAGGAACATAAGTTAACCAATAATCTGAAACCCCATGCTCTGATATTTTTTCTTTATAGTTTGCATTGCTTATTTCAACATTATTAATTAATAATAATTCCCACAAACTCTCAAGAACACTTTTTTCCTCTTCAGATTTCAAGTCTTGTATCAAATCCTTTTTCGATTCTTCAATCAAAGTAAAATCTTGAAAAAGATTTTTTTCAACAGCAGCAACTTCTTCCGAACCACACAAAAATCGAATTACTAAAAATGAAGAAAAAATAAATCCCTTTAAAAATCGTTTATTCATTAGTCCAAAATCATAAAATCGATTATAAGTTTTTCTATTATTTTTCATTGAACAAAATCCAATTTTCTTAAAATAAAATGTAAAACCGATATTTTTTCCAGCACAATTCTAGCATCCACTTCTATACCAGCTCTTAACGGATATTCAATCCCTTTATTGCTTGTAAATGAAGTCTTATCAATATCAGAATACACCCGATAGTACAATCGCCCATCATTTCCCTGTCTTACATCAGAATCTATCCCATTGATATTTCCTTCTGCTCCTCTATATTCAAAAAACGGAAAAGCTGATAAACGATATTTCACTTTCATTCCCGGAACAATTTCTCCAATATCCTTTGTTGGAATCCCCAGTTCAACTCTAAAGTTTTTCGAGTCTGCTGGTATAATATTTAAAACCTGTTGATTTGCAAAAACATAGTCCCCTACATTTAATGAAGATAATTCTTGCACAAATCCAGAAACTGGTGCTTTTATATCAAGATAAGAATATTCTTCAGATTTTCTTATCAGGTCTTGTTCAATTTTATCAATTTCCAACTCATAAGCTTTTTTCTTCTGAATCAATTCTGCTAAAAACTCAGCTTTATATTTTTCCAATTCTTTCTGGCATAAAGACTTTTCAAAAAATAATTCATCCACCGCAGTTTGATTGTATAAAACCTTAGGTTGATTCAATTCTTTTTCATATCGGTAATTGACAATTTCAATTTGCTTCTCCAGATATAATAATGTTTTTTGATATTCATCTATTTTTGTTTTGACTAACAAATCATCATTAAATTGAACACATATCTTTTCATTTTCAATTCTATCCAGCAATGTATTCACCCAATTTAATTGTTCAAACAGATTTCTTTTCTCATTCTCAAGATCAATTATCAATGTCGTAAACAAGTCATCTTTCAAAGAAAATAATATTTCGCCTTTATTTACAAATTGATTTGGTTGATAAAAAATCTTATCAATTTCTCCAGAAATAACATTTTTTACTTCCGAATTATTAATCTGAGTTCTCACAAATCCATTCACTTTAACAACATCATTGACCTTTAATGTAAACAAACAAATAAATATACATAACACCAAACTTAAAATCGAATAATATAATAAATTGATTTCGCGTGGAATCTGAAGTTGAACAAGCTCTCTGGAATAATGCAACATATTACCATGCTCTAAAACTAATGCTCTATTTTTCATATTGCGCACTCCATAATTCTTTGTATTTTCCATTCATCTTTAACAATTCTTCATGATTTCCTTCTTCAACAATTTTTCCATTATCCAACACATATATCTTGTCACAACCACAAATCGTCGAAAGTCTATGTGCAACCATAATAATTGTTCTATCATGAAAACTGTTCACAGTTTCCATAATCGCCTTTTCAGAAATACTATCCAAACTAGCCGTAGCTTCATCCAAAACAATAATTTCCGGATTACGCATCAATATTCTAGCCAATGCTATTCGTTGTCGTTCACCACCAGACAAAGTTGCTCCATGTTCACCCACAACAGTTCTAAACTTATCAGGCAAAGCCATAATAAAGTCATAGGCCTGAGCCGCCTTCGCAGCCGCTTCAATCATTTCGTTAGTTACACAATCCATTCCCCAAGCAATATTTTCACCAATCGTTCCACTAAACAAAAGACTTTCTTGTGGTACATAACCTATCAACTCCCGATAATCACTAGTTTTCAAATCTCTGATATTCTTTCCATCAAGCAAAATACTTCCATCTTCTGTTTCATAAAACTTCATCAGAAGTTTCAATATTGTTGATTTTCCAGAACCAGACTTTCCTACAAAAGCAATCTTTTTACCTTTTTCGATCTTCAAATTAATCTCATCTATTGCCCTACCACGAGTTCCATAAGAAAAACAAACCTTATCAAATACAATTTCCTTTTCCATTTTTGAAACTTCATCATTCCCAGATTCTTTTTCATCTTCTTCAGCAATATCCATAATATCCGACAATCGTTCCGCCGCAACAAAGGCTTCCTGCAAATTAGGCTGCATAGTCAACAAACGACTCAATGGTCCCAAAAAGAATCCCGACAAGGTAACAAAAGAAATCAGTTGTCCCAAGGACATTTCTCCATTAAAGATTTTGTAACTACCAATCCAATAAACCAGCAAAGTCCCTACACTCGAAATAAACGTTTGTACAGCATTATTTATATTTCCAAAAGTTTCCAATCGAACACATCTATTTATGGCTTCCACAATTCGAGCTTCGTTTCTTCTAAAAGCATTTTTTTCAGTAGACAAAGCTTTTATTGTCGCAATTCCATTAATAGTTTCATACATCGATGCATTTTTTTCCGCTTCCGCAATGGATCTATTCTTAATCAATTGTTTCAACGGTCTTGCTATTCCCCAAACAATACCGGCTGAAATAACAATTGGAATCATCGAAATGTACAATAGGTTTGAACCCATTTTAAACAGAAACAAGCTTCCAAAAATAATCATTATTGTATCAATCAAAACCGAAACAGTTGTTGAAGAAATCGTATACCTTATAGTTTCTGTGTCTCTAATTCTTGATAAAACTTCACCCGTTTTTCTTGATGTAAAAAAATCTAATGGCAGTTTTAGCAGATGACAAAAGAAATCACAAACTAAACAAACATCAATTTTTGTTCCTAAATAAAGAATTATCTGATTTCGTGCATAAGATAAAAAACCTTGAAAAATCAAAATACATAAGTATCCAATCGAACAAATATTTAAAGTAGCTTTTACTTCCGAATATAAAACTTCATCTATTAAGAATCTAAAATAAAACGAAATCAAAATCCCAAAAATCGTCAAAATCATGCTGGCTACAATAATCTTTGATAAAAGTAATTTATGTGGTTTCAGCAATGAAAAAAACTTCACAATTGGGCTTTTATCTTCCTTTTCTTTAATAAATCGTTCAGAAGGACAGCATAGGAAAACAATTCCTGTCCAAATTGAAATAAAATCCGACAAAGGCATTTTTACAATTCCCTCTGCCGGATCAAAAATTCTGACAAAGCCTTTTTTTACAGATTCAACAACAACATAATGTTCTTGAGAATCTTTCCTTGTATGAAAAATGGCTGGCATTGGGATTTCGTTCAATCTATTTTTTTCTGGAATTGCGAATCCTTTGCAAGACAGTCCAAACTTTTCAGCACAAAGCTTTATTCCATAACCAGATGTTCCTTGCATATCAGTACCAGCAACAGTTCTAAGTTTACGAATATTTACTTCTCTTCCATAATATTCAAGTATCATTCCTAAACACGCCGCTGCACAATCTGTTTCATCATGTTGAAGTCTTAGTTTTAACTGCATAAAAAAGTCTCTCCAAGTTTTTTATTTTTACAGGTTCAACTTTATAAAATCTTATAAAGAACTATTCTTTGATGTAGAAACTACATCAAAGCTTCTATGGTTTTGTGGTTCTGTGTAATGTACATTTGTTGAGAAACCATAAGTTGTTACTGGTTTTACCGGTGTTGCTCCTGATCCTGAACAATAACTAGAAACTGAAGTCGTTGTTTTTGAACTGCTACCTGAACAACTACCTGAATAACCAATTGGTCCCATAATTGAACTAATCTGTGCACCCATAAACTGAGGAATCCCTGAAAAACCTGTTGATGCTCCTGATCTAACTACAGCTACAGAAGCACTACATCCACCATTCACAGCCAAAAGGGCTTTATAACCCAATTCATTTGATTTACTTAATAAGAAACTCATTTTCTTTTCTCTCCTTAATTTTTTTTTCTTAATAAACTCTCTCTAAACTTGTGGAGACAATACTCTCCTGGCCTGTTTCTAAATATTTTTTAAACAGGTTATTGATAAAAATTGAAGAAATAATAAAATCTTGATTTTTGATAAAAACTTAGGCCTTGCAGACTGTTCGGGCCCTAAACAGCTGCAATAAAATCTATGGTATAAATATCTATTTTATTCTATGAAAGCGTTGATTAAAGTTTCAAATAATTCCTGAAACTCTAAAACATATTTTGGTAATGTTTTCTTTTTATCTTTCATATCTAAATAAAATCTTTCTATAGTTTCATCATCATTCCAATAATAATTTGATAAAGGTACATCAGAAAGTCCTTCTTCATGTTTTTCATAATGAATATAATCTTTTAATTGATCTAAAAACTCTAGAGACTTTCTCTCAGATTCATAATCAATAAATCCAAACTCACAAACCATATTATTCTTTTTATCAAAAGCAGTACCATAATATGAACCTATAGGATGAGCAAATCCATAACCACTTCTAGTAGAAAAGCTATATTCTATATAAAAATCTTCGGTTTCTATTCTTTGTTTTTCTGCAATATAATCTGAAGTTGGACCTTTTGAATTAGAAGCTGTTTTTAAATATTCTACATATGAATCCATCGTTTGTGTTACTTTCTGAGGAATCTCTAGATTTCTTGCTAAATTTTTACCATAATATGTTTTATAAGTCATTTCCTGGATTCTAAGAATAGACTTATGATTACTTACAGCTTCTTTTTCCAAAGGACCATCTTTTGGATCATAATCTACATGATTAATAATCACAATTTTATCTGCAGGCATAGCAGCAATCACTTTTTCCGTGAGACTTTCTCCAAATAATCCCCCAGCCAACATTCCAATAATAACTATTGAAATAATTTTTTTCATAAACACAACTCCTTATATGTATTTAATAATAATTAAGCCCTTAAAACCTGTTTTAGAAAACAAACCATAGGTCTAATTTTCTAAAACAGATTTTTTCTTAATTCATTTATAAATTATTTTATCATCAATTTTTTTACCCCTATTTTTTAGGTGTATAACTAAGATATCGATAACATGATTTTATTCCATCATCAGGATACCAATTAGTTGTAAGATGTAAATCGCTTACATGCCCAATTTTATTTGTATAAGGATCATAATACTGTCCATTACCTATATAATTTACAAAATGATCATGATAACCATCATACTTTTTTTCATCGTTTTTTGTATCAATAGAAATAATTATAGCTGTTGCATTATCTGCATTTTCTACATACTTCCAAGTACCTTCCATTCCTAAAGCATCACCCATTGCTTGAGCAGCAGTTGTCCAATTTTTTACAAAAGCATCTTTTTCTCTAAGTCCTTCTTGAGCAATTGCAGCTTTTAATGCTTCCTTTGCCTGAGCTTCTGTTACCGTCTGACCAGTTTCAATTTTATATTGTTCTATAACCTCATTAAGTAAGGAAGTTGCTCCACAAGCAGAGTCATTAAATTTTTCATATGTGCTCAAATCTTCTGATCCTAAAAGCTTTTGTATATAATAATGATCTCCATTTTCAATCTGTACGCCAGTTTCCTGTTTATAATATGTTTTTACAGCGGAACCTGCACAAGTTCCTGTTCCACAAAGAGTTGTTTTCACACCAGAAGTAGCAGCTTGTGAAGTTGAGCTTGTTGATTTAACAACACTTCCTGAACAACCACCGCTCGATGATGTTCTTGAACCTGAACAATAAGAACTAGATGAAGTTACAATACTTGTTCCAGTTGAAGTTGTTGTTGTAGTTGTTCCTGTTGTTCCAGAAGACCCAGATTTTTTGTCCTGTATCATGTTATATATAGTCTTTATGAACCCCGGGGACTGCTGCACTGGTGCTGATGAACAACCTCCATTCACCACCAATAATTCATTGTAATTCAATTCACGACAACTTGTTAATAAAAAACTCATTTACCCTCCAATAATTTTTTATTAAAATTAAACCCTAATATGTGTTTTCTTGTCGCGGCATAAATACACTGATTTCATCTTCTTTGTAGCCTAAAAATGCTTTTGGTTCTGCAAAATACCAATACAAGCCACTTACCGGAATACTGTATCTTCCAATTGTAAAATCGATTTTCCCTCTCAAAGTCTCAACTTCTTTTGAAGAACCAACTTTACCAGAAATACATTTTCCAAAATCCAACTTTCTTACAAAACTAATTCCATTTTTGGCATAATCCTTTAAGTCAAAATTATCCTCCAAAATAGGTACAACCACATCCAAATCTAGAACTTCCACTTTAGTTTCACGAATTACATTTTTTACTACTAAAAAAACTTTTCTTGAAAAACTAACACCTTTTCGTTCCAAATCCGAAAACAATCTACTCAATTCCAATTCAACTTTACTTAAAGTTCCCGCAAAAGAATAAACCAATCCATTTTCTACAACATAATGCTCACCAAACTGAACTTCTTCGTCAATTTCAAAACCTAATTTCTTACCAAACTCATAAAGATCAATTCCACTATCAATCAACTTCTGAACAAAGCCCAAACTCAAAACTCTCATTTGTTTGTTAAATCTGCATTCAACACTATCTGGAACAGAAATATCCTTCATATTCTTTAGTGAATTGTAGTAACAAGTTCCACCACACAAATACTTACACCAACATTCTCTACACTTTTCTCTATCGTCCACTGAAAGCTTATCGTCAAATACATCCTTCACTTCAACTGAATTAATACTGCCGCGTAAATACTTTCTGTTTCCAATAAAATAATCGCATGGATAAATGTTTCCTTCACCATCGAAAATCGTATCCTCATTCCACTTACAGCGTTTCACAATTCTATTTTTCAAAAGAAGCATTTTTGTTCCCGAAAAAATAGTATCGTCTTTCAACAAATCTACCAACGAATAATCATTCTTTAGCACATCCTCAAAAATCCGATCAAACAGTTTCTCATAACCTTTCAACAACAAATCAATTGATTCTTCATCAAAACTACAAGCCGTTCCTGTACGCACCGGAGTCATTCCAATAGAAGTGACACCCAATTCTTTAAAATATTCGGTCAGCAACAGTGGATACGGATAATCTTTCGTAAGCACAGCAGCAACAGAAATTTTAAAACCCGCAGCCATATACCTTTTTATATTTTCCAAAATGATTTTGTGAGTAGATTTCTCATCACAGAAAACACGATGCAGGTTATGAACCGCAGAAGGCCCATCCAGACTGATACACAAAGTATCAAGCTTGATGTCTTTCAAAAAATCGACAACTTCCTGACTAAAAGTTGTTCCATTGGTACATATATAAAACACATAATAAGGTTTTCTAAAAAATGTTTCAGGAAAAAGACATTCCAAGAACCGGAGATTAAACTCCAATAAATGTTCATCATCTAAACTCTTTAGATTCTTGTACTGCTCAGCTTCCCAACTAGGTAATTGCATACCTTCTGGCATAGGAAAAAAACTTACCATATCTTTTCGAACTAAAAATGAGTTTAGTAATTTGACAAAAGCTTCTTTGCTATTTAATTCACTACATTTGTCTTTTTCTTGCAAAATAAGTTCTTCGGGAAAACAATCCAAATATTTTTGAGCATGTTCCAAACTCTTAAAATCTTCAACCCGAAATAGATGGCTTGTCCGTTCATCAAGATATTGCTTGATTTCCTTAATCTTATTTAACTCAATCAAAGATTCCGAAGTTAAATTCACCGAAAATGAATAATGATCCACATGTGGTGAATATTTATCCATAATAAAATCGATGATTTTTTTAGTTTTTGCCACATCCGTCTTAGAAATGTTATCTTTATCTCTGAAACAATAATCACAATTCATATTGCAAAGCGTAGAAAGATTAAGCTTAAAAACATTTTTTTCTTCTTTTACAAAAAGAGATTTTACTTCTTCCTGCTTTACAATTTTTTCATAGATTTTATCCAAATCATTTTTGTCCTTTGAATAAATCATTTCCCCAGTATTTTGATCATAAACCAAGATAGATTTTTCATTTTCAGACACATAAGTTTTTTTCTTAATTTCTTCCAAACAATCCATAACCTAAATTCCTCTCCAGAAGGTTTTCAATTTAACCTTCATAATAAATTTGCCAAAATATTTTCATTTCGGACCATTTTTTAAAAATTTTTTTTAATTTTTTAATTTTTTTTAAAGAAAATACCCAAATCAACAAAAAATACACTTTAAATCAATAGTGACAGACTAATTGTTGACAGACAGAGGCTTTCTGACCAGTAGTTATTTTTTTGAACTTTGCCTGTAAAAACTGTTTTTATACACACAATGCACTAAAAAAACGCAAGGAAAGAAGACGGATGACAGAAAGACTCTGAGTGCTGTTCTATAGTTTCCATACAGCGCTCAGCGTCTAGCGAGATATCGAGCGGTTCTGGCAGATGGCTTCTGACTGAAAGTTTTTTTATTTGTAATTGCACTTAAAACTGTTTTTAATTCCCCAACGCATTAAAAATAACGGGAGGGAAGGAAGAATCTGACAGCAAGGCTCTGAGTACTGTTGTATAGTTTCCTTACAGCGCTCAGCGTCTAGCGAGTTATCGAGCGGTTCTGGCAGACGACTTCTGACTGGAAGTTTTTTTTATTTTCACTTTTCATTTAGAAACTGTTTTTAAATACACAATTTATTAAAAATAACGGGAGGGAAGGAAGAATCTGGCAGCAAGGCTCTGAGTGCTGATTTATAGTTTCCATACAGCACTCAGCGTCTAGCGAACTAGTGAGCGGTTCTGGCAGACGACTTCTGACTGGAAGTTTTTTTATTTGAACTTTGTCTGAAAAACAGTTTTTAATTCCCATTGCATTAAAAAACGCGAAGGAAGAAGACGGATGACAGAAAGGCTCTGAGTGCTGTTGAATAGTTTCTTTGCAGCGCTCAGCATCTAGCGAGTTATCGAGCGGTTCTGGCAGACGCCTTCTGACTGGAAGTTTTTTTATTTGAAGATTGCACTTAAAAACTGTTTTTATCACTGAAAATGTAGTTAGTTCAAGGGATTTGCGAAGGCGTGGAGGGCTGCGAAGCAGGTCTGGAGCGAAGCGTAAGACTGGCCGTAGGTAAACCCGGAAGGCCGTAAGACACTTTGCAGGAACAGTTTGTGGAAAAAATGGTTTATCAACAATGCCATTTCGCCCTACTCAAAATTACAATCGCCAATAACATTGAAATTATCACGACTATCTTCTATAATTGTTGGCAAAATAAAATGTGGTTATTGTCTAAAACCACTTTCTCGAGGAAAAAGATGCCAAAAATCGAATGTAACGAAAAATTGTTTTTTGAAGCTATTGGAAAAAAATACACTTATGATGCTTTGGAAGATGTGCTTCCTTGTGCAAAGGCAGAACTTGACGAAAAGCCTGATATGTCTCTTCCTGAAAATGAACGAGTTGTAAAAATTGAATTAAACGATACAAACCGTCCTGACCTTTGGTCTACAAATGGTGTTGCCCGCCAGATTAAACTTCACGAAGGTGGAAAGACTGTTGATTATATGAAATTGATGTCTAACTTTGGCAACAATGATTATGAAGGTCGTGTTGTAAATGTTGATGTTTCTATAAAAGATGTTCGTCCATTTATGGTTTGTTTTATGATTACTGGAAAACCTATTGACGATCCTATGTTAAAAGACATTATCCAGACTCAGGAAAAACTTTGCTGGAACTTTGGTCGTAAGCGAAAATCTATTTCTATGGGTGTTTATCGTGTAGATCAAGTTCAATTCCCTGTTTCTTACAAAGGCGTTGATCCTGATAAAACATCTTTTGTTCCTCTTCAGTGCACTGAGCCTATGACTTGCCGCCAGATTCTTACCGACCATCCAAAGGGAAAAGATTTTGGTTGGATTTTGGAAAATGCAAAAGTTTTCCCAATTTTGATTGATTCTAAAAACGAAGTTCTTTCTATGGCACCAATCATCAATTCTGCAACTCTTGGTGCTGTTCAAGTTGGTGACAACGACCTTATGGTTGAACTTACTGGCGACAATATGGAAAATCTTATGCTTTCTGCAAATATTGTTGCTTGTGATTTTGCTGACCAAGGTTATACTATCAAACCTATTTTGGTAAAACATCCATACGAAACTGGTCTTGGAAAAGATATTCTTGCTCCTTTCTACTTCCAGCCAACAACAAAAACAACTTTAGCAGCTGTAAACAAACTTCTTGGTTCTAACTTTGATATGAAAACTGTTGAAGATGCTCTTTTGCGTATGGGCAATACAATTAAAATTGAAGGCGAAAATATTACACTTTCTCCTGCGCCTTACAGAAATGATTTCCTTCATGAAGTAGATATTATTGAAGATGTTATGATTGGTTGTAATGTTGCAGCCTTTGAACCACGCACTCCACAGGATTTCACAGTTGGTCGTCTTCTTCCTATTACTGAGTTCAGTCGAAAAGCTAAAACTTTAATGGTTGGTCTTGGATATCAGGAAATGATTTTCAACTATGTTGGTTCTAAGAAAGATTACATCGACAATATGCTTATTGATGGTTCAAAAGTTATTGAAATTGCTAACCCAATGAGCGAAAACTATCAGTTTATCCGTCCAGAAATTATTTCTTCTTTATTGCGGGCTGAAAGTGGTTCTGCTAATGCAATTTTCCCACACAAGGTTTTTGAAATTGGTAAGGTTGCATATCTTAAAGATGATGAAAACACTGGTACTATTACTCGCCAGCACATTGGTTTCTTGACTGCGGCAACAAATGCTAACTTTAATGCACTTGCTTCTGAAGTTTCTAGTTTGCTTTACTTCCTTGACCATGAATATAAGGTTGTTGAAAGTGATGATCCAAGATTTATTATTGGTCGTCAGGCAGCGGTTCTTGTTGGTGATGAAAAGGTTGGTGTTTTTGGTGAAGTTAATCCACAGGTTCTTGAAAACTGGAGCATTTCTACTCCTTGTGTTGCTGGTGAACTTGATCTTGAATCTTTAATGCCACAGTCTGCTGTAAAAAAGGTTGCTCCAAAAGTTGAAAAGGCAGCAAAGTCTGAACCAAAACCTGTTGTTAATCAAAAGTCGGAAGCAGAAACTGATCCAATTAAATATTTTAATGAGCACATTGAGATTCGTGTTGCAAAAATTGAAAAAGTTGAAGAAAATCCACAGGGCGACAAGCTTTACATTGAAACTATGGATGATGGTTCTGGTACTCCAAGAATTATTCAGTCTGGTTTGAGACCATATCTTAAGGCGGAAGAATTGCTTGGTCAGCATGTTCTTATTGCTTCAAACCTTGCTCCACGAAAAATGAAGGGCGTTGAAAGTCACGGTATGCTTTTGGCTTGTGATTACGAAGAAGATGGTAAAGAAAAGGTTGAACTTTTGACTGCTCCATGGGCTGCTCCAGGAACAATTGTTGTACCAGCTGGTTCTGATGCTTCTATTGCAAAACCTGCAAAAATTGACATTGACCATTTCTGCAAAGTAACAATGAAAATTGAAGGCAAAAAAATGGTTTTGAATGGTGTACCATTAACTGCTGCTGGAAAAGAAATTACTACTTCAAAAAGTGATAACTGCGAAGTTTGCTAATTTTAGAGCAAAAGTTACTTGTTAACTCAATAGTTTAAATTATAAAAAAAGATCATCGGTAAATGAACTTTAATGAGAGTTCACAAACTGATGATCTTTTTTATTACTTTTTTTAATGCACTTTAATAACTAATTACTTTTCCACAGCCAATGTAAATTGCAGAAGGCATAAGCTCCCTGTATACTTTCGCCTTCGGTTACAATAAACTCGGCATTAGGTTTATCTCCTGGGCACAGATATTTTTGCTGAATACCTTTGTCGGTGACTAAAATAATCCATTCGATATAATGTTCTTTTGTCATTGGATGTTCGTTTTGTCCAACTTTTACAACAACTTCCCGTCCATTTTGGAAAATTACAGGTACATGTTTTTCTATTTCTGCATCTATTGAAGCTGGAATCAGTTTTTCCATAAAATTGCCGCAGCAAACTGTTCCTACTTGTGTATCCTTTAGCAGAATGAGAACTTTTCCACAATGTTTACAATACCAAAACTCTAAATCCATTTTTTTGTTATGTCTTTCTGCACAATAATTTGTAAAAAGACATCCGGCTGTAATCAATTTCTGATTCATTTTTTTCCTCCTAAAATCCTGTTTTTGGCTTGAGATAAAATCTTTTGGATTCCAATTAACAAGATTGATTATAGGAAAAACATATCACCAAAATGGATGATGAGGCCGTCAAAAAGTCGTCAAAGGGTGTCAAAAATCGGTCAAAGAGATTATTCTGTTACATAAGTTTTTTTAAACTCTTCCAACAGTTGCTCTTTTGTCATTTTATTTCGCTGGCAGGCAGATTTTATTCGTCTATAGATTGTAGATTCGGAAAATCCATCCAATTCTATAGATTTTTGCAAACGATTTTTACTTAGGGCTGTAAGGATTTTTATTTCGTCATCATAAAGAATCAATTTTTTTTCGGAATAGCGTTCTTCCATAATGTAATCAAAAATAAAAAATGCCAGAGCAAAACGGGAAATATGGATTAGATAATGGCAAAGGTTTTCTTCATTAAAGGCAAAGGCTACACTAACGGCAAGAAAATATATACCAAAGGCCCATTTTTTATAATTAGGCATAATCAAAACTACAATAAAAATGATTAAAACGCCGGTAAGATTGTTATACAGATAGGTTTTATGAAAAGCAATGATGAAAACTAAACACACAGCATATATCAAACTGTAAATGGCAAAGCCTTTTCTTCGATTTTTTTTGCAAAGAAGTATTACGGGAATGAACAATAGGTGCAGTCCTATAAAAATATAAGTTGCAATATAGAACTGCTCCAAAAGTCCATTCCAAATATATAAAAGACTTATCACTACCGAAAGACAACAAACTGTTATTAAGAAAATCTTTTCTGTATTTTGAGTGTTTTCTATATTATTGTGTTTGACAGATTTGTCATTTTTTTTTGTAAAGTCTTTCATAAACTCTCTCACAAGTTTTTACTTTTTTTATACAAAATGATTTGGAATTAAAATTACATTGATGTATAACCACCATCAACTGGTAAAATAACACCTGTTACATAGCTTGAAGCTGGACTTGCAAGGAAAATAGCTGCTGTATCCAATTCACCTTCATTGCCATAGCGACTAAGTGGAATCATTGTTTGTGCATTCTGCTGGAAGAAATCTGAATCCAATGTTTCTTTTGTAAGTGGAGAATAGAAATATCCTGGACAAATTGCATTTACATTAATGTTATATTTTCCCCATTCAGCGGCCAAACCACGAGTTAAGTTTACAACACCACCTTTTGCTGCGTGATAAGGAGAAGCTGGAGCAACTTTATTTCCTACCATACCGTACATTGAAGCAATATTGATGATTCTTCCATATTTTGCAGGAATCATAGCTTTTTTAGCAACTGCACGGGCTACCTTGAATGTTCCACCAAGATCAACATTTAATTCTCCATTAAACTGTTCATCTGTTATATCTTCTGCAGGAGCAACAGCACCAGTTCCAGCATTGTTGATAACAATATCAATACGGCCAAACTTTGCCATTATCTGATCCACTGTGGCATTTACTACTTCGGTGTTTGTAATATCACATGGAATTGCTAAAGTTTCAACATTGTAAGTTTCGGCAATTTCTTTTGCAACTGCTTCAATAAGTTCTTTTCGACGAGCAAGAGCAACAATTTTTGCACCCTGATTAGCAAGTGCTTTAGCCATTTGAACACCAAGTCCTGTAGAACAACCTGTAACTACTGCAACCTGACCTGTTAAATCAAAATAATTTTTCATTTTTTTTACCTCATTTTATATGATATTCATTACATTGATAGTTTAATCTTACTTCTGTTTATTTTCAATAATTTGACTAGAGCTAATCTTTCATCAATTCATAGAAAATAATTGAACTGGCCTGTGCAACATTTAAGCTGTCTACCAGACTTTCGGATTGTCCTTTATTCATTCCAGCCCAAGGAATAATCACCAGCTCATCGCAGTTTCGTTTTACTATATCGCTGATTCCGTTTTCTTCATTTCCAAGAATTATCAAAACTGGCTTTTTTGCTTTGTCTTTTATTTCTTTTAAAGCATTTACCGATTTTTTTGCGTCCAGACAAGTACCCACTCTGACCATTTTATTCTTTAATGCTTCCAACAATCTTGCAGTAGAACGAACTGAATAAATATTTACATATTCCATGCCACCTTCTGCTACCCGATAACTACTGGTTGTTATTGAACTTTGAGCTTCATCTAAAGGAATGATAATATTTTTTATTCCGAAAAAGGCAGCACTTCGAACAATAGCACCAAAATTGTTTGCATTTCCGATTCGGTCTAAAAGTAATGCATTTTCTCCGTTTTCTATCCACGAATCGGTTATATCTGAATCTAGTTGCTGGATTTCTGGAGCCTGTATCATAGCTACTACACCCTGATGATGAACCGTTCCACTTAATTTTTCCAAATCTTCGGCAGGTTTCATATTGTAGATCCCATGTCGTTTTGCCAAAGCTTTACACAAACCACCAAAAGATGGTGCTCGGTCTTCTGTAAAATAAAGCCGCGTAATTTTTTCAGGATGATTTTTTTCCAATTTTTTTACAGTTGCAAATCCACAAACTGCAAGTTCATTATTCTGTTTATTTTTCATAGTTTTATTATAACAAATAATTCAATAATTGTTTAACTTGCAGAACTATTTTTATCTTCCTTTCAATTGAAAAAGGTGTGAACTTTCAACTCATTCGCAGGAGTAAACATGTATATATTGGGTATTTTGCCTTTAAGTTTAAACTTTTAGCTTTTAAAAATAAAACTATTTTTTTTCTTGACTTTATCTTTCTATTTCACTAATTTTTCATCTGTAAACGGTTACAATGTTTTACTATTGGCTCCAATTATTTAGTTTGTGATTATCTTATTTTTTTGCATTGTACGAGTTTTACCAAACGTCTTCTGAATTGGACAGATGGACTTTTTGCAACAATTTTTGTTGTTTTATTCCATTTTTCAGGAGTCGTGTATGGAAAAAACTTTAAGACCATCACCAACTGCACTGCTAAATCCTTGTGCAGACCCAATTTTTAAATCGTTGTTTACTCAAGAATCTCAGGAATCAAAACGGGCTTTAACTTATTTTCTTTCTGCCTTACTGGGAAAAAAGATTTCTAACATTATTCTTCAACCTAATGAACTTGCGGTCGAATGTATTTATGATAGGCAAACTCAATTTGATTTAACTTGTATAGCAGATTCGGAGCCTATTAATGTTGAAATGCAAGGTGTAAATATTCATTCATCTTTTCCTTATCGGGCTGAATATCATGTTGCTCATCTGATGAATCATTATGTGGTAAAAGGTTCTGATTCTAAGGTTATTCCTAAAGTTTATCAAATATCTGTTGTTAACTTTAATTTAACTTCTAACCTTAAAAGTTATTTTTCTCATTACACTATGAAAGACATTGATGGAAAGTCTCTAGGAAACCGAATGAATATTGTTTTTCTTGAATTACCTAAATTAAAAATGATTCCAGACAATGTTGAAAAATTGACAGAGAAGGAATTATGGGGTAAGTTTTTCTTATATGCAAATAATCCGAATAAGCAGGATTTTCTAAAAAAAATGGGTGATATAAATCCGGGAATAAAAAGCGCTATGGATATTTTACAATTTTTAAGTAAAGATGAAGCTCAATGGCAACAAGAAACTAGTCATTGGAAATATGTTATGGATGTTGAATCTGCAAAGAACGAAGCTTCTAGACTTGGATATTCAGAAGGTTTTGAAAAAGGTATGCAAGAAGGAAAACAGGAAGGTATTAAGGAAGGTATTAGGGAAGGTAGAGAAGAAGGTATCCAGCAAGGAATCTTGGAAGGAATACGAAGCAATCAATTAGAAACTGCAAAAAAAATGATGGATAAAAAAATAGACTTTGAAATAATTTTTGAACTAACAGGTGTTTCAAAAGAAGTATTGATGGAACAATAATCGTATCAAATAAAAACTCAACAGAAAATTAAAAAATGAGGAAAAAAATGAGAAATATTAAAAAGATGTTTTCTAAAACCTTAGTACTTGTGACTGCATTGATTTTTACTTCTACCTTTATGCCCCTTTATTCTCAGGAAACTGATATATCTGGCATAAATTATGTGTTATCAAAAATAGATGAATATGGAACCTACAGAGTTATGAGTTATTCCAAAACCAGCGGAATAGTTTTTGTTTGCGGAAAAAATACCTGTTATTTTTCTTCCATTCCTATTCAACTTTATGAAACTTTGCAAGATTTTACAGAAAAAGATTATACCATTAGAGATATTAACATAAGCGATAACGGACTCTGGTATGTTCTTGCCGATGAAATTACATTTTGTAATGAAATGTATCCTGAAGTTGTAGAACAAACCAAAGCTTTAGTTGCTCAAGGTGATGTAATTCTGGGAATCTCTTTTAATGATTACGGCGAATATTGTATTGTAACTGATAAACATTACAACTGTTCTTCTCAAGCTATACTAGATTTTGTAAAAAGTGTTCAAGATTCTTATGGCGATGTTTGCTATGTTCATGTTGGAAGTAATAATATTATTGTTTCTTGTGTAAATGGATTGAATTGGACTAATTCGGTTTCTGAAAACTTTTACAATAATTTAACGCAACTGACTTTTCAACCGACGGTTATAAAATATTTCTTTGATGAGTCTTTTTCTATTACAAATCCTGATGAAGTGCATGGAACTTTATTTATAAATTAGTTTTTATATTTCTGTTTGCACTAAATGCGTGAAGGATTGGAAGAGTGCAGAAGGCAAAGCAAAATGGGGAATCCTATGGGCTTGAATTATAAATGGCTGTTTTTAGGAGCTCAATGGGCTGGCTTTTTAAGATTGTTCCATTTTGCTTCGAAGGCGAAGGCCGGAGCTCTGAAAAGCCTGACGGTGAACCGAAGGAACTGAGGTGAACCGGCACGCCCTTATGATTAAAAATAAAATTATTGGGCGCTTAAAAATTGTGCGGAAGTTTTTTGGTGCGTTATTCCATGGCGTAATTGTTTCTACCATTTTGCTTTACTTTATAAAGATTTTCGTCTGCACGCTTCATCATCACTTTGTAATTGGTAGATTTTACAAACTCGGGAATTGCAACTCCGGCGCTGATTGTAAGTTTTAGTTCTGGAATATCATCGAACTGGATTTTTTCAACGGCGGACAGAATATCTTGAAACTTTATGCGCAAATCTTTTCGTTCTATGTTGCTGAAAAAAACTACGAACTCATCGCCACCAAAACGAATTACTTTGTCTTTTTTGGAATTATTTATGTTGTTTTGAAGGACGTTTGCAATGGCTACAAGAGCTCGATCTCCGCTGATGTGGCCGTATGTGTCGTTTATATTCTTAAAATTATCTATATCAATGATGGCAACGGAATAATTGTTTTCTGGATTTTTCCAATCGTTGGTTTGGTTGTCTAAAAGCACGGAGTTTAGATAGTATCGGGAATAACAATGGGTTAGTGTATCTTTTTCGGCAAGATTTTTCATTAGGGCACCGTCGCGCTTTACTTTGAAAATTAACATTAACAGGGCGGAAATTAAAAGTGAGATTATTAAAATTGCCAGTCGACTTAGCACATCGATATTTTTATCGCGCCAACCTGCGGATGGTATTACATCGAGATTCCAGTTTAGATTAAAAACCTTTACTTCTTCGGTAACACAATCTGGTAATTCGGTGGTTGAACCTGCTAAAACTATTTTTTCGCCGGCGTCGTTTTGGTACCACAATGAATAATCTATATGCATTTTTGTGAAGGTATCGAAATTGAAGGCACGAACGACATCATCAAAATCCATTGTTACGGTTACAAGGCCCCAGTAGTGTGAAGGATAGTTTGGTGAGAGTTCGGAGTCTGTTATTATCGGGGAATCTGTTGGTGGCGTTGTGTCTTTTGAATCTCTAGAATCTGTTGGTGGCGTTACATCTGTTGATTGCCTAAAATCTGTTGACTGTGTTGAATTGGTTGTTAACGGACTATTTGTTGTTTGCGTTGAATCGGTTGTTATCTGGGAGTTTTTTGTTTGCGCAAAATCTTTTGTGGTAGGCATTTCTGCAATTTTTGGTGAAGTATTTTGGCTTTGATTGGAAGTTATAAAAACTGGTGTTCGAGCGGCCATACCAATTCCGCCTTGAATTAAGGGAAAAGGATTGGTAATTATGGTATTTGCTTTTTTATAGGCTTCTATGGCTTCTTTATTTCCGGGTTTTGTTTCATCTGTAAAATTAAAGCCCACAAGGGTTTCGTTGGTTTCTAAAGGAGAGACTTTTTCTACAATGCCATTTGGAGCAACTGCTATGTTTCGCAAAGTGATGCCTGTATCTTTTTTTACCGACTGACGAATTACTGGCGCAACTTTATCAAAGAAATCTGTACTTCCGTCGTTCTCATTCAGCATTTCTCTAATGGTGTAAGTTCGGACTACAACTTTATCGATACAACTGGAAATATAATTAGCTTCGTTCATTGCGATGTAGCGATAGCGATTTCGTTCACCTTTTAAGCTTATGTTTGCCAAAGAATTGTAGGCGATGTTCAGGATAATCAGGCAGATTAATGCAATAAGAACACCAAGCAGATTATTTTTTACACGATTGGTCATAAAACTCCCCTTTGGTTTGAAAAAGTTGATGGTATGAGCGGCGGAAAACGGACGGTTGGCACTCCACCTTTGCATTTACTTTTTGGTGGTTTTGGATTTTGTTTTAGTTTTTGCTTCCGTCTTTAGTTTAGACTTTGGCATTGGCTTTTCGGGAGCTTTTGCAGATTCGGACTTTGCAGATTTGGTAGAGTTTGCGGATTTCGCAGTTTGGGCGGATTTTTTTCCAGAAGGGATGTCTTTATATTCTTCTGGCGCATGATGAGTTAAATGAAATCCTTTTTTTTCGGGACACTTAAAAATGTACAGTTTTACACTCTGTTCGGCTTCACTATTTTTCAACTGTTTTTCTGCATCTTTTTTGGTTTTATACAAAGCTTTTGGCTTTCCGTTGGAATCTGTGCAGGAACAGGCATTTTTTTGAACATCAATTTTTGAAGATTTTGGTGCAAGATGATATTTTCCACAATTTTCGCACTTGTATGGATATAAATCTAATTTGTATTCTTTTTTAGAATATTTTGCACTTTCTTTTGCTTCTTTTTCAGTGGTATAGGCTGAAAGTGGTTTTCCCGTATTTTTATTCACGCAGGCCATAAAAGCTTCCTTAAAATGATGATTATGATTCTGACTTTCGCATAAAATCTTAAAGTCAGTTTTTTTATCTGTTTTTTAAGCAATACTTTTTTTATGAAACTTTTATTATTTAATATATATTTAATTATAGCATTTTATTCATAAAAAGTTCGACCCATTAAAAATAAAGTTTGTGGGGAAAATCTTCGACAAAAAAAAATACCCAAATTGAAGACTAAAAATGCTCCAATCTGGGTATTCTTTAAGAAGATGCTAAATCGAGTTTAGCATGACAAATTGCATCTGTTAAAACTGAAATTTTAAATATTCAAAATCAATTTCTGTAGTTTCGTTTGCGTTTCCATTGTGGCTTGCAAAGAAACGGGTATTTCCAGAAGGAAGTTTTGCATTCTGAATAATCCAGGCTAATTCATCATTAAAGAAAATCTGAATATCCTTTCCAACTCGTTTTACAGTAACTTTATCTTTAACACCATAAGCACAATTCAAAGCAGAAGAAACACGGAAAGTTCTACCATTTTCGTCTGCTGGAATTAGTGATTTCCATTGGCCATTGTTAATTTCCCAGATTCTGAATAAACCAACAGTTGTTATTGTAAGAAGATATGCTTTACCTTTGTTTAAATCCTCACAGAAAGTAAAACCATAGCCAGAACTTCCAACTTCATCGCCAGAAAATTTTGTAACTTCAGCTTCAAAGCCATTAACTTTATCTGTAAAATAATTTGAATAAACTCTGTTATAATTTTCAGAACTCTTTTCGCTGAATTTTACTTTTTTGCCATCAACAGATTTAAAGAAATTATCTCCAGAATTTGTCCATGTAGAAGTTTTCCATTCATCAGTTGTTGTATCAGTAGAAGTCTGCAAATAATTGTTGTTAGATTCATAAAGATTATTAATATTATAAATCATCTTGTCTGTAAGACTGTTGAAATTTCTAACCCAACCAGTTACATAAAGATCCATACTATATTGTCCAATATATTCTATTCCAAGATTGCAATCAGGATATTTTTTTCTTAAAGTGTTTATGTTATAACTGAAGGTAACTTCTTTACCAGGCTGTAAAAGTTTTCTCTCAGAAGAAGCAATTTTTTCACCTGTTTCTGAAAAAATACAATTTGCTACATAAACAGCTTCATTTGTGTTGTTTTTGAAAGTGTAATTACAATCTGCATTTGTAGTTACTTCTATAAGGTTATCTGTTTTATATCCCACTTTAAAATCTATATCATCTTTAATGATTGTATAAATATTTTTGTTTGCAGCTGAATAAAATCCGAAGCAGGTTGTAATACTTTCTTCTTTTGTGCGTATTCGGCGTACACCAAATGTAAGCCAACCACTAGATTTATCAGCAGATTTAGATTGTTCCGAACGCCAGTCTTCAAATTCTTTAATTAAGTCTTTGCTGTTCAGATGCACAGCTAGTGTTTCACCAGAAAGAACTATGTCTTCATTAGATAAAACATGTGTTGGACCATTTTCAAGAACAAGTTCCGGCCAAACCAAAACATCATAACTTGACATATTAAAAATCTGAAAAGTCAAATCATTTTCAGGTTCCAAAATTTCATCACTTGTACCCGCAGGTTTTGAGGCACAGCCAAACAATAAAATTGCACTAAGCAATAACACACTAAAATTAAAAAAAGTTTTCTTCATACCAAAAGTATAAACAATTTTTAATGCTTATGATTGTGATAAAAACTCACATTTTTTCCAGATTTTTATCATTTATGAGGGAGAAGCCTCTCCCTGGCGCCAAAAACCGGTGTAGTTTCGCAAGCTCAACCACCCCAGTTTTTTCTGCCACCCTCTCTCCTAGGGTTGCACCCTAAAACCCGCTGAAATCCATAAAATTCTATCTATGTTGTTCTTAAAAAATGAACATAAAAAAAAGGCTGCCAAAGAAGTAAGTTCTGTGTAGTCATTAATCATACAAAAATAACAATCCACAGTAATTGAAGCAGTTTCAATAAAATTAACTACCTCAATTTTTACTTCTATGACAACCTCGTCATATTTATCTAATTCATGCAAAATAAATCTATGTATCCAAAAGTTTTACTGCTGTGAGAATTTTATTGCATTTTATATTTTTTGGATACAAATTTAATTTGAGCATATTTTAAACTAAAAAGATTACCATTTATTCTCTTCAATAGAATCATCAATAAACAAATTTAATTGTGATGCTTTTACTTCTATGGTTTCATCTTCTATGATATCAATATAAGTACCATAATAATATGGAGCTCCCAATTTAGAATCTACAAAAATTAAAGTTTTTCCTCTTTGATTACCTGGTGATATGGTGTAAGATTCTCCTTCTGCTATTCCGCTTGATAGAAGTCCTTTTCCTTTTACACCATGTTTTTTGTAATTATGAAATGTTGTGTCTTCAAGATAAACCCACTCTATAAACCAATCACTTCTGTCATTTATCAAAACAACATGAGTATTATTTTCTTTAAATTCACAACTTGATAATCCCAACATACACAAAGCAAAAATTGCTATTAAGACTTTTTTCATAAGCCCTCCAATTAATTTTTTTTATTACCTCACAGCAATGTAAATATTACCTACAGTTTATTATACAATTTCACTTCCAGCAATAAATTTATTACTAATGGATAACATCACACATATTTTAGGAAAAAATATTCGGGAACTCAGAAAACAAAAAGGTTGGACTCAGGAAGTTTTAGCAGAAAAATCTGGAATTTCTGTCCCTTTTATGACACAAATTGAACTTGGAAAAAAATCTGCTTCCTTGGAAGTAGTAGAATCTATTGCATACGCTTTAACTGTTCCCTATTCAAGGCTTTTTAAAGATGATAATCCTTCTACCAAAACAGAATTCGAAAACCAATTAGTTTCTTCTCTGCAAAATATTATTCACGAAAAAATTAAAGAGTTAGATTAATCAAAAAATCTACTACTATATATTTTTTACACCGTTTTCCGAATTTATTTCCTCCTTTCATTTTCTATGATGATAATAAGTTCATTTTAGGAAATATATACGGTTATTTTTATATAAAATAGATATTTTTTGTTGTTTTAGGAATTTTCCTAAATTTTCATCTGCCAGAGATTGAACAATCTTTCTTTTCTTTATAGATTTATATTATATATTTATATGAAATCCCCATTATTGTTATCAGATTTTCCAAAACAAAATCCAAAATCAAAGTAAAAGAGATAACAAAAATATTATTCAAGGAGACTTCAATATGGATAAAAGAACATTATCTTTTTTGCAGCTTCGGGATTATCTCAAAAATCTTTTTCGATATAATTCTAATAATTTAAAATGGACAGATTTTAATAAAACCATCGCAAAAGAAATTTCCAAATATTTAGAAAATCATAACTGCAAAGATAATGCCCCAAAAAAAATTGGTGCAAAAACCATTGAAAGCATTCTAACTCCCCACGAAGAAAAATATGATGGGCGATCTTATCTACAAAAAGATGAAGTAATTGGTTTTGTAAAGTTTATTCTCAATAATAATCCAGATGAATCTCCCTTTTTCTACAATAAGTTCAAAGATGAATCCGGTGTATTATTCATTCTTTTGAGAACATTTTTAAAAGACTACAATTTTTCCGAAACTGAAATATCAGAACTCTTGTCTGAAAACAAAGCTTATAAAGATTACTTTGACTCATATTTCACGAACACAACTATAGCAAAAAAGATTCCAGATACTTATTCTAATATGCCTGAACGCTACGGAACCGACAGTATACTTCTAAAAAAATTGAATAAAGATTTGCACGACCAATTATGGGAAAAAGCCAGATTTGTTTTCCTTCAAGGTTTTCATGG
This sequence comes from Treponema sp., assembly GCA_024402595.1. Taxonomy (GTDB): domain Bacteria; phylum Spirochaetota; class Spirochaetia; order Treponematales; family Treponemataceae; genus Treponema_D. Next base: position 1,792 of record JAKSTL010000017.1, on the reverse strand, counting down.
CACAGGAAAAAATTATATTGCTCTAACTAAAGTAAATGATTTTATTGACGCAGAAGAAGTATATTATTCTTTCTTCATAGATTGCCATAATAACTATATAAAAACTCCCGTTGACTTCTATAAAAAAATATTGTTTTTTCTAACTTCCGAAAAAATCAATTCTTTGCCAATCAATGAATTGTCCAAAAAAGCTGCGGATTTTCTATTCCAAAACAATGCAATTATTTATATAGAAGCCTTTGAATCTATACAAGATGAAGAAACCCAAAAGCATATAATAGGATTCCTCTCAAAATATGAAAACTCAGAAAAAATTGGAAATCTGTATGTAATAATCACAAGTAATAAGCGCAAAGAATGTTTTTCATTCATAAATGATAATCTGTTCTCCAAACTAGAAATCCAACGATACAACAAATCGGATTTACATGAATACCTTGAATATTTAAAAAAAGACACTGATATTCAAGATTCACTAAATATGCTCAACGAAAAGCAAAAACAAGATTTAGACAATTTTCTTCTTTCAAATACCATCGATCTTACCTTCTTAAAAAGAAGTTTATTCCACATCGCAAAAAAAATTAAAGCCAAAGAAGACTTAGAAAAAATTAAAAAAGATTTTTTTCTTAAAGAGATATATGATTTTCAGATAGCACCTTATAATTATTTGGAAGAATTAAGCAATGATTCACGCAAGATTCTTATAACACTTCTTCTGTTTTCTAAGCCTGTTTCTAAAGAAGAATTAAGCGAAATGACAGAATTAAACGACCCAGAACTTACAAATGCCATCATTGCTTGCTACAATAGATTTTTTATAGACACTAAAACTGAACCATTTTTTCTTTCAGATGAAATATGGCCTTTAGTAGCACAAGAACACAACAAAAATTATGAAAAATATACCGATATTCATAAAAAATATGACATGAAATATCGTCCTATAACAAAATAATTCATAATATTATCATTGCTTCTACACTTAGTTTTTGGACTCTCCTATCAACTTACACTTACAGTTAAGTCTTAAAGCGGAAAAATCCCTTTATCTCATCAATTGGAATAAGAATGTTCATAGAATCCATGTTGTATATTCACAAATCCAAAGGCAGAATACAATTCGTCATAAAAAATCACTGATTATTGCTTTTCCTATCCGTCTAAGCTTACTTCAAAAAATTCATAACCAAATTAACCATCAGTTCTTTTTCATCAGATTTACTTTCTGCAATCATAATAGTCAAAGCAACAAGAGTATTATCTGCAATCCTCTTAACGCCATTTTCAAACAGCCAGTTATTTTTATCAAGAAAGTACAAAAACATTGTTGCCGCAATTCGCTTATTACCATCACTAAAGGAATGATTCTTTGTTATAAAATACAAAAGATTTGCTGCCTTTTCCTGGAGACTTGGATAAAGCTCCTTTCCGCCAAAAGTCTGATAAATATCACCAATACTTCCCTTAAAAGAATCATCCTTTTCATTTCCAAATAGATTGCTCTCACTTGCAAATTTCATCTGATCAATTATAGAACGGCATTCCTCGTAAGATAGAACATAAGTGGAATTATTTCCTTCAGGTTTATTTACCTTTTGATGATCATAATCATCCAGCAAATCCAGCGCCTGAGTATAACTTTCCACAACAGAAAGAATCTGCGCCTTGTCCAAAAGATTTTCCGTCTGCCCTTCCAACCGCTTAATTAATTGAATAGTCTGATTCAGCTGTGACAGCCTGTTTTCATTTGCTGCATACCCATTAAGAATATACTGTTTTAGAACAGTAT
>JAKSTL010000169.1 GCA_024402595.1 Treponema sp. | reverse complement strand
CTTCTGCTTCCTTAGTTTGAATTAAACGGGCAGGGTGATTTGCTGCTTCTGTAAGTCGGTTGTATTCTTCAACTGTAATCATAATGCATTCAGGAACATTGTTTTTTACAATAATGCGGACTCCGTCCTGTTTTACTTCTTCAATAATTTTACCAGCTTCGCCTTTGTTAAACCGTGTGATTGGAACAACTGCTTTTGTCATTTGTACAACAGCTGCCGAATTGTATGGTGTAGAAAACATATAAACCTCCTGATATTTAATGATAAATATATCTATAAATAAATATATAAAATGTAGATTAAAATGTCGAGAAATTTTTATCTTCAATATGACTTTTATAATGAAACAGAATCATATAAAATGGATGTGAGGTTTTTTAGTCATGGGAAAAAGTAAAAATAAAAAAGGTAAAAATAATAAAAAAAATAACGTAAAGAAAATAATATCAGCTTGTTTTGCCGTGTTTATTGTAGTTGTAATTGGAGTTTTTTGTGCAACAAGACAGCCTTCTGATGAATTACTTATAAAAAAAGACTGGCCTAGAATTTCGGATAAGCATTTAAGTTTTGAATATCCAGAAAAAATTATAGAAATTGATACTTCTGCTATGGATAAATTTGAGAAAGATATCCGCATTTTTCAGAATACTAAAAAAGACAGAATTATGATGAATGTGCTCCTGGATTTTAAAGGTGAAGAACTTTCTCCTGAAAATTATTTGGGAACAGTTGTAATGAGCTCTTTGGAATCTATGGATGCAACAGATATTGAATGGATTGATCCTTTAATGTACTCAGGTGTAGTTTCTTCAAAAATCAAATATAAGATTGGTAAAAAAGAAAGAACAGGTTTTGGATTAATTTATGCATCAGAAAATCATTATGAACTTTTGATTTTACTTCCAAATACTCGTGATTATTCTGCAGATTATTTAGAACGGGTTATTCAGAGTATAAATATTGTTGAGTAAAAAAAACTGGTCATATGTCTGATTCAGAATCAGAAATTATATAAATTCTAAATTGTTCTTCAAACCGAAGTTATTTAGACTACAGCTTTCTTTTTCCAGACACCGGACCAGTAACGTATAAGACATACGATTCCTGTAATGGTCCATGTAATTCCGTTGGACCACCATACGCCCCAATATCCCAAAGCTGTTTGTGTAAGAAGCAGAACGGCTGTGATTCTTACAACAACTTCACAGATTCCATTTATCATTGAAAAACCGGTATCTCCAGCTCCGTTTAAAAGTCCTCGTGGAATATAAATCATTCCAAGTCCTGTGTAAGTACTCATTGCATTTGAAAGAGACTGGAAAGGCTGGTGTACAAGACTTTCAACACGGCCGGCAATTGTGTAGGCCGCCATTACGTTTGCACCGAATGTGTTTACTGCACTTTGAAGGATAATCATTGAAATAGAGATAAGGGAATTCTGCAGTGCTATAGGAATTCCTAATTTTACAGACATAATGATAATACGTCTGTGTGGTTTCATTTCATCTCTTGAAAGTCGGAAGTACTGGTTCTTATGAATTGCTGAAACTCCATTATAAAAAGCCAGGAAAATAATTCCCCATCCACAGGTTATACGCAGACATCATCATGGGCACCAAAATACTGAGAAACAATTACTCCGATTCCAACTGCCAGACCTGAGCTTAAGTTTATGAAGAGAAAGGTGAGGGAACCACAAGCTCCTACTGCAGCAAGGCTTGTAGCCCCCACAAAACGTCCTACAATAATTGAATCAAAAATATTATAGAACTGCTGAAAAAGATTTCCACATAAAAGTGGAAGTGCAAACATTAAAAGGTGCTTCGTTGGAGAACCTTTTGTCATATCAGTTGTCATATTTAAATTATCACCTTTACTCAACTGTAAAAAAGTTTACATTTTAATCAGTTCGTATTCACGTGAACCTAAACCAAGTTTAACACCGTGTTCCAGAGTTTCCTTCCAGCGAATGTTTGGATTTGAATCCAGGAAGTGGTCGTGGTGGTGATGCCAGTCTGCTTTTGCAAGGTTGTCTGAAAGCTGAGAGTTTGGCATTGGAGCAGAATTCAAACATGCATCAGCACAAGCTTGATCCAAAGCAACTGGGTCGAATGAAGCAAACATGCCAACATCTGGTAAGATTGGTGCATCGTTTTCGCCGTGACAGTCACAGTTTGGAGAAATATCGCAAACAAGACTGATATGGAAACAAGGACGACCATCAACTACGGCTTTAGTGTATTCTGCAATTTTACATCCAAGGATTTCATTGGCGTTTCCGTTTGGATTATAAATAGCATCAAATGAACATGCACCAATACAACGTCCGCATCCTTTACATTCATCCTGATTAATTACAGCTTTTCCTGTTTCAAAATGGATTGCATCTGAACCACATTCTTTTGCACATTTTTTACAGCATTTGCAGGCATCTGCATTTACAACAGGTTTTCCTGAATTGTGCTGCTGCATTTTTCCGGCACGGCTTCCGCATCCCATGCCAAGATTTTTCAATGCACCGCCAAAGCCTGTTGCTTCGTGGCCTTTAAAGTGGTTCAAAGAAATTACAATATCAGCATCCATAATGGCACGACCGATATATGCTTCCTTACAATATTCAGCACCTTCTACAGGAACAATAACATCATCAG
>JAKSTL010000168.1 GCA_024402595.1 Treponema sp. | reverse complement strand
CAATGCAATAGATAATCTGATGATGACAGCCAAAGCATATTTTCTTGATAAAAATATTCCAGTAATAATTGGCGAAATGGGAGCAGTTAATCGAAACAATGATGCTGCCAGAAAAGAATGGGCAGAATATTATATAAAAACTGCAAAATCATATGGAATACCTTGCTGTTGGTGGGCAAACGAACTGTTTGCATAAATTTATAAAAATGTATATAAATTTGTAAAAATAGAACGAATACCCTTTGTATCACGAAAGTGGTGCAAACTCCACGTTAAATGCTTTTAACCCCTAAAGCCATACGACCGAAACAGTAGCTGGAAACGGCAAGCTGAGAGGTGCGAAAGCAGAAAAAACAGTATGGATAGCATAAGCTGAAATAAAAGCTAATCAGTGACAGGTAGAGGGAAACCGTGACAGCCTGAAAACGTTAGTGCTAAGTGCGGAAAACAATGGGTGTTTAGCAGGGACAGTCCTAAATCACCAAAAAGTGACAAGGAAGACCTCCAACGACTATCTCCTTGAGGGAGAGTAAAACCACAAGTGAATGGTGGAAGAAAAATGTGGCTCTATGTGAAAAACATAGATGAAGATATAGTCTACGCTAACATGAAAGTGTTAGAGGTCTGCTGGTAACAGTAAGACTGCATCAGAAGTTGCGCTCTGGTGTGAATGAGATAAATATATACAAATACAAAATATCTATAATTTATTTATTGGACAAAATCATAACATTATGGTATAATAATACAGAGGTGATGTTATGAAAGTAGCGAGTACAGAAAAATTTGATAAATTAATAAGCAAAGTGGTGAAATCTGATGTATAGAGCCAAAAAAATCAGATTGTTACCAACGCCAGAACAGGAAATATTATTTTGGAAAAGTGCAGGAACGGCACGATGGGCATATAATTATTTTCTGGGAGAAAATGAAAGAATATACAACGAATATCTTGAAAATGGCAAAACAGGACCAAGTGCAGCAAATGAGTTGGAAGTAAGAAGAAAAATAACAAATGAACTGAAACCAACAACACACAGCTGGTTAAAAGAAGTTGGAAGTAATGTGGTAAAACAGGCAGTAAAAGATGCAAACACAGCATTACGAAGATTTTTTAAAGGGATATCAGGAAAGCCAAAATTCAAAAAGAAGTTTAAATGTACACCATCATTTTATATTAATTATGAAAGTTTAATCAAAACTGATAAAGGATTTCGAGGAGAAAAAATCGGAGAAATCGAAACAACACATCCTTTACCAGAGTTAAAGGAAAAAGAAAAGTATTCAAATCCAAGAATAACACATGATGGTAAGTACTGGTATATATCAGTGGGAGTAGAAGCAGTTAAAGAAGAAATTGAACTCACTGAAGAAAGTCTGGGAATAGATTTAGGCATAAAAGATTTGGCAATAGTTTCAGATGGAAGTGTTTTTGAAAATATAAACAAAAGCAAACGAGTAAAGAAACTGGAAAAACGTTTAAAGCGAGAACAAAGAAGTTTATCACGAATGCTTTTAAATAATACTGAAGATTATGATAAAAATAAAAAACCAATCTGGAAACGACCACTTCGAGAATGTAAAAACATTCAAAAACAAAATGCTAAGATCAGACTTATATACAAAAGATTAACAGATATTCGTCAAAATCATATCCACCAAGCTACAAATAAGATAGTGAAAACCAAGCCATCGAGAGTAGTAATGGAAAACTTAAATGTAAGGGGTATGATGAAAAATAAACATCTTTCAAAAGCAATTGCACAGCAGAAATTTGCAGAGTTTATAAGACAGATGAAATACAAATGTGAAAACTATGGAATAGAATTTGTTCAGGCAGACAGATTTTTTCCAAGTTCAAAGAAATGTTCATGTTGTGGAAACATAAAAAAAGATTTAAAGCTGTCAGACAGAACTTATAAATGTGAGAATTGCGGATTGATATTAGACAGAGATTATAATGCAAGTATTAATTTAGCAAATTATAAATTAGTATAAATCACCTACAAGATTATACTAATATGTACCTATCGATACTGGGGAATTTAAGTCTGTGGAGAATTACACAAACGAGACCATTTTGGTGTGTATTAATAATACACAGTAGTTTAAAATGTTTATAACGTTTTAAACCAAATCGGATTCTATGAAACAGAAAGAAAAGTAAATATTTATAGATTAACATAGATTTGTATATATTTATCGTATCGGGCGGCGAAGAATTTCTTGGAATATTTACCGGAAGTGATGCGACCATCTACAGGTCTTGTTGCATCATCAGGTATTTGCCATGCTCTGCCATTTTTTATAGCTCCAATTATTTTTCCGCTTTTGCATAATTCGTTAACTGCACGTAAGGAAATTCCCCACTCTTCAGCAATTTGTTTGCAGGATTTCAAATCAACCACCTCCAATAATTCGCTCAAGAAGTTTCTTATAGCAAATTATAAGCCGTTATTCGCATAATGTCAATATCACTTTGATATTTTGCGAATTAATATCAGCGTTTGATACAGAAACAGAAGCCATGTCCTGAATAAGCTCTTTAAGCACTCTCATTACTGGTACATTACCAGTTCCATGAAGTGGTGTATAAACAATCTTAAGCTCCTCAATAGCCTTCTTCATTGCTGGCTCAGCTACTGTATGAAGGTTAAGCTTCTTAAGTTCTGCTATATAAGCGTCAT
>JAKSTL010000167.1 GCA_024402595.1 Treponema sp. | reverse complement strand
TCCAGTCTACAAAAAGCATTGTGCAGAAAGGGGTATTATCCCAGAACAAGTTATAGCGCAATAAGCCCACAGGTTTTCCTTCTTCAAAAAGAATGTAACCCATTTTATCCCGGACTTTTATTTCAAATTGATCTTCAGGTAAATGCTTATCAAGTCTATACCAAAAGTCTTTATCATCAGATGTGACGTATTTAATTTCCGTTTTCATTTTTGAATCCTGTAATCGAAACAAATGTTACTGTGGAGCGCCTGGCTGTTTTTAAAAAGAAATTCTACGACTTATCTTATGCCTTCCGAGATATTCTTGCAACAATGCTGGAAATCTCTGCAGAAAAAGCAAACAAACTTCAGCTGGATTTACTCATGTACGCTTCTGCAAAGGCCAGCACCTGCTACAATAATCCACTTGTACAGGAAGCACTAAAAAAAATCAGCATAGAACCTGGCAAAATGGATTTTTACAAAGACGTAAAAGATTTTATTTTGATGGGAATTGATTGGGCTAAGAAAAATTAATTAACAAAAAATTACATAAAAATTGAGTATATTTAAATCAATTCGTATTTGTAGGGGAAAGCCTTCCCCTGTCTCCAGCCAGCAAGCTGTCTTCCGCCACCCCTTCTGCGGGGTCACCCCGCAACGCCCCGTTATTCAGATCAATTTATATTTGTATTTACTTATTTACCCGCTGAATTCCTGTTCATCTGCTTAATTATTTTTTTTAATTCCATGCATCCTAACAGTTTCAAAAACTATCAGCACAAAAAACAACAAAAGATAAATCGGGAAAATCCACATACCCATAAACTGACCCAAAAGACCACATATAACTGGCACAGACATTGAAGAAATGCTGGCAAAAGCCATCTGCACACCAATTATGGCAACTGAATTTTCTTCACCAAAATTTTCTGGTGTAAGATAGTTGAAATTAGGGAACATTGGTCCGTTTCCAAAACCAATCAAGAAAAGCCCAATAGCTGCAATAATTGTAGTTGGAGAAAAAAGCAGAATCAGTAAGGCAATTGCAAGAACACCTTCGCTAATATGAATTATTTTCCAACTGTGAAGTTTATTTGCTGCAAGACCTGAAACAAATCTTCCCAGGGCCATTCCAATATAATAGAAGGGTTAAACTAAACGGCTGAAATATCGCCGTTCAGTTTAACTTGTGTTTTCTTAGAAAACACTTATTGAACGTGTTCGCTCACGCGAACGTTTTGTAAATCCTCAGTTGTTGAAACAACTTGCGGTTTACAAAATTAAGGAACATAATTGTTCGGGCCGCCAATTCCGGCTGTAAACCTTTATTTTCTACAAGGAAAGTGGCTCCCCAGCTGCCACAAGTTGCTTCTATTGCAACAGATGAAAGGAACAAAAGACACATCTGTCTGACTCCCGGAATAGCAAACATTTCCTTAAAAGTCAAAACCCTTGCTTCCGGTTCTTCTACATCATCTTCTTTTTCCGATTTTGAAAAAGCCTTTTTCCATAAGGGAAGTGCCAGCAGTAGAACAAATGCAATTCCTGCCTGAATGAAAAAAGCATTTCTGTATCCACCACGCCATCCTGCGTCTGAAGAAATCATTTTTGAAAGAATGAAGGGACTTACCGTTACTCCAATTCCATAAAAACAGTGAAGAAAACTCATTTGCGAAGCTGAATAATGAATAGCAACATAATTGTTCAATGCAGTATCAATTGATCCGGCACCTAATCCTAATGGAACGGCACAAAGAAGAAATAACCAGTAATTGCCTGTAAATGAAATTCCTAAAATTGCCAGAGCCGTCATAAAAGTACAGATGAAGGTTACCCATTTTGTACCGAATCTGTTTATGAGCTTTGCACTGAAGGTAAAGTAGCCATTTTTATTCTCCCCTATTCCTGTTTTTTGATTTTACTTACAGCTGATGATAACTGTTCAAAATGCTGTTTTATAAACCGGTTGTACAGATTCTGCTGTTCTTCAGAAAATGCCTTCATGGCTTCTTCTTCCGCCTGAATAAATGGCAGAATAATTTCTTGAGATAAGGACTGTCCCTTTTGTGTCAGATGAATATATTTATTTTTTTTGTTGTTCGGAGAAAGATGGAATTCTATATACCCGTCTTTTTCAAGATTTTTAAGGGATGTGTTGATTGTCTGTTGTGTAAAAGTCCAGATATTACACATTTCTGCCTGAGTTAATGGTTCAGTGCTTTGGTTAATGCTATAAAGAATCCAGAAATTACTTATAGAAAGATTATGATTTTTGGCATAATCAATATAAATGCTGTCTAGTTCTTTATATGATTTATGTAAGGTTTGTATGATAGATGATTTCATAAAACGAATATATACCGATTTCGGTATATATTCAAGTAAAGGATTCGTATTTCATATTGCTATAAAAGCTTTCTGCCTAGACAAATTTCTATTGATTGGGGGTAAGCGTCAATTTTGACGCTTACCCTTCTATACAGAAATTTTCCACTGCGTATAAATCTCAAATCTGTCTACCAAAAAACGGCTGAGTCAAGGCCTTGAGGTAGCCGTTAGGCGGACGTGCCTTGACCAGACGTTTGCAGGGTTTCCATTTCATTTGTAAACCCGTCATCATCCTTTGTGATCTGAGCTTTTACAAATACATTCTGTCCGATGATCTTACCGTCAGCTTCCATGACAAAAGCAAGCTCAGGAATAAAATCAGGATTTGAACGTAAATGAT
>JAKSTL010000166.1 GCA_024402595.1 Treponema sp. | reverse complement strand
TAAAAATGGAATTCTTTTCTGGATTGCATTGCGACAAATTGTTTCCCGAAAAAGAAATTATTTAAGTGCTTTGATAGTTTCATTTCTCCTTGTGTTGTTTGCAACTCTTGCAGGTCGGCTTAATTCCTGGCTTGGCCCAAATGGTGAAGGGCTAATGGATGCCTTTAATCCAACTGATATGCACCTTGGTGTTCAAAGCTTTGGCAATGAAACAATGGAAGATTTTGAAGCGATTATTAAAGAATATTCTGAAATTACAGAGCATTATGTTCTTGGCATGCCAACGCTTCGAATGAACGGCAAGGATTACACGGCAAATGTTACTGATGCTCCGGAACTTTTCCATATTTTTGATGGAAAAACCTGTACAGAAGAAAACGAAATTGTAATTACAAAATTTTTGATGAAGGATTTAGGCTTGAAAATTGGAGACACAGTTACAATTGGAAGCCGTTATGTCCGTGGTAAAGATTTTACAATTGTGGGAACTTACCAGTGTGCCAATGATGTAGGCGAGAATTTTGGAATGACTAAGGAAGGCTATTTCAGAATCGGGCGGGATAATCCCAGCTTGTGGTGCCATCATTACTTTTTGAAAGACGAATCAAAAAAACTTGAAATAATGAAAGTTCTGGAAGATACCTATGGCTCTGATATTCATGTTCACGAAAACAGCTGGCCTGGTTTATATGGAATTTTACGGGCTATGAAAATGCTGATTTGTTTTATGTATGTGGTCAGCGGTCTTTTTATTCTGATTGCAATTGTATTATCAAGCAGAAAGATTCTGAATGAAGAAAAAGCTGATTTGAACAATTACAGACTTTTGGGCTTCAGTTATTCGGCTTTGCGTATTTCATTTGCAATAAGATTTTTGATTGTGGCAATTATTGGTTCTGCAGCGGCTCTTATTTTGGGAGCATTGTTTTCAGATCCATTGATAAATATTTTAATGAGGAGCGCTGGAATTGCAGGATTTGTTTCTCATCCGGGATTTTGGTGGGTAGTATTGCCTGCTTAATCATCACCCTAATGTTTGTATTTTTTGCCTGGTTTTTTGGAAGAAAAATCAGGAATAGAGGTATGTAAAATGAAGAAAATTGCTGTTGTTGTTTTGAGTCTTGCTGTTATGACAGGAAGTCTGTTTGCAAAAGGTAATCTTAAAGTAAAGTTTGGACAGAATGGAAAAACTTTTACTATGGTAACTTTGGATAATCCGACTGCAAATCAGATTGTACACGATGTTGGAAATCAGAGTTGGAATCTTCCAATTTATGATTTTGATAATTATAACGGATGGGAATATTTTCAGTATTACGATATCAGCCGCCGTTACAAGTATGAATCAAGTCCTGTAAAGGTTACAGAAGCAAAAGCTGGGGAAGTTTACTATTCTCATCCAAACAGAATCATTCTGTTTTATCATGATGCAAAGGTAAACATGCAGCTTACAAAAATTGGTGACATTCAGGCCACTCCAGAATTCATTAAAGCTGTAGAAGATAACCCAGCATTGGAATACTGGGGAAATAAGCTTGTTACAATTTCTAAATAAAAATAATTCTGAATTATTTCCATGGAGGAAAACATGATATATGAAAATCAAACTTACGATGAAGAACGGGCTCTTTACGGTATTCACGATGCAGAAATCAAAAACTGCCGTTTTACAGGCCCTGCCGATGGAGAATCTTTTTTGAAAGAGACTCAAAGGATTAATGTAAGCGGATGTTTTATGGATCTTCGGTATCCTTTATGGCATGTTACAGACGGTAAAATTTCAAACTGTGAAATGACTGTAAACTGTCGTGCTGCCCTCTGGTATGATAAAAATATCGAAATTAAAGACACAAAAATGATGGGAATAAAAGCCCTTCGTGAATGTGAAAATGTAACGCTGCGGAATGTAACAGTTGATTCTCCTGAGTTTATCTGGAAAGTGCGCGGCATTAATGTTGAAGATTCAGAAATTCTTGGAAGTGAATATCCTTTTTTTGAAGTTCAGAAGGGGAAAATCAGGAATCTTAAAATGAAAGGAAAATATTCTTTTCAGTACTGTTCAGATTTTGAGCTTTCTGACTGCAACTTTGATACAAAAGATGCTTTCTGGCATTCAAAGAATTTTGAAATTCGTGACAGTGTAATCAAAGGGGAATATCTTGCCTGGTATTCTGAAAATCTTACTTTTATAAACTGTAAGATTATCGGAACACAGCCATTCTGTTACTGCAAAAATCTGAAGCTTATAAACTGCACAATGGAAGGGTGTGATCTTGCTTTTGAAAAATCAGAAGTCTGTGCCGAAATAAAAGGAAAAATTGACAGTGTGAAGAATCCGATTAGTGGAGAAATTTCTGCTGAAGAAATTGGCGAGATTATTCTAGATGAATCTGTTGGTGGAAAAACAGATTGTAAAATTATTGAAAATGGAGTTTTGCGTTAGTGATTGGTGCCACGCCGCAGGCGGCCACTGGACTGAGTGAGCGAGTTTTACGAGGGAAGCGGCTGGAGCGAAAGCGGAATGGCGAGCACGACGGTTGCTTGCAACCGTAACGCCCAAGGAATAAAAGAAATGAAGAAGATATTAATAACTATATTTACAATGTTCTTTCTGACTTTTACAGCCTGCGCACAGGGAAGTTCAGATAAGACAGTAAATCCAAAAGGAACTGACGAAAACATGAATCAGAAACTTTACATTACAATTGGTGAAAAAAAGGCAGCTGCA
>JAKSTL010000165.1 GCA_024402595.1 Treponema sp. | reverse complement strand
TGGATTGGACTGCAGATACTGTAAACGGAAAAGAAATTGTCCGTATTATGGGAAATGGACAAAATGTCACAATCTATCCATTGGAAGTTGGAGAAACAACTCTTAAATGTCAGTTACCAAACTCTAAAACAATTGCTAAGTGTACTATAATTGTTGAAGCGGGCAAATCATTCACATTTGAGAACTCCAGCAAGAAGATTGAACCATATCACTCTAAACGAGTTAAATATGAAGTAAGTCCGCCAGACGCAAAGCTTACATGGATTATCAACTCTGATGATGATTACTTTACATACCAGGATTTAGGCTGTGACAAAGATGGTATTGGTTACGTAATGATTAATGGAATTCATGAAGGTTCTGGAGCCTTAGTTTGCGTAACAGATGGTTCTGCAAAAGCACAATTAAATATCAATATTGGATGGAGTTATGCATTCAGCGTTGATACAAATACAATTAGTGGAACACCAAATAAGGATTATTCATTCAGTTATTCTGTAAGTCCTGGAGATGCTGACATTACATTAAGTTCATCTTCGATTGCAGCACTTAGTATAACAAAAGAAGTTGGTGATGTAGATGGAATACGAACCTTCACCGGAAAAGGAACTGTAAAAGTTTCACCAAGAAATGAAGGAAGTGAAACAATCACCATTACTGCCACAAATAAAGATACTGGCGAAAGAATCAGTAGTAAGACTATAAAACTTACTTTTAGTTACCCTTCAGTAACTATCAGACCAACTTTGGTCAGCAAAACTGGTAAATTCTCTCACCTTGATACATCAAGTAATACCTTGTATATCGGGGACGGAGAACAGTGTACATTGGGCTTTAGTGTTGCAGAAAATGTCAGCTGGAGTATTTCATCTTCAAGTCTGGATAAGCGAGTTTCAAGTTCCAATAACTCAAAACTTACTAATGGTGTTGCAACCCAAATTGTTATCAACAACTCTGTAGATACAATTACACAGGAATATCTTATTCCAACTTGGTATGTCCCAATGGGTGTTAAGGAAATTACAGAAACAGTTGAAACCCAAAATGGACCTTCAGTTACTGTAAGATATGAGAATGCTGATAAACAGCTGGATCCTAAAACAGATTTTAGCTGGCAGATGGATGATGTAGGATTCCTCGATTTTGGTGCAGATTGGTATTTAAGTCCAAGTAGATATTGGAAAAAAGAAATACCTTCTAAGGCAAATACTAGAATGTCAATTTCAGAATATGAATCAACACCATGGTATTGGAGACCTGCACACGATGCAATTTATCATTGGAATGGAAAAGTTGCTGCGGGACCTTGGGATGCTGGTCAAACAGGAAATCAACCTGCAAAACTTGTAAACAGTAATTCGACAACCGTTGTTTCAACTGTAAACTCAGACATTTTGACAATTTATGTAACTCATAATGGAATTTCTCAGAAGTTCCAGATGAATGTTGTTACTGAAACAAGAAATTGTCCAAAGAATTAGAATGAAATAATAATGGGAGTTAATTATTAAATTCTGAAAAGGTGGCTTGATAAGTTTTATCTTGCTACCTTTTCTTAGTGAAAAAATATAAAACATCGCAAATTAAGTATATACTTGGAGAAGTAATGCAAAAACAAAATCCAGACTGGTTCTACAAATATTCAGAAAATCTCAAACAAAATATCGCCTTAAACAAAAAGACCGGCTGGGTTTATTGTGAAGACGGAACAAAATACTCTCCAGAGGAAAATGCTATTCTCAAATCAACAGGACAGCCTATTCCTCTGCAGGTTCATATTGTAAAGAAGATGTTTGATGGGGTGCTGGTTTCAATAAAGTTGCAGAAATTATAGAACAAAATCAAGCATAAAAAAGCCAGCTCTAAAGTTATCCTATTTTTAGAACATCATTCTTTATAGATAATGGTAATAAAGATAATAGTGTATTTGCTAGATCAAAATATTCCATTCCATTCAATTCATCAGAATAATCACGAACAAAAAAACTCTCAATGATTTCCAATAATTGATATAAAACATCATCTTCAAAATCTTCAACCGTAAAAATAGTTTTTATATCATCAGTTAATTTCCACTTCATGTCATAAAATAAATTAATATTATCTCGCATCTCTGAAATTTTAAAATTTGGTCTACCATATTCAAGTGAATCCACATTTATTTTATCTAAATCATTATTTATATGAAGAACAGTGCAAATCCCTTTTAGGATATTATATTCATCTACGAGATTAAAAGCATGATTTTCTATCTTTTCACATCCAAGTTTATAATCATAACCACTCATAAATGACCAGATAAAATTTTCTTCTGACCCAACTTCCTCAACCAATAAGTTTTTTACAAAAGAAAACAATGATTCAGGATGCTTTTTTGAAACAGTAAATAAGTTTCTCATTGCTGTCTTTAAATCTTTTTTTAGAGTTTCCTCGTATACACTCGCCTGTTTGATTTTTTCCATATGTTTTTCATATTCTAAATCGCTATTATTTGGCATATTAGATAACCTCCTGACAAATATTATTATAACTCGCTTTATGAAATAATATACAGATAATCTGCCATCACACTCGCCCGGATTCTCTTATCTAAATCTGAATTGGGTTCAGGGGGCCATTGTGTTTCTTTATTTGGTGAAAACGGTATAACTGTTGTAACTGTTGGAGCAGCAAAAATTCTAAGAGGAAGAGAAACATCCTCTCGCTTCATTTTATACAAATGTTCAACAAATTTATCCGGATTTT
>JAKSTL010000164.1 GCA_024402595.1 Treponema sp. | reverse complement strand
TGTAAACACACTTTCAAAGCTTTGCCCAACATGGATGTGTCCTGTTTTGTTTGTAACTGCATTCGTATTTGGCATTCTTGGGGCTTTGATTGGCCTTGCATGCTGCAAAAAACATTTTGCAAAAGCGGGAATCGTGTAATTTTTTGCTATAGAGTTAGTTATCGCTAACGGGAGGAGTGTATGAAAGAAAATAAAAAAAGATCTACGGCATCCTGGATTTTTGAATTTGCAGGAGCAAAAAAAATGTTTTACATCTTCAGCATCTTAATTGCTGTTATTGGTGTAGGTTTTAGTATTTTGCCATATCTTGTTATGACAAAAATTGTTTTCCAGTTGATTGATGGTTCTAAAGACTGGAGTTTGTATTTACGTGAATGTGGTTTTATGGCTCTGTTTTGGTTGTGCCGTTGTGTGTGCCACAGTATAAGTACTACTCTTTCTCACGTTGGAACTTTTAATGTTCTGGCAAATATTAAAAATCGGTGTATGGAAAAATTTCCTAAATTGCCTTTGGGTGATGTACTGGAACGCTCCAGCGGAAGCATTAAAAATGTTATTTGCGAAAGAGTTGATTCCATTGAAACAACCTTGGCCCACGTATTTCCGGAGTTTACTGCAGGAATCTGTGGTGCTCTGGCAATCTATGTAATTATTTTTACTACAAACTGGAAGCTGGGATTAATTTCTATTGGAACACTTCCTTTGGGAATTATCTTTTACTGTCTTATGTGCGTAGGATATCAGGAAAGCTTTGCCCGTTGTGTAAAAAGCACCAAAGATTTAAACGATACTGCGGTTGAATACATCAATGGTATTGAAGTTATTAAAGCTTTTGGAAAAGCAGAAAGTTCCTATGAAAAATTTGTAGCTGCTGCAAAAGAAGGTGCTGCCTGCTATGTAGACTGGATGAAACGCTGTAATGTCTGGTTCAGTTTTGCAATGTCTATTACTCCCGCAGTTTTACTAAGTGTACTTCCATTAGGCGGCCTTATGCTTTATCACGGAAGTATTAATTCAACTCAGTTGATTATGGCTATGATTCTTAGTACTTGTGCAATTACCCCGTTAATTACGGTAATGAGCTACACAGATGATCTTGCTCAAATCAAGTTAATAATTGGTGAAGTCACAGATATTCTTGATAGTCCTGAATTGTCTCGCCCAAGTGTTAACACAGTTGTTCCATTAACAAATGAAATCACACTAAAAAACGTTCACTTTGGGTATAAAGAAAAAGAGATTCTTCATGGAATCAACATGGAAATTCCTGCCGGTAAGGTAACAGCTATTGTTGGGCCAAGCGGAAGCGGAAAATCCACAATTGCAAAACTTATTGCTTCTTTATGGGATGTAAATGACGGTTCAATTGAAATTGGTGGAGTTGATATCCGTAATATTACTTTGGAAACTCACAATAATATGATTGCCTATGTAAATCAGGATAACTATTTGTTTAATAAATCTGTTCGTGAAAATATTCGCCTGGGAAATCCAAATGCAACAGATGCGGAAGTTGAGGAGATTGCTAAAAAAGCTGGTGTTTATGATTTTATTATGAGTTTGGAAAATGGCTTTGAAACTGTTTGCGGCGGAGCTGGGACTCATTTAAGTGGCGGTGAACGTCAGCGAATTTCTATTGCCCGGGCAATGCTTAAAAATGCTCCAATTGTAATTCTTGATGAAGCTACAGCCTACACGGATCCTGAAAATGAAGCAATTATTCAAGCCTCGGTTGCAAAGCTTGTTGAAGGAAAAACTCTCATTGTTATTGCACACCGTCTTTCTACAATCATTAATTCCGACAGAATTTTTGTTGTAAACGACGGAAACATTGACAGCTTTGGAACTCATCAGCAGTTACTGGAAAAAAGCGCACTTTACAAACAGATGTGGGAAGCTCATATCAGCGTAAAAGATGAGTAGGAGGATAGATACTTATGCTTAAGATATTCAAAAGATTTTTTGATTTCTGCGGAACAATCAACAAAAGAAAACTTAAAACCAGCATGTGGCTTGGAGTTTTAAAGTCTTTTTTTGAAGCACTTAAAATCCCTGCCATTTATATTATGCTTAGTGCCATTGTGCAGGGAAACCTGGAACCAAGAACAATTCTTATATCTTTTGGAATTATGGTTTTTAGTGTAATTGGAACAGGTCTTATTCAAAACAAATGTACAATTTTGCAGACAGAAGCCGGTTATGAATCCTGTGCAAATAAAAGAATTGAAATTGCAGAACACATGCGCTATGTGCCAATGGGATATTTTAACAAAAACTCTCTGGGACAAATCACAAATGTAACAACCAACGTTGCAGAATCTATGAGTAATATTGCAACCAGAATTGTAATGATGTGTACTCAAGGCTATATTTCAACCGCAATCATCATAGTTTTTATGTTTATTTTTGACTGGCGGATTGGTCTTATTGCTTCAGTGGCAATCGTTCTGTTTTTTATGGCAAATTCAGGCTTACAGGCCCAGGGGAAAAAACTTGCCACATCTAAGTTCGATGCTGATGAAAAAATTGTAGACAGTATTCTTGAATATGTTCAGGGAATTGCAGAAGTAAAGGCATACAATCTTACAGGTGAGAAAAAGGCCGATTTTGACAAGGCAAATGAAAACCTGAAAAATGTTTTAATCAGACAGGAAACTTCCTTTATTCCATTTTTATTGCTCCAGGCTCTGATTTTAAAGGGCTCGGGAATTTTGATTACAATCGCAACCATCTGCTTTTATCTTAATGGCTCTATGACGCTGGCAGATGCTCTTTGTATGATAATTTCTTCGTTCCTTGTATTTGCCCAGATGGAATCTGCAGGAAATTACTCAGCCCTTTTAAGAAACCTGAATCATGGAATGGAACT
>JAKSTL010000163.1 GCA_024402595.1 Treponema sp. | reverse complement strand
TCATTTCGAGAAATTTGCGTGATATAATGGAATAACCAAACAAACAGAAATTGTTATGTTTAAGACAGGTATGACGACCGGCAATTTTTGGGGGGGCGTCAACCTAAAAAAGTTAGATTTACGGATACAAATTATGAAACGATTCTTGTATTTATTAGTTCAGTTCACCTGGGGGTTGGTTCCTTCTCTTATAGGATTTGGTTATTTTCTGGCAAATAAAGGTCGTCCTCATAGAATATATCGATGTGCAATAGAGACTCAATGGAATAGTAAATATTCAGGGCTTAGCCTGGGAGCTTTTATTTTTACACCATCAAATCCAGATGAAAGTTATAATGCTGGAGTTCGTGTCCATGAATACGGTCATACTATTCAGTGCCTGATTTTAGGTCCTTTTTATGCATTTGTAGGAATTATCTCAGTAATATGGGGAAGTATTATTCATCCTATGCTCAGAAAAAAGAGAAAAGAAGAACCAAAATATACTGCCTGTTTTGTAGAATACAATGCCAGTTGGATTGGAGAAAAAGTTACTGGTGAAAAAGCTGCCTGGTAATAAGAAACCTATTTTAGTTTTTACGTAAGCGATAATTTACGTAAAATGCATTGCCACTTCAATATTTGTATAACGACCCGCAATTTTTGGAGGGTCGTCAACCAAAAAAAATTGCATTTAAATAGAAATGACTTATAATAAAAAGTATGAAGAGAAGAAAGTTTTCCTTATTTACAATTGTTTGGGTGGTTTATGTTGTTTTTGTCTTAGTTTGTATCCAGTTTGGAACTAAGGCAATGTTTAATAAAGATTCAAAAAGTTATCTAACTCAGATTTCTAAAACCTTAGGACTTGAATTTGAATTAGGTACTGAAGGGCAGATTCCGCTTGTTCTTCAAATGGCCAAGTCTCCAGTTACCAGAAGTTACTTTGAAAATCTACAAAATGAAGAAATTAAGGCTCTGGCTTTGGAACAGATAGAAGCTTTTCAGAATTCTTTTTTAAGTAAAAGTTCATTCTGGGTTTCAGATGCAGATCATGCGTTCTATTCAGATATGCAGTACACAAGCACGCTTGATATTTCTGATCCAAGTAATTACTGGTACATTATGACAAGAGACAGTGCTGATGATTACAATTTTAACATCAACTATAATGCTGATCTAAATGTTACAAATCTTTGGGTAAATGCTGTTGTTCGTAATAAAGCAGGAAAAGGTGTTGGAATTTGTGGAACAGGAATTCCTTTGACTGTTTTTATTGATAAAATGTATTCAGCACTTCCAGAAGGTTTGGAAATGTTCCTTTACAATGCTGATGGCGAAATAACTGCCGCTAAAGATTCAAAAATCGTTGCGGATAAACAGAATATTTCATCTCAAATTCCATTAAAATCAGTTCCATTTGGAAAATCTGAATTTGTAAAGGCAAGAAATGGTGTTTATCAGTTTGAATCAATTGATTCAATTGGTTGGAATATGGTTATTTTCCGTCCTTTTGGTTCCAAAGAAATTCTTTCAAACATGTATGTGCCATTAATTATTTCAATTGTTGTTGCTTTTTTCATCGTTATTTTCCAGCTTTATAAACTTTTAATGAATCCTCTAAAACTTCTTAAAAGATCTATTGATGATTTTTCGTCTGGAAATGCTGACCTGACAAAGCGTATTGATTTACACAATGTAAGTTCTTTACAGGTAATTTCAAACATGTGTGATGGTTTTAATGCTTTTATTTCAAAAATTCAGGATATTGTTGCAAATGTAAAAGACAGTAAGGATGAACTTATGACGTCCGGTTCAAAATTAAGAGCATCTACAGATGAAACAATGTCATCAATTGGCCAGATTATGAATAATATTTCTGATTTTGGAAATAATATTCAAAGTCAGGTTGAAAGTGTTGAATCTTCTGCTGGTGCAGTTCAGGAAATTTCTGCAAATATTGATTCACTTGGAAAGATGATTACAGAGCAGACTAATTGTGTTAATACAGCTAGTAGTGCAATTACTCAAATGGTAAGTAATATTTCCAGCGTAAATAATTCAGTTGATAAACTTTATAACAAGTTTACTGAGCTTGAACGTCAATCTAAAGAAGGTGTTGATGCTCAAAGAAATATGAATGAAAGAATGATTGAAATTCAAAATCAATCTGAAATGTTACAAACTGCCAATGCTGCTATTTCGAATATTGCAAGCCAAACAAATCTTCTTGCTATGAATGCGGCAATTGAAGCAGCGCATGCTGGAGACGCAGGTAAGGGATTCTCTGTTGTTGCTGATGAAATTCGTAAATTATCAGAAACATCATCTGTACAGTCACATACAATTTCACAACAGTTGGATACCATTAAATCTTCTATTGAAAATATTGTACAGGCAACTGAACTTTCAAGTGCAGCTTTTTCAAATGTAAATGCAGATATTCATGAAACTAATGTAATTGTTCAGGAAATTACAGATGCAATGCGTGAACAGGAACAAGGTTCTAAACAGATTACAGAAGCTCTTTCTTTAGTAAATAATACAACTTCTGAAGTTAATTCATCTTCTTATGAAATGTCTACAGGAAGTAAAGCTGTTCTTGAAGGAATTAGGAATCTTCAGGAAACAACACATCTTATGCGCCAGAAAATGGATGAAATGTCTATGGGTGCAGAACGTATTAGTGAAGTAAGTACAACACTGGATGCTCTTTCTTCTGAAGTTAGCGTTTCAATAGAAAAGATTAACTCAAAAGTTGATGAATTTATTGTTTAAAAAAGAGGGGTCTGTCCCCGTGTTTCACAGTTTGGATTTTAAACAGGCACAGGGGGGACAGACCCCAAGTTATAAGAGAGGGTTGTATTTAATGGGAGCCCCTATGGACGGAGGGGACAGACCCCATTATTAATTTTTATAAATGGGTATAACGACCCGCAATTTTTGGAGGGTCGTCAACCTAAACCCTAATAGAGATTGATTTAAATACTGCTCATATTTTCAATAATCCTCTTTTTAAAAGTTTTTAA
>JAKSTL010000162.1 GCA_024402595.1 Treponema sp. | reverse complement strand
CATCGCGTAATGGAATTTTATTTGTACTCATGGGATTTATTTTAATGATTTGGTGTGTTTTTTACAACTTAAGGATATTATTTGACCTTGTGTAAATTCGGTTTATAATTAAAGGATATTATTTGTTGTTTTTTTTTTGATTTATAAAAGTTTTTTTGAATTTACTAATTTTTAAGGAAAGAGTATTTATGCCATTTTTAAAAAAACTTAAACTTGCATTAATTTACGACGGGCTTACTAAGTCAGAATACCAGGCAGCCGAATCTTACATAATAAAAGAAAATAACAGACGTTTACGCATTTATAATATTATTGCCGTTGTTTTTGTAATGGCACTTTTTGTTTATTCGCTGATAGTTAGGGGTTTTACATTAATCACAACCATTTATTTGGGCAGTGTCATGGTAAATGCTCTTATTCTTTGTTTGCTTTATTCTAAACTTCAGAATAACAAAATTTTTTCTACAATAACAAATTACTTTTTTACAACTTTCTTTCTATTGTTTTCAATTTATTCAGGAACTATAACAAGTAATGGAATGCCCGCAACCATGTTCCTTGCTACAATCTCAATTATTCCATACATTTTGTACACAAAAGCATTACCTGGCTTTATTCATCGTCTTATAATCCTTTGTATTTTTATTGTATTGTCGTATAAAACAAAAAGTGCAGAATATTTTAGAACAGATTTAATCAATTCTATAGTTGTATTTCTTCTTTCTTCATTTGCCGGCGGAAGAATCAGAAAACTGCAGGTAAATGGCTGGTTATTGGCAAGTAATCAGGATAAAGAACTTGAAAAAATGTCTGGCATGCTTGAAGTAATTAGAATTATTGATCTGGCAGACAATTCTTCTATTGATTATTCCAGCTTTGGAAGTGAAAAAAAGGTTGTTGGAACAAATAGCAATGCTTTAAAACAGATGGAAGCTTTTGTTGAAAATAATGTAGAAGAAAATAATTTAGTTCACATGCGCCAGTTCTGTGATCTAGCTACTTTGGAAGACAGAATGTTTTCTCAAAAAGTGCTTATCTGTGATTTTGCTTCCAATGATGTTGCCTGGCGCAGAGCTACTTTTGTAGTTATTGAAGATGATAACAAAGGCTTTCCAAAAAAAGTTGTTTTTACAATTCAGCTGATAGCAGATGCTTTCTATTTGAACATGCTTGATTTTGATCTAAAGCAGATTAAGTAGCTTGTAAGATTTACTCTGAGGAACTTTAATGGGAAAGAAAAAAATCAAAAAAACATATATAGAAATAATAAATCTTACTTTATTAACTCTGGCTTTTATTCTTATAAATGTGCTTGTGCATTCTTTGGTAAAATTTAATCTTGCAATGTACAAAGGTGTTTTTGCAGCTTTTCAGTACGGTGTTTGTCTTATAATGGTCATTTGCTACAAAAAAAAAGGAAGCATAATTGCCGTTGTATTAATGAATTTAGTACTTATAGAAGTTGTTGTTAATGTAATTAAGGGAGACAAACCTTCTATTCCAGGTTTATTTAATGTTCTTTTTTATCTTACCACTCTGATTATTATTGCCCATCATAACTTTAAGCGGGAACTTGATAATAAAACAGATATGATTACCGGTTGTTATAATGGCAAGGGATTACGCAATGAACTTAAAGACAGAATTGCAAAAGGAAAAGACTTTTCAATTATCTATTTAAGTTTGGGTAATTTTAAGGATATTAATGATGGTTTTGGACACGCTTATGGTGATGAGCTTCTTCGTAAGATTGTAAAACGAATTAACATGAGACTGGGCTCTGATTGTGTTGTTGCCAGATTAGGTGGATCTGAATTTGTTGTTCTTGAAAAAGAAAATGAAAATGTAAAAAACATTGCAGACCGGCTTTTGAATTCAATTAGTGAAAAGTCCATTCTTGTTGTTGATAATACTAGCGTAGACTGTTATGCCACCTGTTATGCAGGAATTTCCAGTTATCCAAAAGATGCTGCCGATTATGAATCTTTGTTAAAACACGCAGATATTGCTATGTCTACCGCAATGGCAGATAAATCTAAAGAGGCATATTTTTTCGATGAATCTATGCTGGAAAGTATGAACCGCCAGCGTCATGTAGAAAAAATGATTAAAGACAGTCTTGAAAAGAAGCTGTTTTATCTTGTGTATCAGCCACAGTACGAAGTTCAGAAAAAAAAGCTTCGTGGTTTTGAAACATTAATCAGAATGCGCACTGAGTCTGGGGAATTTATTAGCCCGGCAGAATTTATTCCAATTGCTGAAAAAAATGATTTGATTCTTCAGATTGATGATTACGTTTTGTTAGGCGCAATGGTTGAATTTAAAGACCTTGTTGAAAAAAATCCTGATTTGATTATTTCTATAAATGTTTCTGCCAAAAATTTTGCTTCTGAAAACTTTGTAGAAAAACTAAATCGTCTGATTAATGATGCAAAGTTCCCTTCAAAAAATCTGGAAATTGAAATTACAGAATATTGTATGGTTGATTCTTTTGATATGGCTTTGGAAACAATCAGCAAACTTAAAGAAATGGACATTCAGATTGCCCTTGATGACTTTGGAACAGGCTATACTTCATTAGATTATGTTTCCCGACTTCCAATTAATCTTCTTAAAATTGACAAAAGCCTTATTGATGACATTGAAAACGACAAAAAACGAAGAGATTTTGTTCATGCCGTTATCAACATGGGGCAGCTCATGGGTTGTGAAGTTATTTCAGAAGGCGTCGAAAATGAAAGCCAGGTTTCTTATTTAAAAGAATACGACTGCAACCTGATTCAAGGATTTATCTGGGGCAAACCATTAATATTTAATGATGCAAAGGCATTAGTGGATTAAAAGTCTTTCCCCTCCTTTTTTTTGCCCTTTTAATTTTTTGTGATATAATTGAATTTATGGATGAATATCAGATTTTAGATTATTTTAAAGATTCTTATCAGGAATATTGGAGAAGTCAGATTCTCCGTTTGGAATGGGATGGTGCCGAAGAATTGGTTGCCATGTTGGAAAGTGGAGATTTTGC
>JAKSTL010000161.1 GCA_024402595.1 Treponema sp. | reverse complement strand
TCCTATCATTTAAATGATAGTCTTTCTTTTTCGTGTTATAATAAACCTATGAGTAGAGCATTAACTGAAGAAGAAAAAAAAGAACGTCAGCTTAAACGTGACCAGAGAGCAATCGATAAAGAATTACATCCGGAACTTGATGAACGCTGCTATGAGATTTTAAGGATTCTTAGAGATGCACCAGAACATCCAGAAGTAAAATACAACTCTATTTATTTCGAAAAACATTTTGATGTTGCTAACATTACAATCTTGAGAGCAATTGAAAAATTAAAGGCCATGGATTTGATAGAAGATAAACAGATTCATGGTTCTTATGTAATTAAAAAAGAAGTTGAACAGCTTTACTCCAATGAAACTATGAAAAATATTGCTCTTGTTGCCAGTGTAAAAGGTTTACTCCAGCAATATAAGAATACACCTCTTTACGACAGTGTTACAAAACTCATTTATTTTCTTGAACCAAAAGTAGCAAAAGAAGATGCCGTGCTTTCCTCTGCACGAGTTACTGTTCCACCACAGATTGAATACAACATAAACATCAAAAACTGGGATAAGGTTTATGAAGGAATTCAGAAAAATCATAAAATCACTTTCCGCTATACAAAAGCTTATACAAAGAACTTACTGGGGACGCTCGATAAATCTCGCGAGCCATTTTGTCGATGAACCTAAAAAAAGCAGTGCTTTTTTCTTAACGGTTCTTCGATTATAGGCATACAAAAAACATGGATATAGAATTATTGGTGAACTGGATAATATTCCTGAGGGTAATAAGAAATTTCATTTGATTAAGGATTTACATAAAAAGAGTTAGGGATTGGAGCACCTTTAGTCCCAGCGCGAAGCGATGGGATGAGCCGCAGTAGACGGCGAAGTGCGGAAAGCCCGACCCGAGCGAAGCGAGGGGAACTTCCAAAAAATCTTTTATTCACCCTAAAGAAATGGTATCATGAATGTATGATGAAATGTCCTAACATAAAAGAATGTATGTGTCCAAAAGAGACCTGTCTGAATCACGGAAAATGCTGTGATTGTGTAAAAAAGCATCGTGATACTGACCGTTTGACTTTCTGTCTTTTCCCTGATAATGGGGGAGATAAGAAAAAGTTGATTTAGCAGAAGCTGACTTAAAAGCTGAACACCACTTATGCGAATAAACGAAACACAAATCTTAAACTCAGTACAAGTAGAAAGATTTTCAGAGAGAGTAGTGAGAAAGTTTTTATTTATTTCATTGGTGATAAGCTGATTGTTCATAATTGCAGCTTAGCAGAAAATTGGGAGTTGGACCAAATATCCCTAGAAATTAAATCCCGGTTTTTCAATCAAACAAAGTTTCTCAGAATTTAATTTTTCAATGCCTTTTAGATTTTCTAGAATTTGTTTAAGTTTCATATTATCACAATCTTCTTCAATCAATTCTTGAATGTCTTTTTTTGATTGCTCTAATAATTCCGATATTTCATCATTTACAACCCGCCAAGGGATTTCAAAATCTTCGGTTGCAACATAAGAATGAATTTTTGCGTCATAAACAATTGGAAGTCCAATATCGTGCATAATTGCTTTGAAGTCTTTTGATAATGCTGTAATACTTACACCTAAATCGCCAACTGTTGAAGAGTTTACGATTTTTCCTTCTTTTATCATTTTGAGAATTTTTATGATTCTTTCTTGTCTGTGGTTTTCAAATAATCGATCCATGATTAAATTATATACAGTCATATTTATATTTTCAAATCTACACTTTTCTTATGTTATAATATGAAAAAAGGAACCCAAACTTATGAAACATATCCTACTCCCAATTCTAATTTCACTTCTTATCCTATCATCCTGCACCGCAAAAGAATCCCCAAAAAAGGAGGCCATTATGAACACATTTAAATCAGTTTCCATGGAAGAAGGTTTAAAACTTATGGCAGACGACAAGGATTTTGTTCTTCTTGATGTAAGAACTCCCGAAGAATTTGCCCAAGGCCACATACCAGGCGCACTTCAGCTTACAAACGAAACCTTTACAAAACAAGATGCCGAAAAACTTCTTAAAGACAAATCTCAAACCATTTATGTTTACTGCCGTTCAGGAAGAAGGTCAAAACAAAGTAGCCAGAAGTTGATTGATTTTGGTTATACAAATGTAATTGAAATTGGCGGGATTATTGAATACAACGGTGTGCTGGAGAAATAAAAGGTTGCTGGTTAAAACAAAAAAACACTCATTTTGAAGTGCACCCAAAAATTGCAGCGAAAATATGATTGAAGTCCCTCGGCCTCCCTTGCCACTGTCGTTCTGAAAGCGAGGGTAAATGGCAGCTTCCCCAAAAGAAAGTCTGCCACTGCTTTTTTCTCCCTCGTCATTGTCACCAAAGGCCTAGTCCTTTGAAAACCTAGGAACGAGAAGTGTTGCTCTTTCCATTCTTTCCACCAAAAGGCAACCTTCTGGACTTCCCCGAAAAAAGAGAAATATAGAAAAAATCTAGCTTCAAAAACTTGATTTTATATATGTATAAATAAAATAATTGGTAATTATTCTGTATTTAAAGTGACTTTATCAATTCAATATGCTGTAATCCCCATTGCAGCCAGGCGCGGTCGTTCATTTGATAGGTCAGTCCCATTCCTGCAAGTTTATTGTCAATTTCTTCCAGAGATTTCCGACCCATGTTCCGCATTTTGGCAATTTCTTCCTGGGAATGTTTTGTCAAATCGGCCAGAGTTTTAATCCCCATTCTATTCATGCAGTTGGTACAGCGAACTGAAAATTCAAAATCTGCCACATTAATATCCATTACTTCTTTTATTGTTCTCATTGTTTGTCTCCTGATTAAATGATTGTGATTAGAAATCCTGCTGCCAGTGAAAAACAGAGAGCACCTTTGATTTTGGAAAAAGTCAATTCTTCAAAGAAAAAGAAATTGAATATACCTCCCAAAATTTTTCCGATTACCAGCAGAATTACTTCAAATATAAAAATAAATGCAGCGGCCATCAGCCAGCCTGAAAAAAATCCCATAACACTCCTTAGAACTTAATCTGTCGACAGTGTTAGAAGATAACAGTGAATATCTGACTTGGCAAGT
>JAKSTL010000160.1 GCA_024402595.1 Treponema sp. | reverse complement strand
TCAGTCCTTAAAATCTGCCTAGTTAAAGTGTCTAATAATTGGGGTGCACTTCAATTTGAGACGGCGTTTTTTTTGGCCATTTCCTTATACAATCTTTATAAATTAAGTATGGAAAAACTTTGCAAAAAAAATAGCCAAAAATTTGACATTTTAGCCAAATTTACCTATATTCATATATAGGAGGCCAAAATGATTTCTATATCTGTTGGCGAAGCTAAAAACAAATTAACTTATTATCTCCATCTTTTAGAAGAGAAAGGCGAATCTATTCAAATTACTCGTCATGGAAAAACCGTTGCAACCCTAAATAATCAGGATACTTCGAATACATTAAGCAAAAAACAATTGTTTTTAAAAGGTCTTGAAAGCTGGCGCTCAAAATATGCAGAAGAAATAAAACTAAACTCTAGTGAAGAAATTGATAATATCTTCACCCGTGAAAAGTACGATGAACCTGCAGTAAGACACCCAGAAGATTTTGAATGGTAGGTAATATATGCGAATGTATTTATTGGATACAAATATTATTTCAGAACCTACAAAAGCTGTTCCAAATCCTGTCGTTACAGGAAAAATCCTGGAAAACATTGAATACTCATGCATTTCTTCTGTGGTATGGGCTGAAACTTTATCTGGAATAAAAAGTCTTCCTGACGGGAAAAGAAAAGAAATTCTATTTGAATATGCTACAAATCAAATTCAGAAGCTGTACGAAATCCTTCCCTTTGATGATTTTGCAGCCAGCATTTATTCTGACCTTGTTTCCCGCCTGAAAATGAAAGGAAAACTTCCGCAAAAACTTGACTTAATGATTGCTTCAACAGCAATTTCCAATAATTTGATTTTAGTCACAAGAAACATCTCTGATTATCAATACATCAAAGAAGTTTCAAATCTTATGCTGGAAAACTGGTTTGACTAACCAGCTCCCAATTCCTATAGCTTCAGCCTCATTCAAACCAGTTTTCAACCATAAAGAAAGAATTAGTCATCTCCCCTGTCAAAATCTTCAGGATGACGGACATCGGGCTCCATTGTTCTTGGAACATTAAAAATAGCATCGATTTCTTCATTAGTTGTGGCAGCCAACCAGTCGCTGGCCTTCTCCCGCCATTCCATCAGCTTATCCATAAAAATCTGATTTTCCTCTAATTTCATTTTTTCAGCCACTTTCTACCTCCATTCTTCACAATTAAACCCGCAATCAAAATCCAGAACAGAACAATTGGAATCGCGTAATACCATTTCTTTGGTTTGCCGTTTTCCCAAAGGCCTTCACTTTTTGCCCGGCATTCTTCCATTACTTCCGGTGAAATAAGTTTAATCGTCCAGGCCACCATTATCGGCAACAAAAGAAGGTCATCCAGATAACCGATTACAGGAATGAAATCAGGAATCAGGTCTATTGGAGAAAGTGCATAAGCCACCGTGAGGGCTGCAAGAATTTTTGCGGCAAAGGGAGTCTTTTCATGCTTCAATGCAAGAAATACTGCCGGAATATCAGTTTTGAGTTTCTTTGCGCGTTCTTTTAAGTTCATACGTTATTCTAACATGTAAAGCACTTCTTGAAAGTAATTGTCCAAAGGTCTCCGTTTCACTATTCTCATTCTAATGTCAAAATTAATTGAAAAAGATTTAACGACAGGTTCTCTTTCCAGGGGAATATTTTTCTACAGCCTGCCGCTTATGTTCTCCAATATTCTGCAGGTTTTATTTAACATTGCAGACATTGCCGTAGCCGGACGTTTTGCTGGACCTTTGGCTCTGGGAGCTGTTGGCTCAACATCACATCTTTTATTTCTCTTTACCGGTATCTTGATGGGCATTGGTGGCGGAGTCAATGTAATCGTTGCATTTTATATTGGAGCTAAATCTAAAGAATCCATGGATCTGTCCGTTCATTCTTCTTTCCTCATCTCCTTAATCGCAGGGCTTTTATTAATGTTCATTGGACTCATTTTTGCAAACCCTGTTCTTGTATTAATTAAAACAAAACCGGAACTTCTGGAAGGCGCCGTTCTCTATTTCAAAATTTACATGCTTGGTATTCCGGGAGTAGCTGTTTTTAACTACGGGAACGCAGTCCTGAGTGCAGCGGGAGATACAAAGCGGCCTTTATTTTACTTAACTGCTGCAGGGGTTATAAACGTAATTCTGAATCTTATTTTCGTAATTTCCTTTAACATGTCCTGTGCCGGAGTTGCCCTGGCAAGCACCATTTCCCAATACATTTCTGCCCTGCTGGTAATGGCTGCAATTTTCAAAGGCTTAGGAAATATTAAATTCTCCTTCAGAAAACTTTCCTTAAACCGCGAGATTTCCATAAAGCTTCTAAAAATTGGAATTCCTGCCGGACTCCAGAATGCAATTTTTTCTGTAGCAAATACTTTTATTCAGGTGGGTGTAAATTCCTTTAATGCCATAATGGTTGCAGGAACTGCCGCCTGCTCAAATCTGGACAACATTGTTTACAGCACCATGAACGGATTTTACACCGCCTGTGCCACATTCATCGGTCAGAACTATGGCGCCGGAAAAAAAGACAGAATCATAAAGAGCATGATCATTGCAAATGTTTATGCATTTGTAATTGGTGCCATTGAAAGCACCCTTATGTATATTTTCGGACATCAGTGTTTTGCGCTTTTTACAACAGACCCTGCAGTCATAGAAGCCGGCATGCTGCGCTTTGGCATAATGTTCTTTTCTCTGCCGGTTGCCTCTTTTATGGACAACACAATTGCAGCAAACCGCGGGCTTGGAAAAACTTTCGTTCCTTCCATTATTGTTCTGATCGGTTCCTGCTTTTTCAGAATTGCATGGATTTACACAGTATTCGCATACTTCAAGACAATTCCTTCATTATTCCTGCTTTACATTTTCAGCTGGATAATTACAGCCATTGCAGAAATGATTTACTTTTTTAAACAGTATCGAAATATTTAATTTAAAATCTTCGTAACGGACATTCCGAATTTTTTATCCGTTCAGAAAGTTTTCCAACTCCCTCAGATTCAAAATAATCAGAAAGAATTTCTTTTGTTACCAAAGCTTGTGGACCAATACAAATCTCTTTAAAAAGCTGGACATATTCAAAACCTAGTTTCTTACAAACATCCCGAAGATTTAAAATGTAATATTCTTTTATATTTGTTTCTTCTATAAAAAATTGTGGTTTTCCCAAATA
>JAKSTL010000016.1 GCA_024402595.1 Treponema sp. | reverse complement strand
TGATTGAATACATCGCAAAATCATTGGTCGATGATCCGTCAGCTGTATCTGTAAGTGAAACTGAAGGCGAGAAAGGTATGGTGCTTCAGCTTAAAGTGGCAGATGGTGATATTGGCAAAGTTATCGGTAAATACGGTAGAATTGCTAAAGCTATGCGAACCGTTTTAAGTGCATCGGCTGTAAAAGATGGAAAACATTACAGTCTTGATATTCTTGATAATTAGTTAGCAGGAATTTTCGGGAAAAAACGATGGAAAAAGCACAATTGGCAGTTGGGTTCATTCGTGGAGCTCATGGTTTTTCGGGTGAATGTAAAGTTGAAAGTACTTCTGGTGAATATGAGCATTTGCTTAAATTAAAAGAAGTTACTTTAAAACATGGCAGCGTGGAAAAAGAAACAAAGGTTGAATCGGTTTCTTTAGGCCATATGGTTGCTTATGTTAAGTTTAAGGGAATTGATTCTGACAGCGAAGTACAAAAGTATAATCGTTGGGAGATTTTAGTTCCAAGAAAGTACTGTAAGCCTTTGGAAAAAGACGAATGGTACATCGAGGATTTACGAAATTGTTCTCTAGTGTATGAGAATAATGACGATCCGGCAACGTTGGATGCGCCTATTGTTATAGGAACAATCACAGACGTATTGGAAGGCGGAGCAGGCTACTTGTTAGAAGTTTCACTCTCCGAGAGTTGCAATTGTATTGCAGATGAATTGAAACATAATCAGGATGGTTCTGTTAGAACGGTTTTAGTGCCTTTTAATAGTGAACATATTGGTAAAGTTGATGTAAAAGCTGCTACAGTTCAATTAATGCACCTCTGGATTCTGGAGTAATTCCATGAAATTTACTGTGCTGACCTTATTTCCAGATATTGTGAAGGCTTTTTTTGAAAACTCAATCATGGCCAAAGCAGTTGAAAAGGAAATTATTGCTTACGATCTGGTGAACATCAGAGATTTTGCTCTTGATAAACACCATACCTGTGATGACGGAACGTACGGAGGTGGCGCTGGTCAGTTAATGATGCCAGAACCCCTTGGAAAAGCACTTGATAGTGTAAATGCCCGTAAGAAGTATGTAATTTATGTTACACCAAGCGGAAAACAGCTTACACAGAAGGTTGCTGAAGAATTAAGTCACAAAGACGAACTTGTTTTTATCTGTGGTCGTTACGAAGGTATTGATCAGAGAATTATTGATTCTTATGTTGACGCAGAAATCTCTATTGGAGATTATGTAATGTCATCTGGGGAAGTTGCTGCAACTGTTGTTATTGATACAGTGTATCGATTGGTTGACGGTGTTATTTCTCATGAATCATTGGAAGAAGAGAGTTATTGTGATGGACTTTTGGAATATCCACAATATACTCATCCAGAAGAGTGGAGAGGTATGAAGGTTCCTGCTGTGTTACTCAGTGGAAATCATGGTGAAATCCGAAAGTGGCGGCTTAAAAAAAGATTGATGAAAACTATGGCAAATAGACCAGATTTAATCTCTATTGCCAGATTAAAAGGTCAGCTTTCTGAAGAAGCCGAAAAGATGATTGAGGAAATAACTGAAAGCTCTTCATTGAAAAACCTTAAGAAAAAGCGAAATAATAAGCGAAGTCAAAAGGTAATACAAGAAGAGTAGAAAAAATTAAGGAGATCATTATGGATCTTATTAAAACTATTGAAGAATCACAGAAAAGACCTGGTGCACAGGATTTCAATGTTGGTGATACAGTAAGAGTTTACTTCAAGATTATTGAAGGAAAGACAGAACGCGTTCAGATTTATGAAGGTATCGTTCTTTGTAAGAAAAATGAAGGTGCTCGTCAGACATTTACAGTTCGTAAGATTTCTTACGGTGTTGGTGTAGAGCGTGTATTCCCATATAACAGCCCACGTATTGTAAAAGTTGATGTTATTCGTCCTGGTAAAGTACGCCGTGCAAAACTTTATTACTTACGCGACAAGATTGGTAAGGATGCAAAAGTTAAAGTACGAGTTGGTGCTAAAGTTAAGGCTGAAATGGAAGCTCGTAACGCCGCTGCCGCTGCTGCCGCTGCTGCAAAAGAATCTGCTACAAACGAAGCAAAATAATTTGGTTTTATTTTTAAACTAAATTATCATTAAAAGAGGTTGTGAATTAATTTTCGCAGCCTCTTTTTTTTTCTCGACACATAAATCCTTTTCATTGTAAAATTGAATTGGTGAAACTTAATCAAATAATTCTACAGTCAAAATTATTAAGTCATAATGGAATTGCCCGACAAAACTTGAAAAATGGAAATCAAGTTCTTGTGCGTATTATTGCCCATAAAGGTGGTGAAAAATATGAAGCCTCTGTTGCTGGTGCTAGAATCCAATTGACTGCAAAACATCCCATGAAAATTGGCAGTTCTTTTATTGCTAATATCAGTGCAAAAAATGGAATCATACAGTTGGTTCCTCAAGATAATCAAAATGTAAATCAAAATATAAAAATGCCTTTTTCTTTTGAAAATACTGCTAACAATCTTGCTCTATTACAGTCTTTGGGTTTACCTGAAGATGATTTGTCTATGCAGATTTTACAACAATTTAAGCAGCAGGAAATAAAGTTTGATCCAGAAATTATGCAGAATCTTAGAAAGAAGGCCTTGAAGTTTGGTGATAAAAAGAAAACGGCCGCAGAGGTTTTGATGTTACTTCTGTCAAAGAAAATGAATGCTTCAGAAGAAGAAATCTTGCAATTGTTAAAGGAATTGAATGGAGATTTTGAAGACAGAGATAAAGAAAAAGCTTTTGAACTGATGAATAAAATCAATGAGCGCGAGGGTGAGTGGTTTTTTATCCCTTTTGAAATTGTAAATCTTGAAGTTGAAAAAAATGGTATAGATGATTTAGGAGATGTAAAAAATACATTGCCAGAAGAAAAAAAAGATTCTTTGTTGGGACAAGGAATCATTCGACTTTTATTTGATAAAGCGGAAAGATTAAAGATGATGAATATTCATTGTAGATATGAAAAAGGAGAATATCTCTTTAATTTAAATTTTACCAAAGGTCAATTGGAATCGATTAGACTAAATGAATCATCAATATTAGAAATAGCGGAACAGAATATAAGAGAACAGAAAATAGAAGAAATTATAGAAAATCTGAATAAAAGATTTATTGCAATTGGTAAGAATATACAAATAGAATGGTGTGAAAGAAGTGAAATTGAAGGTCCTGCCTGTCAAAATGAAAAAATATTTTTTGTGGATGGTGATGTTTAATGAATAATACTAAACCGTCGCAGATAAAAAAAGCAGTTGCATTAAAATATCCTGAAGGAGCTGTGGCACCAATAATTGTGGCTAAAGGAAATGGGATATTGGCAGAAAAAATAGTAGAAGAAGCGGAAAAGAACCAGATTGTTATAGAAGAAAATCCAATGGTAGTTAATCTATTAAAGAATAATAATGCTGGTGATATAATTCCTGAAGAAGCTTGGCAGGCAGTGGCAGTTATTTTTTCATATATAATGGAGAGAAAATGAATACAAAAACGAGAGGGAATCTTGGGGAAGATAAGGCCTGTGAATATCTAAAAAATAATGGTTTTGAAATAATTGAAAGAAATTGGCGGACAAATGGAGGAGAAATTGATATAATATCAATGAAAGCAGAAACAATTGTTTTTGTGGAAGTTAAAACTTTGCCAAATGGAACAATGGATATGCTTTCTAAAGAATTAAATCAACAGAAACGCAATAGAATTTTAAAAACTTCTAAATGTTTTATACTAAATCATCGACAATATAGTAACAAATACATACGATTTGATGTAATTGTTATAGATATGCCGGGGTTTCCCGAAGTGTATCATATTGAAAATGCTTTTATAGAATAATTATGGGAGTCTTTATGATTTCTAGTGTAACTTCAGCAACGACTTTGGTTTTGGAAAAGACCGAAACTGAACAGTTGTCGCCTCGTATTTTGGAATTACGGGAAAAAATTCATAATGAGGAGTATCTCAACAACGCCATTCAACGAATTGCACAGGTAATTAGTAAGAAGCTTGTTGAAAACTCAGAGGAACTAAAACTTAGGGATTAGTTTTGTAGGTGTAATATGGACAAAAATCGTCGGAACAAAAAAAATTGGAATAATCAGAAAAATTACAACAATTCTCAACAGAATAATCGTTCAACTGAAAACAATAAGCAGCAAAAGACTTTTCAGTTTAATCCAAATAATTATTCAGACGAAAATGCCCGTAGAGAAAAACAAAAGGCTATTCAGGAGCTCAAAAACCGTAAGCTAATTTGTGACAAATGTGGTCAGCCAATTACTGATGTGGCAACTGCAATGAACGATAAAAAGTCTGGAAAACCGGTTCATTTTGATTGTGTTTTTGCAGAAGTAGAAAAGAACGAAAAATTAGGTCCTAACGAAAAGGTTGCTTATATTGGACAGGGACGATTTGGCGTTTTATCTTACGAAAATATTCGAGATCAGCGTCATTTTACTATAAAAAAGATAATTGAATGGGAAAATAGAGACGAAAAACCTGAATGGAGAGATGAAATTAGTTCTCTTTATAGTCAGGTGAATTAGTTTTTGAAGATATAAATAATTTAATATAGAAAGAATTGAAAATCTAAAGAAGGCTGTCTAAAAGAATCGTCATACTGAAACATTTTGGAATGACAAAGAGATTCGGATATTTTAGACAGCTTTTTTTATTCAGAGGTTTATATGGAAATCACTATTTTGTGTAAAGTTGTTGATAATTTTGGTGATATTGGAGTTGTTTTTCGCATGGCTAATCATTTGCTGTCTGATTATCCAGAAACTCAGGTGAACTTGATTGTGGATGATCTGCTTTCTTTTAATAAAATATGCAGCGATGTTAATCCTCAGATGGATTTCCAAATAATAAATGGCCTAAATGTTTATAATTGGAATAATTTTTCTTTTTGCTATGATACTTTCAAAAAAAATGATGGAGAAAAGCTTTCAATTATTTTGGAGTGTTTTCAATGCGGGCGTCCAGATTGGATGGAAAAAATCCTTTTTGAAGATAAATTGAACCGTACTGTTCAAATAATTATGATTGATTATTTGACGGCGGAGGATTATGCGGAATCTTTTCATTGCCTGCAATCATTAAC
Source organism: Treponema sp. (assembly GCA_024402595.1). Classification (GTDB taxonomy): domain Bacteria; phylum Spirochaetota; class Spirochaetia; order Treponematales; family Treponemataceae; genus Treponema_D. The sequence continues at coordinate 34,953 of JAKSTL010000016.1, read as the reverse complement.
AAGAAGTGCAAAGGTTCAAAAGGTCAATTTTATGCCGGGATTTACAGATAAAACTGGTGGGCTTGTTATTGATGAAGCATGGAAAAATCTTCCAAAGAGAAATCCTTGCGGTAATATTTTGATTTTCACTTATGAAAGGGATTGGACTGGTTTGGCAAAAGCTTTGAATAGAATTTTGTGTGAAGCTTCATTGGATGAACCAAGTGATTCCTTTTGTGGAAAGAACGAGAAAAAAGTTTGTGTTGCACAGGGGCGGGGAAAAGATTCGTTTGTAAAAGCCTGGGCTGATGTTTCTGGAAAAATGGAAATGTTGGAAGAGCTTCCGTTTTTAAATCAAAGTGATTGGGATGCTTTAATGCAAAAATCCTCTGTTCTTGTTATTCGTGGAGAAGAATCCATGAGTAGAGCTTGTTTGTCTGGTATTCCTTTTATCTGGCATGCCTATCCTCAAAGCGATGAATATCAATTGGTAAAGGTTAATGCATTGTTATCAAAACTGCGTCCGTATTTTCCGGAAGAATATTTTAGAATTATAGAAGAAGCATGGATTGGAATTAATCAGACTGAAATGGAAGAAGACGCCTTGAAATTGGAAGAGCATATATATAAATTTTTTGAAAAGGCTAATAATTTGGAGCTTGGATTTGTTCAATTTGCTATGGATTTGCGAAAAAATGGCGACCTGGTACATAAACTAATGACTTTTATTGATAAAAATATTATAATATAAATAGATTATTATTTAGATACTTTTTTTTAGAGGTTTTATATTATGTTAATGACATCACAGTTAAAAGTTGGAACAGCATTCATTTATGAAGGAAATGCTCTTATTGTTCAGAAGATGCTCGGACAGCGTTCTGGTCGTGCTGGTATGGTTACTAGCTTCCGTGTAAAGAATCTTGTAACAGGTTCTACAATGGATCTTGGTATTGATGCAGGTGAAAAATTTGATGAAGTTGACCTCGAACCACACACAACAAAACTTTCTTACATCGATGGCGAAACATATGTTTTCATGGATCAGGATACATATGAACAGTTCGAATTAGCTAAAGAAGATTTGGGAGATTATGCTGGTTATATTACTCCAGATGATGATCTCGAAGTAAATCTTACATTCTATGAAGGAAAACCAGTAGGTATTGATCTTCCTGTTCGTGTAACTCGTACTGTTACATACTGTGAACCAGGTGTTAAAGGTGATACTTCTGGAAAATCTTTGAAACCAGCTACACTTGATACTGGAATTGAAGTTCGTGTTCCATTGTTCATCAATACAGACGAAAGAATTGTTATTGATACTCGTGACGGTTCATTCCTTGAAAGGGCAAAGAACTAAGTTTAATATTCAATATATAAACTGAAATACGAAGGCATTTGCGTTTTTGCGTGAATGCCTTTTTTTGTTTTAATCGAATGTTAAATAAAAAAATCCTGATGCTTAAATAAACACCAGGATTTTTTTTAGAGGTATTCACTCAGTATTTGTGCTAGCGTAAAAAAGTCTAAACGCACAAAGAATAAAAAACTGTATGAACTACCACTAAAAACAAGACTAATTTCGTATTATTAGTATATGTGTTAAAATTTCATCTGTCAAACTTTTTTTGTAAAAAAACATAAAATAATTGTTTACAGAAATAAATATCGCTTTTGACCAATATTTGTTTTAAATATTTGGTTGAACCTCCTAGTTATTTATCAGTTCAATAAATGCCGCTGTTCCACCTGTTATATGATAAACCAAACATTCCTGATTTTGAGATTGGCTTATTTGTCCACCTGTACTATAAATAATTTTTCCAGAGCAATTGTTTTGTGTAACTGGCAATGAAACATCACATTCCTGGGCAGATGGATTAATTATTACAAAGATTGTTTGTTCGCTACAGCTTCGTTTATAAACCAATGGATATTCATTTCTTGAAGGAATAAACTCAATTGCACTGCAATTTTGTAAAGCTGGATTTGAAAGTCTTGTTTCAATTACTCTTTTTACTTCGTGCCAAAGTGAGTATGGATTATTTTTTTGTGCTTCCACATTAGGACTATCCAAAGAAGTATCTGTTGGAATGTACAACTTTGATTTTTCTGCAGAACTAAATCCCATGTTTTGTGTGTTATCCCATTGCATTGGGCTTCGTGAACCAGTGCGTCCATATCCGCCTTCAACAGAAGTTAATCCTTCTATGTAACGCATACCAATTTCATCACCATAGTAAATGAAAGGTGCGCCTGGCATGGAAAGAAGGAAAGCAAATGCAATTTTCATTTCTTCCTGAGATAAGGTTCTAGCAAGCCTGTCCATATCATGATTTCCAGAAGGAATACAGATTAAGCCTTTTTGTTCTGATTTTTCGTAATTTTCCAAATATTTTTCTATAAAGGCGTTTATAGATCCTTTTCCACGGGATGAAAAATATGGTTCTGAACAACGGAATAAATCATTGTAGTGGGAAGGTCCAAAGTGAAGTAAAAAATCCATATGAAAGCCTGCTTGAAGTGATTTATCAGGTTCTCCCCACTCAGAAATTAATGCAGATTCAGGAAACTCTTCATCTAAAAATGGACGAACTTTTTGCCATAATTCGATAGTTCCTTTTCCATCTACATCTTGTTTTACCAAAGAGCCAGCCATATCAACTCTAAAGCCGTCACAACCTTTTTTTAGCCAAAATCGCATGACATTTTTCATTTCTTCCAATGTTGCGGTTGGGCCTGGTTCATCAGGAGATTGTTGCCATGGTCTGGTAATTTTGTAAAATCCATAATTTAATGCAGGTTGATGAGAGAAAAAGTTTACACCACAAGAGCCATCTCTGTCGGAAATGCCTCTTAGATTTCCCAAACTTGGAACTTCCTCCCAAATTGAATCTGTCCAAATGTATCTGTCGGTAAACTCATTTTTTCCGGCTTTCATAGATTCTAGAAACCAAGGATGTTCCACAGAAGTATGCCCCGGAACTAAATCCAAGAGAACATGCATGTTTCGTTTATGAGCTTCTTCAAAAAGTCGTTCCAAGTCAAAATTGCTGCCATATCTGGTGGCAACTTTGTAATAATCAGAAACATCGTAGCCTGCATCGCCAAAAGGAGATTCAAAGCAAGGATTTAACCAAATGGCATTACAGCCAAGTTCTTTTATGTAGTCTAATTTGCAGATGATGCCATTTATATCTCCAGTTCCGTCGCCGTTGGTATCATAAAAGGATTGAGGATAAATCTGATAAAAGATTGCGGTTTTTAACCATTCTGGTTGATTTGCCATTTTTTGAACTCCTGCAAATGTCTAATTTTATTTTGTGGTTAATATTATAACTCATAGGGAAGGAATTAAAAATAAAAAAATTAGCTTATTTGATTTTACAGGATGGTTTTGATAAAAGAAAAGAGTAATTCGGGCAACCGGGATTCGAACCCGGGACATCTAACTCCCGAAGCTAGTGCGCTACCAACTGCGCTATTGCCCGTAAGAAATTAAGTAAAAAAAAATCCTTCCAAAACTATTAAGAATTGGAAGGATTAGCGCGAGCGGCGGGGCTCGAACCCGCGATCTCCGGCGTGACAGGCCAGCGCGATAACCAGCTTCGCTACGCCCGCTTGATGTTTATATATTATAAAATCCTAAAAAAAATGTCAATAAGTTTACAAAAAAAAATTAATTTTTTTTTACATTAGGCGAAATATTGTGGATATTTTGCTCTCATATCTTTTTCGTCAATAGAGTGACGGTTTAAGTGTTGAAGCAGACATTCTTTTGCGGCTTCTGGTGCTTTATTCTGGAATGCCTGAAGAATGTTTTTATGTTCCTGAATAATATTATTTGTATCTGAAGTATGAAGTCGTAATTCCCTGAATCGGTCGTAATGAATGTTTATGGTTTTTACCATAGAATGACAAAGCATTTTGTTTGTAATTTTGTACATGGATTCGTGGAAAGCATTATCCAGCTCCATAATTTTATCAAGATTTTCTTTTAAAAGATAAAACTCCTGCAGGTTTACATTTTCTTCCAATTTTACAATATCTTCTGGAGTGGCAATTTTACAGGCTTGTTCAGTTACTGCGGCTTCAATGGTGGCGCGGACAAAAACTGCTTCATCAACTAAAGACATATCTATAAGACTTACAAGGCTTCCTCGCTGTGGAAGTATTTCTATGATTTTTGTACGGGCTAATTCCTGTAAAGCTTCGTGAACGGGCGTTCTTGATAAGTTCAACTCATTGGCTATATCCTGTTCACTTATCATGCTGCCTGGTTGAAGCTTAAGATTTATAATATTTTCTCTGACAACTCTGAATGCAAAATCTCTGTTGGATTCTCTATCTGCTTTTAATAATATTTTCATAATATTAAAAATATAGAAGTTACTTTAAAACTAGTCAACTAGTATACAAGATGTGAGATTCGGAGGTTGTATGACAGTTTTGATTAAATATTGGATGTAATTTCTATATCAGGAGTTTTTTTAATTCGTCGCTGTTTTGGAGTTATGCCTCTGATTTTTTTATATGTCCTTATAAAATGACTTGCATCGGTGAATCCTGTTTCCTGACTGATATAATCTAAGGTTTTATCTGTATAGAGCAGAAGGGTATCGGCTTTACAGATTCTTACAAACTCAATGTATTCTTTACAGGTTTTTCCAAATTGGGCCTTGAATTGTTTTGCAAAGTTTGAGTAACACATTCCGCAACGACTTGCTAATTCTTCTATGTTGATGTTTTCGGAAGAATGTTTATCTATGAACTCTAGAACTGAAAAATCAGAAGAAGAAAACTGATCAAAAGTTGTTTTGTCCGACAGTTTCATCCCTCGTCTTAACCATATTCGTACAAGTTCAGTAATAATCAAACTGATGTTACAGGCAACTTTAATATCATAGCCAAATTCTTTGTGGGTTGTTTCCCAGATGCAGTGCTCAAAAAACAATTTAACAGGGTTATACTGTAATTCTCGTTCTGTAATCAGATTGTATGGTACATCCTGCAGATTCATATTTGAAAGAAGCTTTGGAAGTTTTGGTGAACCTGGTGTTGTATTGGAAAGAATCATATCATCAAATTTAATTACATAAAACAAAGGTTTTTCGTGAGTAGCTTCTTTTGTTGGGTAATCTAAAAATGAGTGAATCTGTTTTGGATGAAAGATAATCATATCACCAGGATTCATAGTGTATTTATGGTTTTCCACCTCGGCAAAGAGAATCCCTTTTACCAGATACACCATTTCTGTGAAATAATGCCAGTGGGGCTTTACATAAGTCCAATCCCCAGGAAATGCCTGAAAAGGTGCATTTAAGCTGTCACTGTATTCGAATAAATCATCCATTATTCAGCTCCCATATAATTTTGTTATTTAGAGATTTGTACAATACAATTCTAACTTTTTTATATCACTATAATGAACTTAGTGCTAGTTTATTATTAAATATAATAAAAAATTAGGCAAAACAACTTAGATTTTGGAAAAGTTGTATAAAACTTCAAAATAATGGGAGTACAAATAATTTTATGTATAAGTGGATTTGGAGTTATATTAAAAAATATCGCTTTTGGATGGCGGCAGGTTTAACAATCACTGTAATTGTTGCTGCAGTAAATATGGTAAATCCATTAATAACAGGAACAATTGTTGATAAAGTTATTACAGTAGAAAATAGAAGCTACAGTTTACTTATCAAGTTGATTTCTATCATGGTTCTTACCACTTTGTTCAAGGCTATTTTCCGCTATTCTTATCAGGTAATTTTTGAACATTGCAGTCAGAATGTTATTAGAAAGATGCGGGAAGATTTGTATGCTCATATTCAGACTTTAGATTTTGCCTGGTATGATAAAGCACCGGGTGGTAATGTTCTTACACTTTTAACTTCGGATTTGGATAAAGTTCGCCATTTTGTTGCCTGGGTATTGTATCAAACTTTGGAAAACAGCTTGATTTACATTTTTTCTATTGTTACTTTGGGCTCTATAAACTGGAAACTCATGCTTGCCTTTATGATTATTGCTCCATTTGTAATCTGGCTGGTTCAGAAGTTTAAGATTCATATTCGACCTGCTCATATGAAAGTTCGAGATCAATTTGCTGTTTTAAATACACGAGTTGGTGAAAACATTGAAGGAAACCGTGTTGTTAAAGCCTTTGTACGGGAAGATTACGAAATCAGTAATTTTGATAAAGATAACGAGGCTTTTAAAGATGCTTCTGTGGCCAATGCAGATGTTCGCGTAAAATATACACCTTGGATTGATACTCTTACAGGTATTTTGCCTGTTATTTTAATTCTTTTTGGTGGTTATCTGGTAATTAATGATGAAATGACCATTGGTCAGCTGGTTACCTTTAATGGTTTAATGTGGGCATTTATTCAGCCAATTAACATGTTTGGTATGCTGGTTGATAACATTCAGAACTTTGGTGCCAGTGCAGAACGATTGTATGAATTGTGGCAGCTTCAGCCAACTGTAAAAAATAGATTTATTCCAGATTCAAATAAATCTGATTCGGCCAATTCTGAAGAAGAAACTCAAATTACAGGAAAGGTTGAGTTTAGAAATGTAAGTTTTGCCTACGATAAAGATGTGCCGGTTTTAAAAGATGTTTCTTTTGTGGTGGAACCGGGGCAGACTATTGGTATTTTAGGTCCTACGGGAAGTGGAAAAACTACTATCGCTAATCTTTTATGCCGTTTTTATGATGTTACAGAAGGTTCTGTTCTTATTGATGGTAAAGATGTTCGGGATTATGTGCCAGAAGTTCTGAGAAAGAATGTGGGAATTACTATGCAGGAAGTGTTCCTTTTTAGTGATACGGTTGAAGGAAACATTGCATTTGGAAATCCTGATGCAACTTTTGAAGAAGTGGAAAAGGCCGCTGAATTGGCAAGAGTTAAAGAGTTTATTGGAGATTTAACTGATGGATATGACACAATTGTTGGTGAACGGGGTGTCGGTTTGTCTGGCGGTCAAAAACAGAGAATAGCTCTTGCTCGTCTGTTCCTGGCTAATCCAAAGATTATGATTTTGGATGATACTACTTCGGCTGTGGATACAGAAACTGAACAGAAAATCAGGGAGTCTATTAAAGTTCAAAGTAAGGGACATACTACCTTTATTATTAGCCATAGAGTTTCTTCTTTTAAGGCTTGCGATGTGATTTTTGTTGTACAGAATGGTCAGATTACAGAAAAAGGAACCCACGATGAATTGATGGCTCTTAATGGTTATTACAAGGAAGTTATGACAGAACAGTCTTAGGCTTGTGGCTTTTGTTGTGTTTATATGAGGAATTATTATGAGAAATAAATTTGATACAGATGAACAGATAGAACAGGATGTAAACCCAAGAATAATACTTCGAATGATGAAGTGGATAAAGCCTTATGCAGGATGGATGATTCTTGCTTGTGTAATTATGCTTTTAGCTTCTGCCATTGGTCTTGTAAGTCCATATTTAATACGAATGGCCATTGATACCGCTATTCCAAGAGCAAAAGCTTTACCTGCAGATGCGGGAACCTGGGAAAAATACGGACTTTTAATAAAAATAAGTATATTCCTTTTTGTTTCTACCTTTGTGGTAAGATTTCTTTTGGCTGCCAAGTTAAAATTAATGACTCGTGTTGCCCAGAAAATTATTGTTACAATCAGAAAGGAAGTATTTACAAAACTTCAGTCTCTTCCATTTACATACTTTGATAGCCGCCCACATGGAAAAATCCTTATTAGAGTTGTTAATTATGTAAACTCTCTGTCGGAATTGCTAAGTAATGGAATTATTCAGTTGATTAGTGATTTGTTCACCCTAGTTGTAATTATCTGTTTTATGCTTGCAATTGATGTAAGGCTTACCTTTGTTTGTATGGCTGTTCTTCCAATTCTTTTCCTTGTTTTGGTTTCTATGAAGAAAAAACAGCATGAAGCTTGGAAGCAGGAAAGTTACAAACGTTCTAATCTTACGGCATATTTGTCTGAAAGTTTAAATGGTATGAAAGTTACACAAAGTTTTGCTCGTGAAAAAACTAATCAAGGGATTTTTAACGAACTATGTGATAAATGTAAGACTGTTTGGATTCGCGCTGTAAATATTAACAATATTATTTGGCCAGTAGTTGATAATCTTTCGACTTTTGGGGTTGCTCTTGTTTATATGGCGGGTATTGCATGGCTTGGCGACGGAATGGGTGGAACTGTTACGGTTGGAACTCTTGTGGCTTTTGCTGGTTATATCTGGCGTTTCTGGAATCCAATTCAGAATCTTGGTAACTTTTATAATTCTATGGTTACTACAGGCGCTTATGTTGAACGCATTTTTGAACTTTTGGATGAACCAGAAGAAATTACTGATAAACCAGATGCAAAGGACTTGCCACCAATTCGCGGTCATGTTTGTTTTGATCATGTAAACTTTTCTTATGAAGCGGGTAATCCAATTTTAAAGGATGTAAACTTTACTATTACTCCGGGAATGCAGGTTGCTATTGTGGGACCAACGGGTGCGGGTAAAACAACAATCGTAAATCTTCTTACAAGATTCTATAATCCAGATTCTGGAAAAATTATGATTGATGGACTTGATTTACAGGATTTGAAAATAAAATCTATTCGTAAACAGGTTGGTGTTATGTTGCAGGATTCATTCCTCTTTAGCGGAACCATTATGGAAAATATTCGCTATGGTCGCTTGGATGCTACAGATGAAGAATGTATTGCGGCGGCAAAAACTGTTCAGGCTCATGATTTTATTACTGCTTTTTCTGAAGGTTATAATACAAAACTTACAGCTAATGGTGGAGGATTATCGCAGGGACAGAAGCAGCTTATTTCTTTTGCCAGAGTTCTTTTAAGTGATCCACGAATCCTTATTTTGGATGAAGCAACATCTTCTGTTGATACTCAGACAGAAAAGGCTTTACAAAAAGGTTTGGATGAGCTTTTGAAAGGTAGAACCAGTTTTATTATTGCACATCGTCTTTCTACCATTCGTAATTCTGATGTTATTTTCTTTGTAGACCATGGTGAAATTGTGGAAAGAGGAAATCATAAGGAACTTTTGGAACTTAATGGCAATTATGCGGCTATGGTTCAAGAAAGATAATGTATAACTATTACACAAAAAGAGTCTAAAAACTAGAATCTTAATAAATTGAAATAAACTTTTGCTTGGCATAAAATTAATTCTATGAGCATCACAGTAAGTAGAAATCTTTACAAGTTTATTTCAACCGAAAATCCAATTTCTTCAAACATATTTTGTGCCGATCCTTGTGGCTTTGAATACAATGGTCGGCTTTATGTTTATGGAACTAATGATCAGCAGCAGTATAGGGAAGAGTTTAAAACCGAAGGCATTTTTGGAAAAAATACTTATGAAAAGATTTTCTCTTTAGTTTGTTTTTCGACAGATGATTTAATTAATTGGACTTTTCATGGTGAGCTTAATTTAAAAGAAATTGCTCCTTGGATTTTAAACTCCTGGTCTCCTGCGGTAATTTTTAGGCAGGAAGATGACGGATTAACTCATTTTTATTTATATTTTTCTAATACTGGTTGTGGCGTTGGTGTTATAACGGCAACTTCGCCACTTGGTCCTTGGTCAGATCCTTTAGGCCGACCTTTAATTAATTTTGATATGAAGGAATTGAAGGGATGTCCGAATCCTTTTGACCCTGGAGTTTGTCTTGATAAGGATGGAAGAGGCTGGCTTGCTTTTGGCGCGGGCATTGCTCCAGACCATGATGAAGAGAATCCTGGAACAGCGAGAATAGTTCGTTTGGGAGAGGACCTTGTTTCTTTGGACAGCGAGGTTTTAAAAATTCCAGCACCTTATTTTTTTGAAGCCAGTGAATTAAATTATATAAACCAAACTTTTGTTTATTCGTACAATAATAACTGGATTGACAGAAAAAACTGGAATAATTTGCTTGTAAGAAAAGCCGACAATTCTGTGGAACCTCCTAGCGCATGTAGTATGTCTTATATGATTTCGAAAAATCCTTTGGATGAAGATTCCTGGATATATAAAAATCATTATTTTAAAAATCCTGGCGAACAGGGGCTAAATTATTCTAATAATCATACAAGTTTGGTTAAATTCCAGAATCAATGGTATATTTTGTACCATACTTTGACATTACAGGAAAATACTCCTATCACTGGTGGTTTTAGAAGTATTTGTATTGATAAGGTTAATTTTACAGAAAATATGGAAACTGGAGATTTTTCTTTTAATCTTTCTGCGGGAACCAGACAGGGTGTGGAAAAATTAAAGAATCTGAAGGTTCTGGAAATGGATAAAGTGGATGGAACTTGTATGGCTACCAGTGCGGATGTGATTTTTTCTAATGAAGTTTTTGATAATGAGGTTTGCGCTGTAAGTACGGAAAAAGGAGCCTGGGTTCTGGTAAAAAATGTTGATTTTGGTGAAGCGGGCATTAAGGACTTTGAGCTGTACTCTGGTGTTTTGGGCGAGAATAATTGTTCTGACGGGTTTATTGAGCTTAGAATTGATAAATTGGGTACAGAACCTATTGCTATTTTTGATTTGAAAAAAAGAGATGAAAAGGGCTGTGTTTTCTTAAAGGCTGATTTAAGTGGAATACATAATGTTTATTTTGTTTTTTCTGAAAAAAATATCTGTTTAAAAAAATGGAAGTGCAGATAGGGCTTGCGAAGGAGTGGAAGGGGCGCGAAGCGCGTCTGGAGCTTTGCGGAAGACCGTCCGTTAGGTAAGCCCTGGAAGTCCGTTAGGCAGTTTGAATGGAAGTTTTGTGGAATAAGTTTTGCATTTTCTTTGCATTTCGCCCTAGGAAATAAAAACAAAAATGGTGTAAAATATCGGTATGAACTTAAATGATATGCGGTCGAATGCTTATGCAAAAGGTGCCGGAAAAAATATTGATAATGGAAATGGTGAAAATACAGCACCGGTTGTAAAGCCTTTTTTGCCAAAACGAATTACAAAAGAGGAAGTTGCCCAAAAAACAAACTTAAGTCAAAAGCAAAATGTTGAAAAGATTGAGCCGAGAAAAAGTAATCAGCAGACTTTGGATGATTCGGTGGAATTTTTAAAAAGCGGTGGTTTAATTAAAGTTCCTATTGAAGAGTCGTCTGAGCCGGGGAAAGATTCTGTTTATAGGCGAGTTGCAAAATTTTTACTTATAATTGGGGAAGCTGAAGCGGCAAAAATCCTTCCACATTTGTCTGAAAAACAGATTGAAAAAATAATTCCAGAAATTGCGTCGATTCGTTCTGTGGGAAAGGAAGAAGCGGCGGTTATTCTTGAAGAATTTAATGTACTTCTGGAGAATGCGCGAAAATCTGGAGGGGTTGAGACTGCCCGAGAAATGCTTATAAAGGCTTACGGTAAGGAACGGGCGGATGAAATGATTAAAAAGGCTATGCCCTTGGAGGGAAAAAAGCCTTTTGATTATTTGAAGGAAGCGGATTGTGAACGAATTTATCTTTTGATTAAAGATGAAAATGTGGGTGTGCAATCTATGGTGCTTTCTCATTTGGAGCCAAAAAAAGCGGCTGGCGTTATAAATATAATGAAGGATGATGAGAAAAAAGAAGTTGTGCTGCGTCTGGCTAAAATGGAACCTATCTCTCCTGAAATTTTAAGACGGGTTGATCAGGCAATGCATGAAAAGTCTTTAACCGTTTCTGTTGAACAGGCTGAAAATATTGATGGACGGAATGCTTTGGCTCAGATTCTTAAAAAAATGGACAGTGGAGCTGAATCGGAAATTTTACAGACTTTGGCGGAAGATGATCCAGATTTGGGACAGGATTTGCGCAGTCGTTTGTTTACAATTGATGATGTTGTCAATGCCGATGATAGATTTATTCAGGAACGCCTTAGAGAAATGGAAGATAAAGAAATCTGTTATTTGTTGGCGGGTAAACCAGAAGATTTTCGCGAAAAAATTCTTTTTAATATTTCTGCGGGGCGAAGAAGTGAAGTACGAGAACAAGAAACTTTGCTGGCACCTTTTAAACGCTCAGATTGCGAAGCTACAACTTCTAGATTTTTTTCTATTCTGCGCAGGGCCTTTGAAGATGGAAGCCTTATGATTGAAGGCCGAAATGATGATATTTATGTATAAAAAATAGAGATTCCTACAATTACTTAAGATATAAACCTTTTTTTTCTGTGGTATACTTTAAATACAATAAAAATTAGGAGTTTTTATGTCTTTGTTCAAAAATTTTAAATCAGTTACATATTGTGTGGCGCAGTGGGCCGATAATGTTAGTGAAGAAAAGCTTAGAAAAGAAGCTGATTGGTTGCAGAAATATGTGGGAATAGATAAGGTTTATCTGGAAACTTATCGTGGTAGTTTTGCTCGGCGAGAACAGATTGAAATGATTAAAAAGGTTCTTCAGGAATATAACATTGAAGTTTCTGGTGGAATTACAACAGTCTGTCCTGATTTAAATGATTCTGATAAAAAAAGACAGCGACTGTTTGAAACTATGTGTTATTGTAACGAGGCAATGCGCAATCGTTTGAAAGAGGTTAGTGAATACACGGCAAGTCTTTTTGATGAGTTCATAATTGACGATTTTTTCTTTACTCAGTGTATGTGTGAGGATTGTGTTAAAGAAAAAGGAAAAATGTCTTGGGAAGAGTTCCGTTTGAAGAAGATGCAGGAGGTTTCTGAAAATCTTGTTATAAAGCCTGCAAAAAAGATAAATCCAAAGATTAATATAATTATTAAATATCCAAACTGGCGGGAAAGCTATCAGGAAACTGGTTATAATCCTAAAGAGCAGCGGACAATTTTTGATGCCATTTATACAGGAACAGAAACACGGCATGGAGCTCAGCAGGATCAACATCTTCCAAGATATTTAAGTTATTCTTTGCCACGGTGGATGGAAAATGTGCTCCCTGGAAAAAATGGTGGTGGCTGGTTTGATCCTTTTGAATGTGACAGAATAGATTCTTATCTTGAACAGGCATATTTAACAGCTTTCTCTAAGTGTAAAGAAATTATGATGTTCTGCTGGAGTGCAATTTACAATAATAAAAGAGCAACTCCTCTTGGCTTCCAATATGAAAGAATTGACAGAATAATGTCCAGCTGTGGTAATCCTGTGGGTTTGAAGGTTTATATTCCATTTAATTCTCAAGGAGAAGACCATTTGGAAGATTATTTGGGAATGCTTGGTATTCCTATGGAACCAACTCCAGATTTTCCAAACTTTAAGGCGGATTCAATAGATAGTTCGGTTTTGGTAACTGCCGCTGCTTTAAAAGATGATTCAATTGTTGAAAAAATTAAAGCTTTTGTTTTTGCTGGGGGAAAGGTTTTTGTAACTTCCGGCTTTATGATTGGAGCTTTGGAAAAATATCCTGAAATTAAAGATTTAACTTCTATGCGCTATAATAATCGTCGTCTGGATGCAGATGAATATCAGGTAACGGTGAATGGCCTGTATGGAAGAAATTATGTTAAGTCGTCACAGAATCTTTCGTTCCCTTTAATTGAACATCGTAATAATGCAACCTGGTCTATTTTGAATGGTGGCCATGGAGAATATCATGAAGGGCTTATTATGTATGATACTTACGGTAAAGGTAAGCTGGAACTTATAAATCTTCCTGATATGCCTTCTAAAATCCGTGAACTGCCAAATGAAGTTCTGACTGTTCTTCGCTATGAACTTCTTGGAAATGGTAAGGTTTGGATTGATGGTGGTTACGGAGTATCTCTCTTTACTTATGACAATGACACTTTTGGTCTTTATTGCTATACTAATGATGGTTGTGCGCCGGTGGATTTTAATATTCACATAAAAGGTAAGGGAGAAAATGGTGTTCAAAGCATCTCCTTTATTTTTGATACTGAAGAAAAACCAAAATGGCGTCCTGCTGAAATTAAACCAACTTATGTTCGACCAATGGATTTTAGAGGCTTTACTTCTGAAAATAAACAGAGTGAATCGGTTTTCCATGCTCGACTTATTCCTGGTGATTTCCAATTCTTTAAAATAAATAGATAGGCTTGGACTGGTTAAGACTGGTCTGTCTAACTTAGTATGGGTGATAAAATGTTCGATTTTCTCGATTCTAACAATATTGGTAAGGCTTATAAGGATTTTGTTCTTTTAAGCATAGAGGATTTGCCAGATTATAAAACCAAGGCTGTTTATCTAAGACATAAACGAACTGGGCTGGAGGTTTATCATATTCTGGCGGAGGATCGGGAAAATACATTTGCTTTTGCTTTTAGAACTTTGGCGAAAAACTCTAAAGGTTGTGCTCATATTATGGAGCATTCGGTTCTGTGTGGTTCCGAAAAATATCCTTTAAAAGAGCCTTTTTCAACTTTGGTAAGTCAGAGTCTTAACACCTTCCTGAATGCCCTTACATACCCAGACAAGACTGTTTATCCCGCTGCATCTGTTGTTCCATCTGATTATTTTACAATGATGGATGTTTATGCGGATGCAGTTTTCTTCCCAAAATTGGATTATGCAACCTTTATGCAGGAAGGTCATAGGGTTGAAATGGATAAAGATGGAAATCTTTCTTTGCAAGGTGTTGTCTATAATGAAATGAAGGGAAATTATTCCGCTTTTATTGATATTGCAATAGATCAGCAGATAAATGCTATGTATCCAAACAGTTTTGCAAGTTTTGATTCTGGCGGAGATCCACTGGAGATTCCAAGTCTAACTTATGAAGAGTTTTTGGATTTTCATCAGAAGTTTTATAGTCCTGATAACTGTCTTTTGTATTTATATGGAAATATTCCTACGGAAAAACAGCTGGATTATTTTGATGAAAAGTTTATTTCTAGAATTGAAAAAAAATACGGTACTTTAGATGCTTCTTCCATAGATGTGTATTCAAAATTGCCTATTGTAAAACCAGAAATTAAGGAATTGCAAAAGTTAAATAGGGTAGAAGAATCGCAGGAAATTAAATGTTATGCGCCAAAAACTGGTGCTACAGGTTCTGTGGTTTGTTTGAACTGGTATTCGGGTGAAGCTAACATAGAAAAATTGTTTTTGTCTGAAGTTTTGTGTGGAAATGACAGTTCGCCTTTATCAAGAATATTGAAAGATTCAAAACTGGGAGATGACCTTTCTCCAATCTGGAATAATTTTGGTCAGATGCAGGAAGAGTTCTTTTGTTATGGGCTTAGTGGTGTAAAAAAAGGTAATGAGCAAAAGGTTTATGAACTGGTAGAGAATGCAATTAAAAAGGTTTATGACGATGGAATCAAACAGGAAGATATAGATTCTGCCATTATGGGCATTGATTTTAATCTCCGTGAAGTTACTCGTTATTGGGGACCTTATTCTCTTGTTATAATGGAAAAGGTTTTGAAAGGCTGGAATTATGGGAAGTCTTGTTCAAAAAATCTGAATCCTATTTCTGCTTTTGAGGAAGTAAAAACAAAGGCTCGAACCGATAAAGATTTTATTCGTAAGCTTATAAAAAAATATTTTCTGGATAATAAGCTTTGTGTAAAAATTACCGTTGAACCAAGTAAATCTTATCTATCTGACAGAAGAAAAAAAGAAAATCAACTGCTTAAAACACTTGAAAAATCAATAGATAAAGAACAATTAAAGACAGATTTGGAAAAACTTCATGCATATCAGCAGCACATAGAAACTTCGGAAGAAATAAAATGTATTCCTCATACAAAAATAGAAGAATTGGACAAAAATATTGATTTGCCTGAAACCCGCCTGCAATTTGTGGAAGGTGCAGATGGAGTAAAAATCCCGCTTTTCGTAAACAAAGAAAACACAAACGGTATTTTCTATCTGGATGTTATGTTTCCTTTTGACAGGTTGGAACCAAAATATTATGAACATATTCCTTTGCTGACGACAATTTTAACAAATATCGGTTGGAATAATAAAAAGTGGGATCAGTGTATTGCGCAAACTTCTTGTGTTATGGGCGATGTTTGGGGCAGAACCTGTTATGGAAATGTTACTGATGTTCCAAAATGTTGGGAATATGCGGAACAGTTTAAAGAATATAATTTTATTGGGCGCAAGTGGATTGGTTTAACCTGTAAAGCCTTAACTTCTATGGCAACAGAATCTCTGGATATATTTGCAGAAATCATTTCTACCATGGATTTTAAAGATAAGGAGCATTTCCGTACTATTTTGCAGGAAATTAAAGCGGATAAAAAAGAAAGTATTATTTCTGGGGCAAGAGATTATGCCTTAAAACGAGCTAGAGCAACCTTTTCTGAAAACTATGCCCTTAGCGAAATAATGTGGGGACTTAGTCAGCTTTATACTGTTGCAGATTATAAGGCAAAGCAGGCTTCTGCAATTTTGGCTAATTTGGAAAAAATGTATTGGGATTGTTATAATGCAGGTGGAATTATTCACATAACTGCGGATGAAGAATCATTGAATAAAATTATTCCTTTGTTTGAAGAGTTTGCAAGAAAAGCGGGAATAAAACAATTGTTGCCTCCTAAGGAATACTCTTTTGAAGATATACTTCCTTTTGTTCGTTCTGTTGAAAATCTTAAAGATAATCATTCTAAAGAGTTAATAAAAGTTCAAGCTCAAACAGGATATTTGGCAATTGCTACAAAAGCTGCAAAATATATGACTAGAGAAGAAGCCGCTGATAAGGTCTTTACTACTTGGCTAAGTAATCATACATTGTGGGATAAAATTAGAACTACTGGTGGTGCTTACGGTGCGGGAATATGGACTGATAATGCGGAAGAGACATGTATTATGCATACTTATAGAGATCCTAATCCTTTGCAGTCTATGGAGATTTATAAAGCGTCTATAAAAGAAATAGCGGAAACTATTTTTGAAAAAGATGATGTGGAAAGAACTATAGTTTCTTTATATGGAACTGCAATTTGTCCTGCATCGCCAAAGGATCGTGGAGCAGCTAGTTTTGAAGGTATGCTTTATGCAAATCCTCAGGAGTTCAGATTGATAAGGATTGAAAATCTTTTGTCCACTACGCCAGAAGATGTCATTAAAGCAGCTAAACGATTGTGTGACTTTTCTGATGAAATCTTTAAAGCCGTAGTTTTCTCTGATAAATCAGATGATTTTGCTAGTAATATTCTGGAAATACCTTTATAATTAAGGGGAAATGACTAATTAGGGAGCATAAAAATGGATAAAAAGACAAAACAGTGTATTCAAATGTTGCGTGATTTGGTTTCTGATGTTCAAGGTGCACCTTTCCCAGGGGGAGATATAACGACAGAACTTTATTCTATCTGGTACGAGCATGCACAACGTTCTGCAGTGGCTTGTTTTGAGTTTTTGAATGCAAACTATCCAAAAGAGCAGAAAGAACTGACAAAATCAATAGATAAAATATTTCCTGAAGAATAGGATACAGAGGCCATCGGTAAAACGGTGACCTTTTTTTATTTACACGATTTTTCTAACAATTATTTTATAACTGCCGACAATATATTTGAAAATCTATATAGGGTGATGATAATGGCAGTTTCAAAGAAGACCTTACAATATGCAAAATTCGGACTTACAGCTGGAAGAAAGAAAAATGGTATAAATTTATGGCGTTGTTTTTTTAATGGAATTGGTAAAAATTCCGGCACCGAATGCATGTTCTACATTGAATTAGAACTTTTGAATCCAAATATTTCTACTGCAGATCCGCTTTTAGGTTTTAAGCCAAGAGTTACAATTACAGAAGATGATTTACAATACGCCTTGGCAGGAACTGAGGCTGCACAGAATCTTCAGGCGGAAAATATTGTTCAGCCATCCTATTATGCAGTAAGAGTGGGAAAGTTGTCTGAAAATGGAAAGCAGATTTGCGCCTATCACTCTTCAAAGGATGTAAAATATTCACAAAAGCCATTTTCAATCAAAGTTGGAAATAAATTATTTTCTGAAAATAAAATGACTGGCTTCATAAAAATTTCCGAGGAAGAAATTCGAAAGCATCCAGAATATATGTGTGAAAAAGGCTTTGTCAGCTGGAACTTAACTTACGATATTCAAAAAGACTTTTCGGAAGGATATAAAAATAGAAGCGAAAAATGGTTTCCTTGTGGTTTGCAAACAAAATTTAGTGGGGTTCTGAATTTTGATGGGGAAGAATTCATTGTAGAACCAAAAAAATCTTATGGATATATGGACAGATATTATGGAAAAACTATGCCAGAAGTTTGGTTCCATATTTCATCAGCAAATTTAACAAGTAATATTTCTGGAAAAATGCTTTTTGATTCTGCATTTGCAGTTCAAGGTTCCTTTGAAAATCGAGTCTCATTCCTAGGTAGTTTTGAAGGCGCTGATATTATTTTTAATGCTAATTCTTCTAAACGGCAATTTACAACAGTTTGGAATTGTGTACAGACTCCCGAAAATGAAGATGCTTCCGAAAATAAACTTCATTGGTCGCTTAGCATCAACAGCAAAATGTGGGTAATTGATGTAGATTTGTTCTGCACAATAAATGAATTGTTCAATAGAACCATAGAATTGCCAGACGGACACAGAAAAGTTCTGAATGTTGTTCAAGGTGGTACTGGCGTTGGCGAAATAAAACTGTTTAAACGAATTAAAAACAGTCTTGAACAAATTGAATACGCAAAAATTGCAAAAGCAGTCTGTGAGTTCGGACATGCGGAAGAAGGTGAAATATAATTTCTTTTAATAAAAAAATCATTTTTTCTTGATGATTAGAGTTTTCGTGATTATTTTATATACGAAAGAAAGTTATTTTTCTTTTGAGGCAAATATGAATTACGAAAACTTTACTATTAAGTCACAGGAAGCTATACAAGAAGCTTCATCAATTGCTATCAAAAATAATTGTTCGGAAATTGGTGCAGAACATATTTTGCAGGCTTTGCTCGAACAAAAAGACGGAACCGTTCCTCTAATCATTGAGCGAATTGGTGTTTCTCCCAGTGAACTCTTAACTAAAGTAAAAGATGCTGTTAATCATTATCCAAAGGTTCAGGGAAGTGTTAATGTTTATTTCTCAAACGAAATGCAGCGAGTATTGGCAAAAGCCGAAAATGAGATGTCTTTACTGCATGATACTTATCTTTCTACCGAGCATATTTTACTTGCCATGACAGAAAGTGGTGGAAATGGTGAAAATCTTTTAAAAAATCTTGGTATAAATCACAACACAATTTTTGAAGCCTTAAAATCAATTCGTGGTAATCAGACAGTGGATAGTCAGGATCCGGAAAGTAAAAACAGGGCTCTGGAAAAATATACAAGAGATTTAACCGCCTTAGCGCGTCAAGATAAAATTGACCCCGTTATTGGCCGCGATGAAGAAATCCGAAGAGTGATGCAGGTTTTGTGTCGCAGGACTAAAAATAATCCAGTAATAATTGGTGAACCAGGTGTTGGAAAAACCGCTATTGTAGAAGGCCTTGCTAGAAGAATTGCCAGTGGTGATGTTCCAGATAGTTTAAAAAATAAAAGGCTTTTGGCTTTGGATTTAGGCGGTCTTGTTGCGGGTGCAAAGTTCCGTGGTGAGTTTGAAGAAAGATTAAAGGCACTTATAACAGAAGTTCAAAAATCAGAAGGACAGATAATTCTTTTTATTGATGAATTGCATACCCTTGTTGGTGCAGGAGCATCTGAAGGTAGTATGGATGCTTCAAATCTTCTAAAACCAGCGTTGGCCAGAGGTGAATTAAGGGCTATTGGTGCCACAACCTTAGATGAATACAGAAAATATATAGAAAAAGATGCTGCTTTGGAACGAAGATTTCAGCAGGTTTTGTGTGCAGAACCAACTGTAGAAGATACTATTGCAATTCTTCGTGGTTTGCGCGAAAAATACGAGATTCATCATGGCGTTACAATTGAAGATGAAGCTTTGGTTGCTGCGGCCACACTTTCCAATCGTTATATAACCACAAGATTTTTGCCTGATAAAGCCATTGATTTAGTGGATGAAGCAGCGAGCCGTTTAAAAATGGAAATTGAAAGTCAGCCAACGGAATTGGATCAGGTTGAACGAAAGATTTTGCAGTTGCAGATTGAAAAACAGTCTCTTTCAAAAGAAGATGATGAGGCTTCGAAGGAAAGACTATCAAAACTTGAAGAAGAATTAAACAATCTTACAGAAACTTGTGATGCAATGAAGCTTCAATGGCAAAAAGAAAAAGATGTTATTGATAAAAGTCGTAAGCTAAAAGAACAGTTGGAACAGACTCGCTTGGACGAAGAAAAGTTTACTCGGGAAGGAAATCTGGCAAAAGCAGCAGAAATAAAATACAGTGTAATTCCTGCTCTAACAAAACAGTTGGATGAAGCCTTGGAAAAACAAAATCATAGTTCAGAAAATGGCGATAATACCTTGTTAAGACAATCTGTAACAGAGGCTGATATTGCAAAGGTTGTTTCTGTGTGGAGTGGAATACCGGTTGCAAAAATGATGACCAGTGAAAAACAAAAGTTTCTTATGCTGGAAGACATTTTGCACAAGCGGGTTGTAGGTCAAAATCTAGCTGTAAGTGTTGTTAGTGACGCCATAAGAAGAAATAGAAGCGGATTGAATGATCCTAATAAACCTTTAGGCAGTTTTATGTTTATTGGTCCTACAGGTGTTGGTAAAACTGAATTAGCAAAAACTCTGGCCGATTTTTTATTTAATGATGAAAAAGCATTAACTCGTATTGATATGAGTGAATATATGGAGAAAATCTCTGTAACTCGTTTGATTGGTGCACCTCCAGGATATGTAGGTTATGATGAAGGAGGACAGTTAACAGAAGCCGCTCGTCGCAGACCTTACAGTGTTGTTTTATTTGATGAAATTGAAAAAGCGCATCCTGATGTTTTTAATTTACTGCTTCAAGTTTTGGATGATGGCCGATTGACGGATAATCAGGGACGGGTTGTAGATTTTAAAAATACAATTATCATTATGACAAGCAATCTTGGCAGTGACTTGATTTTGGAGCAAAGTCCAAATGTGGAAGAAAAAATCAAATATCTTTTGCGTCAAACCTTTAGGCCAGAGTTTTTAAATAGAATTGATGAAATTGTTTCATTTAAAGAACTGGATAAAAGTTGCATAACTTCGATTATTAAGCTTCAGCTTGACAGAGTTGCATCCAGACTGTCAGATAAGAAAATTGTTTTGGATTTCCAGCAATCTGCTTATGATTTTTTGTGCAATAAAGGATATGAACCGTCAATGGGCGCCCGTCCTGTAAAACGAGCAATCCAGACTTATGTGGAAAATCCATTGGCAAAGGCACTGCTTTCTGGTGAAATTGATGTAGGAAATGTTGTTGAAGTTTCTTATTCACCAGATTCAGATAGTTTGATTTTCTCAAAAAAGGGATAAATCAATAAAATTGCCCATAGCAAAATAGCCGTCAGCATTTGGGTGAAGTCCATCGTTCTCAAAGTTCCAGTTTGTGTTTAACCAAAGCGGATTTTGTGAATCTCCCATTATGCTGGCAAAATCAATTACTCCATTAAAGCCACCTTCTTCTGCAGGGGTAGAAAGAATCCACTGATTAACTTCTTGACGGATTTTTTCTTTTTCTTCAGTCATATCCTTGCATTTTCCTGCTGGAAGAATGGTTCCGCCATAAACAATGATATTTTGCTCTCGGGCTTTTTGTATCATATTCTTATATACTTCAATTATGGTTTGAGAAGATTTATTTGCATAAAGAATGTCATTTATTCCATAAAATAAAATAAGATAAGCGATTCCCGGTTGAGACAAAACATCTCTGGAAAATCTTTCCACTCCAGAATAGGTAAGACAGGTTCCGCCAATTCCTTCATTTATTACAGCCAGATTATTCTTATTATGAGCTACTAAACGGTTGGCAAGAATATCAGTCCAGCGATTCTGTAAATCATCGGTAGTGCCTCGCCCATCGGTAATAGAATCTCCAAGGCAAACAATAGCTTTTGCATTCTGATTTTCTGCCACGGTAGTTTCAATTCCCGCTAAAACAAACCAATGTGCCGCCTTTTTTTCGTGACTAAATTGTTCCGCCAAAACTTTATTTCCTTGTTCAAAGAAAGAGTTTGTTCTGGAACCAGAATGCCCAGTAATTTTTTCTGGAACTTTACCAAAGCAAATGGAAATACTAACTTCCGTTCGTTCTGGCATAGGAAAATCTAAAATATCGGAATATATTTCGCTGTTTTCTTTAATTTCAACACTTTTGTTTCCATTAAAAAGCAGACATTTATCCGATTCTGTTTGTATAGCGCCACTTCCACTTCCTTTTGAAAAGGCAATGTGCACTTCTTTTAATTCCATAGGAGATTCTCCAAACAAATTGGAAAATTTAACTCGTATTTTAGAAGTTGCTATGGAGGTTTTAACAATTTGTCTTAAACTATTATTTTCTAAAGAAATGCTAGGTGGATTGTTACCGTCTACATATTGACTTGAGGCCCAAGTTACGCAAAATTGATTAGTTTTAACTTTTTCTGAATCGTACATAATTAATTTTTAACAAATAGTATGAATAAAGTAAATGAGAAAAGACACTAAAAATTATTACTTAAAAATGAATATTTTTAAAAATGAAGATTTTTATAAGCCTTGAGAATCATCCCTTTTTGTGTTAGATTTTTGATATGTTATCTTATCAGCATGCTTATCACGCAGGAAATCACGCAGATATTTTGAAGCATTATATTTTACTCAATGTTTTACAGTCTCTAAACAAAAAAGACAAAGCTTATACTTTTTTTGACACACATTCTGGAAGTGGTTTTTATGATTTATATGATAATTGCAGCATTAAGACTGGCGAAGCGGAAAATGGAATTACCCGTTTATTAAAAGTCTGTGCTTCTCTTTCCAAAGAAAACCTTCAGATTCCGACTGAACTTAAAAGTTATTTAGATTTTATTCAAAAGTCTATGGATAAGATGATTTATTCGGGTTCCCCAAAGATTGAATATGAAAATATGCGCGCTGGTGATATCTTGATTTTATCTGAATTGCATCCTCAAGAGATAGAAAAATTAAAAAGTAATATGCATTCATTAAAAACGGAAAATGGACCTGAACTTCAGATTCATAAAAGAAATGGTTGGGAAATGATAAAAGCACTTACTCCTCCAAAAACAAAGCGTGGCGCAGTGTTAATTGACCCAAGTTATGAAACTTCTGAAGATTATGATTTAGCGGCAAAAGTTATAGTGGATGTTTTTAAAAAATGGACAAACGGTATTTTTCTTCTTTGGTATCCTTTGTTAGTTCATCGAGAAAATGAAATTAACTCTATGCTGGATTTTATTAAAACTTCAATTCATGCAATTAATTCCAATATTGAGACAGCTGATATAAGATTGTGTGTTCAAGATAAAAATGCCCATCAAGAAATGTCTCTGGAAGATTATAGAATTGCTGAAAATAATCCAAGCCGTTTGTATGGAAGTGGAATGTTTATTATAAATCCGCCATGGAAATTACAGGAAGAGGCTGATACAGTAATTCCTTTTTTAGAGAAAATATTAAAATAATCTGAAAAAAATACAATAAATATTATTTATTTTTTGAGAAAGCAGATGCAATTGATTGAAAAAGTTTTTTGAAGAAAAGGAAAATCTTGTAAAAGAAACCTGGGTGTCGTAACCGTTCCAATCTTTTGTAGCCTTCAAGAAGTTCTTCATCTGTAAACTCCTTGCGCTGATTATTTTCTTCAATTTCCATTTCCAATTGTTCAATTTCTGTTAAATTGTCTACAATATTGGCGGTGATGTTTGTCCATCCAATTTCTTTTGCCGCAGTCAATCTTCTTTCACCAGCAATCAATTCATATTTACTGTTGATAGTAATCGGATTCAAAAGACCATAAGTTCGGAGGCTTTCTTTTAAATCATCTAGATTACCAAGGTCTTTGCGAACTCGTTTTCGCACTTTGATTTTGTCAATCTGAACTAACATAGAACCTCCTTAAAAAATCTTTGCAAAAAAGCAGCTGTTTTAATTAAATGAATAATTATTCAAATAAATAATTGTAATCATATTCAACATCATTATTAGATGTGTCAGTAGAAATATAGCTATTTTCCGAACTGGTTTCAACATAATTTGAACTATAATTTGAAGACAAAAAGTCCAAATTTAACGACAAAGGTGAAGAATCATAAGATGTAGTTCTTCGCTGCCCAGATTTGTACATTTCTTTTTCAAGACGATATATTCCAATAATAGAATTAGTTCTGTGATTAGAATGAATCTGACAGATATCAGTTGGTTGTGTGCCTTCCAGGAACCATTGGGTTGTAGTTTTATCGCCACAATTTTCTGTTAAAATCTGGCCACTGGTTGAACAAAGAGTTGCCTGAATAACACCAGTTAAAGGTTTTGTAAACTCTCGTGCAGGCAAACCTCTATGGATTTCTCTAAAATAATCACCCCAAGCATATCCAGCCAAAGTTGAACCAGTGATTTTTAAGCCCAAAGATTGACCAGGTCTGTCAAAACCAAACCAGAATGCCGCTGCATAATAAGGTGTGAATCCACAGGTCCATGCATCAGCCCAGTTCTGTGTAGTTCCTGTTTTACCAGCGGCTGCAATTCTATATTTTTTTCCATTTTCGTTTTTATAGTCGAACTTCCAGTTTTGTCCCCAAAGAGTTCCAGATATAACAGTTTGTTCCAGTAATTTATCCATAACATAAGCAGTTTGTGGAGAAATAACTTGAATCTTATCGCCCTTAGCTGTCTGTGCTTTTCTTATTTCCAACTCTGGATTCATAATTACATTACCGTTTCTATCTTCGACGGTACGAATTGCCATAGGAGTAACTTCTTTACCACCATTGGCAAAAATAGCATAAGCTCTGGCCATTTCAATAGGTCTAACTGAACAAACACCAAGACCAATTGGATATCCAGGAACAAAGGCTCGGGAAGGTAAATCCTGCTGAGAAATACCAAGTAAATCTACTGCTCGATTGATGGCCATTTCAAAACCAATTCCATCAAGAACTTTAAGAGATGGTACATTCATCGAGTGGATTAAAGCATAGTACAGTGAAACATTTCCCATCCATTCACCACGGAAGTTTTGTGGAATGTATGGTTTTCCATCTGCGGTATGGAATACAACTGGTGTATCAGAAATCTGTGTTGTTGGCGTAAACTTGCGAGAATCAATGGCAGCAGAGTAGTAGAGTGGTTTAAATGTAGAACCTGGCTGGACTTTTGCTTGAATTGCACGGATGAACTGGTTTTCTTGATCAAACTTACTGCCGCCTACCAATGCATCGATATAACCGGTTTCTGCTTCAAGAGAAATCATTGTACCTTCGATGGTTGTTTTTTCTTCGCTCTTTTTTGCAATAGCCGTTGCCCTGTTTACAATACCGACTTTTAATTTATCAATGCCTGTCATCATGGAAACGACATCAAGAACAGGATTTACAGTATTAACAAAGGCTGTATTTGCAACAAACTCTGAGCGCTGTTCACTAACTTTTAATTCTGGAATATTAAAAGTTAGAGCTAAAAGTTCGGTAATAGGAATATATGTGCTATAGGCAAGATTTGAACGAGTTGAATGTTCATTTTTGTATAAGGTGTTTGCCTTTTCAATATATTGTTCCATAACCGATTGGGCTACATACTGATGTTCAAGATTTAATGTTGTATTTACAGTAAAACCACTGGTGTAAATATCGTCGGAACCATAAATCATATTACCAAGTTCACGGCGGACATATTCAGAAAACCAAGGTGCTTTATCGTCTCGCATCATATAAGCTGAGGTTGATGTTCGTGTATAGTCAAAATTGCCCCAATAATCTTCAAAAGATGAATCGGCCTGGTCTTTTGTGATGTAGCCAGCTGAAACCATGGATGTAAGAACATTTTGCTGACGATCCATTGCTCGGTTTGGATGGTCAAAAGGATTATAAAAAGCCGGGTTTGACAATTGAATTACAAGAATTGCAGCTTCGGCAGGAGTAATTTCTGTGGCAGAATGACCAAAATAATATTTTGAAGCGGCATTTACACCATAAGTTCCGCCACCAAAATAGATTTTATTTAAATAAAGCTCAAGGATTTCGTTTTTTGAATAACGACGCTCCATTTGTATGGCCCACCACAATTCTTTAAGTTTTCGTGTGTAGGACATATCTGTTCGGTCACAATAAAGAGTACCTGCAATCTGCTGTGTTAAAGTTGAACCACCACCTAAAGACGAACCTGTAAGTTTTCCAAAAACTGCACGCATTACGGCTTTAAAGCTGAATCCGTTGTGGGCAAAGAAGATTCTGTCTTCTCGAGTAATCAAGGCATCAACAAGATGCTGTGGCAATTTTTTGTAGGAAATAATTTCTCGTTTTTCATCAGAGGCAAACTCGGTAATAAGTTCCCCGTTAATATCTAAAAGTTTTGTTGGTAAAGCCGTATTGAATTCTGTAATAAATTCTGAATTGATTATATTTTTGGTGGCTGAAAGTCCCCATCCCAAAAGAGCACCCATAAGTACTGCGGACAAGGCTAAAAGAGTAATCAAAATGACAGCCGTTTTCTTTATTTTAACCATTCTTTAATTATATTGAAAAAAGCCTGTAGATACAACAAGAGATTGTGTTCTGGACATAAAAAAAGGCACGGAGAATATATCAATCCGTGCCATGCCCATCAGGCAATCGGGAACATGGGTGGGAGGGGAAAATGTTCCCGATATTTTAAATATCGTCTATAAGTCTGGAAAACTTTAATTTAAAAATGAAAATATACAGAAAAATACAGGTAAAATGAACTTTTTGTCTTTGAATTAATCGTCTTTATTAATTCTACGGATATTCAGTCAAGTTTAGTTGGAATCTTCGCTTAATTGTAAATCCAATGTAAGGTTTGCCCTGTAAGTTTTTCCTTTTGTGGCGACTATTGGTCTGATAATTTCATAGTTACCCAAAATAAATTTAACTTTGTGTTCACCTTCAGAAATTATGAATTCTTTTCCAAGGGCCGAGTCTAATAAAGGCCTTTCATCAAAGAAAATAGAGGTACCTTCTGGTGCAGTTATTATAAGCGTTGGTTCAATACTTTTTAAATCAACTGCCAGTTCTGTGATTTTACAGGAGTCTATTCTGACAGTTCTAACCTCGGAGCGATAATTGTCAGAAATAACAGTTAGATTATGAATACCGCTGGAAAGAATTGAAAAACCTTTGTTTTTGAAAAGTGAATCGGTAGAAATAGGTTCTTCATCCACATAAACAAGCAGATTATTAGAAAGAAAGGCCTGATTTTCCTGTAGAGAAGAAGTTTTTCCAATAAAATCACCGTTGATATTATTAAAACTATTGAAGTCTTCTTTACCTTCCTGTTTTTGAGTTTTTGAATTGTCTTCATTATCTAGTGGCTGAAAATCGGCAAAAATTGCAGAACTTGGTGTTTCTGTAGATTGTGGTTCCAGAATATTTATCTTCAGTAATCCTTTATCGGCCAGCAAAGGTTTGATGGTTATTTTTATCTGAGAGTTCATAACTTCATCAGGAAGACCTTTCATAATCTGCTGTAATCTTAAAAAAATATGTCCTTCTGTAGTAGATAAATCTGGAATGCTGTCGATTATTGTTGTGTATTGATTTGTTCTAAAATTATTGTCCTTGGAAAATGGTATCTGAAGAATCCAGGAAAGCTTACCCGGAAGAACAGCAAAATAAGTTTTTGTTCCAGAGTAGTCTATTTCCAAATCTGATGGTGCAGGAGAAAGATTATCATAGATTGTGCAGGCACAACAGTCTCGCCAAATGGCTAAATCTTCTGGAATGGTCATTTTAATTTCGAGACCTTCCATCAATTCTGAAATCTCTGGAAAATCTGACTGTTGGTTATTAATCGGGATTCTTACAGCAAGAGCATCGTTCATTCCCATTTTTACCGTGGTTTCAAACTCTGAATCCTGCAATACATTTGGAATAGAGACATAAACAGTCTTTGCAACTCTAAAAGATTCCGCACATACTGGTAGAGAAAAAAGAATCATGAGAAGAGAAACAAAATAATAATTTTTTACAAATCTATCTTTCATTTTACTCCGAACTTATGCCGATTTTGTAACTTTTATTATGTTGATTGTAAAAGACTTTTTAAAATTATTCTAGTTTCAACTTATTAAGAGGATCTTGTGCAACACCACCTTGTCGTATTTCAAAATGAAGATGTGGACCTGTAGCAAGGCCTGTGCTGCCGACTAAACCTATTATATCACCTTTTGAAATAAAATTCCCTTTTTTTACAACAATTTTTGAAAGATGTGCATAAACGCTGGTAATATTTCCTTTATCGTGACTTATAATAATATAATTGCCAAAAGTCTTATCGTCAAAGAAAATATACTCTACAACACCAGATTTTACCGCATAAACAGCAGTTCCTTCTTCCGCCGCAAGATCAATTCCTTTATGATTTTTCCATTCCCCGGAAAAAGGATTTTTACGCCTGCCAAACTTTGATGAAATCCAATAAGAATCCTTTTCCAAAGGTAGCCCCAGCCCAGAATCTAGAAAATAGGCCCGTTCTGTTGGCGAAAATCGTTGATTCACCAAAAATACAATTTCTTCTCCATCAATTCTAAAAAATAATGCTTTATGCTCTTGTATATTGTTCAGTCGATTTTCACGGATAAGGATTTCCAGCGCAGAAAGGTTTTTTCCCGTAAAAATAAAAATACCAGGTGCTGATGGTAAAAGTATTTCCTTTCCTTGTAAATTACTTTGCGAATCTTCAATTCTGTTTAGGGTTGCAATAGTGTCGTAAGGAATGTTGCATCTAGAAGCAAGAGACAGCAGGGTTGTGTTATTATCTGTAACTTTGTATTTGAAAAAAATCATTTCTGGTAAACGGCCAGAGGCAATGTTTTTATAATTTTCTGCAACAAGATTAGTGTATTCTTTGAAAAGTTCGTTGTTTGATTTTAAAACCTTTATTTCAGGAAGTCGGGAGGATTGTACTCCAATTTCTGTTTTTTGATTCCCATTGTTCAATTCAGAAGCGAAAATCATATTTGATAATAAAAGCATAAACAATGCAAAATAAAAGCGTAACTGTGATGAAAATGAAAAAATTGATGTAGAAAAGAAAAGTTCAGCCTTATTTTTAATCATGAAACTTGCGGGCAATTTTAGCCATAAGCCAATTAAAAAGAACCAAAATACCAATAGCGCCAAGGAAAATTATAAGAGCAATCAGTTTTTTTTCAAAAATTACAAATCTTATAGAAAAAAATAAGCCCGCAAAAACAGTGACCAGATTTACCGCAAACTTTATAACAGATATTTTGTTGCTTTTGATAATCTTTCGTATAAGGAAAAATAAAAGCGCTGCGGCAAGGATAGATAAAACCAGGGCTGTATATACTTTAGGTAAACTGGTGGAAAACTTCCATAAAGGCCAAACAAGCACAATAGAAGCAGAAATACAAACTGCAATTAATAAAATGAATTTTAAAATCGAAAACAAACTCTTTTTAAAACTAGAAAACTCTTTTTTCATAAAAAACTCAAAACTTAATAAAAGTTAAATCTTAATCACTCTAAGACTAAATGGAGAAGAGTGTTAAAAAAATGTAGGTTTCTGCCAATCAAAAATCAACAGAAACCTTTGCCATACAAATCAAGTGTAGATTTGAGATAAAATGAATTACTCTTCTACAATTGCTTCTGCTGGACAAGATGCAGCACAAGAACCACAGCTGATACAAGTGTTTGTATCGATTACGCGGGCATCATTCTGTTCAGAAATAGCTCCAACTGGACAATCAGCTTCGCAAGCGCCACAGTTAACGCACTGGTCAGTAATTTTAAACATCTATAAGCTCCTATAAACCGCATTAGCGGCAACACATGGAGACGCTGAATAAAAGTCCGCAATGCAACGCAATGACAAACTTTAGTGATAAATCTACACGAATGTAACTTTATCACGCCTCCTTGAAGTTATTTATAAATACAATAACCTTGATTCATAATAAACTAAGCGACGGCTTTTCGCAACTATAAATTGCAAAATATATCGTACTAAAGTATAATTCTTGTGTATGACTAAACAAGAAATAGCTGCTTTAATTGATCACACATTATTGGCTCCGGATGCGGGAGTTAAACAGATTGGTCAGCTTTGTAATGAAGCTTTGCGTTATAATTTTGCCTCAGTTTGCGTAAACCCGGTTTATGTTTCTTATGCTGCAAATGTTTTGGCAGATTCCGAAGTAAAAGTTTGTACTGTTGTTGGTTTTCCACTGGGAGCCATGACTACAAAAGCAAAAGCTCAGGAAACCAAGGATGCAATTATAAACGGTGCCGATGAAGTGGATATGGTTTTAAATATTGGTGCCGCAAAAGATGGACGATTTTCAATTGTTGGAAGTGATATTGCTACTGTAGTAAAAACTGCAAAAAATACTGCCAAAAAATTGAATAAAAAGGTTATTGTAAAAGTAATTCTGGAAACCTGTCTTTTGGATGATGATACTATAAAAATGTGCTGTCTTTGTGCAAAAAAAGCGGGTGCAGATTTTGTAAAAACATCTACGGGTTTTGCAAGTCCTAAGGGAATTGACGGTCAGCTTCTTCCAAATGGTGCCAGTGAACATCATGTAAGTTTGATGCGAGAAACTGTTGGTCCAGAAATGGGTGTAAAAGCTTCTGGAGGTATTCGTTCTGCAAAAATGGCTCTTGCGATGATAGAAGCGGGTGCCAATAGAATTGGTACTTCCAGCGGTGTAAAGATTGTAGAAAACTGGATTTAATGCGTCTAGTCAAGGCTTGTCTATCTTTGACTACCTAAAAGCCTTGATTTAATAGTTTTTAGGTTTTGTTATTTACCCTAATAAAAAAAAGGCTGTCTAGTGAAAAAACTAAACAGCCTTTTTTTATGCCCCACGGATTGTTTGAATCTGTTAAAAACTTACCGTGGGTTATTGTAAACTATAATCAGTTTGAATTAAAACTAGATTTTAGCCTTCTTAATGTCTTTGATTGTGTAAGCGTGTTTCTTTCCTTCTATAGAATAAACTGCTTTTTCACCAATTTTCTTATCCATAAGGGCATTTCCGAAAGGAGACATGTAAGAAATAATATTGTTTTTAGGATCAGATTCCCAAGGTCCTAAGATTGTAACAGTCTGATTTTCATTTGTTTCATCATTTGTAATTGTAACAACAGTTCCGAAAGAAACAACTGAAGTAGTAGTTGTAGTAGGGTCGAATACAACTGCACGATTGAGTTCTTCCTGAAGTTTTGCAAGTCTGAGGCTGAGGAAGTGCTGTGTTTCTTTTGCAGATTTGTATTCCTGATTTTCCTTTAAGTCGCCTTTTTCCTTTGCAGTTGCAATTTCCTGGGCATTTTTTGGCATATCTTCAGTCTGAATACGATCTCGTTCTGTTTTCTTTTCTTCCAGTTTCTGTAAAGTAACAAGCATTCCTTTTGGCTGAGATGTCTTTTCTTCAGATACTCGGAACTTAAAGTCAGGATAATTTTCGAGAATCTTATTTCTTATAGCAGCCTTAATTGTTGCATCGAAATCAGAAATATCATCAATAAGAGTGTAGATTTTCTTTACATTTGCTTCATCTTTACCAAACATAAGGTTGTAAAGTGCATCATTTACAAACAAGAGCTGAGTTGCATTCTTATTGATTTTTTTGTTTTCTGTAGAATTAACATGGTTGTTAATTTCGCGGAATGTCAATTCTATGATGTTGATAAGGGCAATAATCTGTTTTTCATCAGAAACGCCTGCAGACTTAAACCATTCTTTATCCTGACATTCCTTGAAGAAGAACATGGTTGCTTCTCTGTAATCCTTGAAGTTTTCAAAACTGATTCTTACAAGTTTCTGAACATCTTCTGTAAAGCCATTATCAATAAGATCGTCAATAAGAGCCATGTCCAGAACTGTTGGGAACAATTTAATATATTCTTCATTCCAGTTAGGAATCATCTTAATGCATGTAAGGAAGTCCTTTTTAAGCGTTGTATTTTTTGAATCCTTAAGAAGAACATAAGTTTCTCTTGGGTTTTCAAGTTTTCTGTAAAGTTCTGCAAAAGTTACTTCTGATGGAAGTGCAAAAGATTTATCACATTCACGGATACTTCTAACAAGAAGGTATGAAGCAATTACATATTCATTAACTTTAGAAATGTTTTTAAGGAAGCCGGCAAAATAAGAATACATTTCTGTGAAAAGTTCGTTAGAATTGTCTGTTTTTTCATTCTTAAAGAAGGACATAAGAATATCAGCGCGGGCAAAGAACTGTTTCTGAGCCTTGAACTCGTTTGAAAGTTTTTCTTCAGTTGTAATTTCCTGAGTTCTTACTGTGTACATATTGATGTCATTTGGATTTATACCAAAAGATGAATCTGTTTCAAGAATCTTCTTTGCGGCTGCATTCCAAGAAGTCCATTCACTGTTAGAAAGCAAACTTGGTACCAATTCTGCCTTGATTGTCTTGAAATCACAATTGTTGTCAAAACTCTTAATGATCGTTTTTAAAGCCCAAACTTTTTCTTCTTTGATTTTAGCTGCAAGTTTTGCTTTGTCCTTTGTTTTAGCTTTAATAACCCAAATATGATCTTGTGAAAGTGGTTTTAAAGCAGTAACGGCCATTTTTAAAGACATTTCACGAAGAGGCTGTTTTGGATTGAAACAAATCTTAAGAACATCTTCTTTAAGTGAAACGATAACACCAACACCAAAGTCCTTATGATATACAAATCCACCTTTATCAAAAGCAATGTGTTTTTCGAAATCATTGATAGCTTCAAAAACATTTCTGTAACCAGCATTAAGAGTACTGCTCAGATAGTTTTCCAATCGGCTGTGTTTAGCATATTTTGCTCTGTAACAATTTGTAAGTTCGTTTCTTGCAATTTTATCTGAAGGGTCAACTTCTAGAATCTGTTTAAGAATTGCAATGGCAATATCCCAAAGTTTGTTATCATCTTCTTGTTTATTATCTTTTTGGTTAGCAGTTTCTTTCTGCTCTTCTTTTTGTGTTGCTCTGTCTTTATATTCTTCATAAAGATCAAACATAAGATTAGAAGCTTTGTAATCGCCAAAAGTTTTTGAGATTTTTCCACGAAGAAGATTGAAAAAGTCTATTTCCAATGGAATCTTTTTAATTAATTTTGCCCAGATAGTTGAACAATTGGTATCATTTCCATTGTTGATAAATCGGAGAATTGCCTTTTTGTAGTATTCAATGGCTAAAGCTTCATTGCCTAAAGATTCGTAGTGTTCTGCAAGAGTTTTTGCCAATTCTGCTTCTTCATAATCAACTTTTACAATAGTTGTGTACAAGTCCCAAACTTTATCATTGTTTTCTGCAAGGTAGATAGAAGCAAGTGTTCTAAGGGCAAACTTGTTTGAAGGTTCTTTTTCGAGAATGTCTTCGCAGAGATAAGTAACAATAGATTCCTTATGATTTTTCTGGAAAATGTCAACAAGAGTTTCAAAGTTTGAATTGTCAAGGCTTCCCTTAAGGAGAGAAAGAACTCCTGTCAGATACAATGCAATGATACTGTCTTTTGTGTGTGCAAGATGGTCTTTACAAAGTGTAAGGATTTCGTTTTCACAATCTGCAGCCTTTGTCTGATCAACGATGTCTGCTAATTTTTCCAAGTTGTTTTGAGTATAATTGCTGATGGTTGCTCGTGTCCAAGTTTCCTCTTTCAGCATTTCCTGAACTGATTGAATTAAAGCTTCTTTCATTAAAAACTCCTGTGTTGACTTAATAAAAAACTTATTTTTCAGGATAGGATTTCAGATTATCTGATGTAAGTTTCGTATACTGATGAATCTAAAATCTTTATCTTAAGTAATATCTCATTGATTTTAGTTAAGTTTTCCTTTTTCTGAACATAATGATCAATGAGCCAAAAATAACTATTTAGTAATTTAGGAATCAGAATATTTGAGTTGCTGGAAGGATCTTTGTTTTCGTTTTCCATGGCAAAAATATTCTGCTTCAATCTGCATACTTCTTGTGAAGTAAGATCTCTTTTTATATTAAAAATGCTGCATAGAACACCGTAAACTGGTATCCAATACTGCATTACTTTTCCCTTATAACCCATTTCCTTAGTTTTATTTATAAGGTACTTTATTAATTCTGAATCTAAAAAGTCTACATCAATACTTTCGGGATCAATAAAAAAAGCTTCTCTAAAAAGAACTTTTCCGTATCGGTCTTCTCCGCAAAGTGAATAACAATCGGCTAGTTCTGCTAAAACTGATGCACGATTTGGACAAATGTTGTTTGCTTCCGATAAGCAATCTCTGGCGCTTTCAAAATCTCCTAATTTTTTATAACAGATTCCAGCATTTTTAAAAATTTCAGCTTTTCTGTAAGTATCCCGTTCATCCGTGATTTTGGTTTGGACGGAAATAAGTTTTGTAAAATGTTTTAGAGCGGTGGAAAAAAATCCTTTGCGAACGGCGTATAAGGCGGGTTCGTAGGTGAACTTTTCCTTGGAAAGAAAAAGCTGAAATGATTTCCATTCAGAAAGAAGAATGTCTCCCTGATAGTTGTAATCATCATAAGTTTTTTGTTCCCTGTGATTCTGCTCAAGCAACCGTTTGGATGTGTCAAGCCAAAAAATACAGCAACGGTTTGTATAACTTAATTCTTTCGATTCTAAATCATGCTCAAACAAGCCGTTTATAACCTGCTGTGCTTGAACAGGATTCCCTTCTTCAAGAAATTTTAAAGCTTCTTTTAACCCGTTTTCAGTCTGAATCTCCATAGCGCTTATTATTAACTATATAA
Source organism: Treponema sp. (assembly GCA_024402595.1). Classification (GTDB taxonomy): domain Bacteria; phylum Spirochaetota; class Spirochaetia; order Treponematales; family Treponemataceae; genus Treponema_D. The sequence goes on along the minus strand of JAKSTL010000016.1, from coordinate 196 downwards.
GATGTTGTGATTTTAATCAATAAAGATATGAAAAAATAGTAAAATTGAGACAAATATATATATAGTCATTATTGTAATCTGTCAAGTAAAATCTTTTAAAAAATTATAATTCCGTATTTTTTTTTATTTTTTTAATTCATAATTCATAATTCTTAATTCTTTTTTCCTAATTCTTAATTCTTAATTCTTAATTTCG
>JAKSTL010000159.1 GCA_024402595.1 Treponema sp. | reverse complement strand
CCCGTTTTGCTGGGATGAAAACCCAGTGAACTAACCGTTATTCTAATCAACCAAAAAATACGGAGAATACAAGAATCGAAGTATACGCCAATGACTCTTGCTGACGAAGTTCTTTCTGTCATGAATTAGTAATTTAAGAAAGTCGACTTGTTCGTTGACTTTTTATGGGAGAAAAAATGTTTATCATTTGGGGAAGCAAACATACTTCTAAAATTTTAGGTAAAGTTCAGAAAAATTTTACATGTAACCACTGTAATAACACAACTCCGTTTCAGATTGTAAAAAATGTAAAATGGTTCACTCTTTACTTTATTCCTGTTTTTCCGCTGGAGACAGATTATCGTGCTGAATGTCCAATCTGCCGCTACGGTTTTGATATTGACAGACAGCGTGCCGAAGAATTGGCTGCCGAAATAAAAGATCAGAACTAGAACCGGGCAATTTACAGGAATGAAAAAAAAAATATGTTTAAAGTTTTGTGATGCTGTCTTATAATGTTTCCATGAGAAGAAACAAATTATTTTTATCGCTTATTTTACTTGCTTGTGTTTCCGGCGCAAATGCAAAGGAATATTATGGGAAACCTTGGATTAATTCCAATATAAAAGGAAATATTCCGAACAAACCACCAAGGCTGCAGGATAATTTTGAACTTGCAGTAAATTACGACAGTTATAAAAAAGTAAAAATTCCAAAATCTTTATTTTCGGTTAATTCGTTTTCGTTGCTTGATTTGGAGCGCCAGGATGAGCTGATTAGCGTTCTTGAAGAAGAAACTTATTCCAGCCACGAGCAGCAGCTTTGCCAGACTGTATATAAACAGGCTTTAGATTTTAAGAAACGTAAAGAACTTGGCATAAAACCTGCTTTATATCATTTTGCTAAAATCAAAAAAACTAATTCTATTGAACAGTTCAAGCAGCTTCTTCTTGAAGATTTTCTTGTTTCGCCTGGATTATATGGAATTGAACTTTCAATGATTGATTTTAAGGATTCAAATTCTTATCTCCCATGTATTTATAATGACATGTCTATACTTCCAGATGCAGACCTTTATAAAGAACCGCTTTCTGAAGAAGCAAGCCGCCGACTTGCAATCAACATGAAATATTTTGAAAAAGCATTCGTTCGCTTTGGTTTTTCTAAAAAAGAGGCAAAGGAGCTTTTAGCAAAAGCTTACGCTGTTGAAAAAATTCTTGCCCAAAAAGCTTATGGAACTGAAGCTTATTCGCAGCTGGATTTTTACGAAAAATCCTATAACGTTTTTTCTATTGAAGAAGCAGAAAAAAAATATCCAAATCTTCAAATAAAAAAAGTATTGCAGTCTTTGAACGTTGGTTTCCTGAAAAAAATATGGATTTATAATCCTGATGCCATGGAAATTGCAAATTCTTTGATGACTGAAGAAAATTTCGAAGGAATTAAAGCTTTATCAATGCTCAACTATTTAAAATATTGCTATGATAAGCTTGATTATGATTATTATAAAATTTTCATGGACAGAACAAATGAAACATACGGTTCTAACAACAAATATTCAGATAAGCAGATTGCCTTTTTTACTTTAGATGACCTTCAGGAACCTTTGGGAAAAGCATGGTCGGCAAAATATTGCTCTCAGGCTATAAAAGATGACGTTACAAATATTATTTATATGTACGTAGATGCATTCAAATTACGAATCAATAATCTTTCGTGGATGAGTGCCGAAACAAAGAAAAAAGCTGTAGAAAAACTTGAAGCCATGAAATTGAATGTGTGCTATCCAGATAAGTGGCATGATTATTCAAACCTTAAACTTCCAGAAAATCCTGATGACGGTAATCTTTTTGAATCTATAGAATTAATTAAAAAATTCCAGCTTGAACAGGCTGTTCAAAATATTTCAAAACCTGTTGATAAGGAATTATGGGGCGATGGAATTTATCCGCAGACGGTAAATGCTTTTTATAATTTCCAGCAGAATTCAATTAATATTATTGGCGGCTATTTAGGTGGCGATTTTTACGACTACAACTGGCCTATTGAAAAAAAACTTGCTGGTATTGGTTGTACTATTGGTCACGAACTTACACACGGTTTTGATGCAACAGGAAGTCAGTTTGATAAAGTCGGAAACCTTAACAACTGGTGGCAGGAAAATGATAAAAAGCTTTTTGATGAATTGAATCAAAAAGTTATTGATTATTATTCGCAGATTGAAGTTTACCCTGGCATTTTTAATAATGGACTTCTTTGCATTGGCGAAACCGTTTCTGATTTTGGCGGAATTCAGCTTTCGCTTGATATTTCAAAACAATTTGAAAATTTCAATTATGACGACTTTTTCAAACAGACTGTAATTGCATGGTTCAATAAAAGTTCAAAAGATGTTGTTTTGAATCAGGCTCAGTTTGATGCACATCCGTTAAGTTATATTCGTGCTAACTTTGTGAATCAGTTTCAGGAATTTTATGATGTTTATGATGTAAAACCTGGCGATGGAATGTGGATTGATGAAGATAAACGTCTTTCTGTCTGGTAAATCTTGAAAATATGGATCAGGCTGTTGAACAAGGAATGGGAAAACTTGGTTTTATTCCTGCGGTAATTGGCTTTTGTCTGGGAATGTTATTCCTTCTTTTACTTGATGTTATTACACCTCACATGCATTTAAATGAAACAGTTGAAGGTCCTAAAAGTAATCTTTCTAAAACAACAATGATGGTTCTTGCTGTAACACTCCATAATATTCCAGAAGGAATGGCTGTTGGAGTGTTATATGCAGGCTGGGTATACAGGTGTAGTTCAAATATCAGCTTCGGCAGCATTAGCACTGGCAATTGGAATTGCAATTCAAAATTTTCCTGAAGGAGCAATTATTTCCATGCCTCTTCACAGCAAAGGTGTTTCAAAAATGAAATCCTGCTGTTATGGAATTCTTACAGGAATTGTAGAACCGATTGCAGGTTTAATAACACTCCTTCTTGCAAGATTTATTATACCTGTTCTCCCCTACTTGCTTAGTTTTGCGGCTGGCGCAATGATTTACGTTGTAGTAGAAGAACTCGTTTCAGAAATGGTTTCTGAAGAAAATGAAACCCATTCAAACCTGGGAACTATAATGTTTATGATTGGCTTTTCTCTTATGATGATGCTGGATGTAGCTTTAGGTTAATTTATGCTATTTCAAGCCGTTTATGATTCCTGCTAAAATCGTGCGGTT
>JAKSTL010000158.1 GCA_024402595.1 Treponema sp. | reverse complement strand
TTTCATTTTCAGCACTTACAACAAATTCAAAATACGAATGATAGAGAAGATTTCCTTTCTTAATTTTACTAAATACACAAGGATCCAAATCAGAACCATGCTTAATATAATCAGTCAAATAAGGCATACGGTTTCCATTATCTTTTCTGAAAACAAAATATGCTTTTTTCTGGTTAATATCTGACATGAACTTTTCTTTATCAATCTGGTTCAGAATCTGTTCTTTTACAATTTTATCAAAATGAATAAATGTATCACCTGGAATATCAATAAAATCTGTGGCAACTTCACGAAGACGAGTTTTCTTATCTGGATTTGGGTCTTTTGAAAAAACGCTGGTCATCAAGAAAGATTTTTGATAGTTACCAATAAAGTCTAAAACTGTAAGGAATTCTTTTCCTTTTATTTTGCGAAGCCCACGACCAAGTTGCTGTGTAAATACTATTGAAGACTGAGTTGGACGAAGCATTAAAACAAGATTTACATCTTGAACATCAATACCTTCATTAAAAATATCACGTGAGAAAATGTATTTTAGTTTTGCATCATCATCTTCTAGCTGCTGCAAATATTTCTGACGTTCTGAAACTGAGTTTTCGCCTGAAAGTGCAATGGCAGAACCTTCTCCAAGTTTTTTATTAAACTCATCAGCCATGAATTTTGCGTGTTCAACTGTAGCACAGAATCCTAAACATTTTGTTTTGTCCCCATCATGACCATAAATCTTAATCTTATCAAAAATATAATCAGCACGATTAGTTTTCATAAGCATGCGGGCAACTTCGTTAAGATATTCTTCACCATCATCTGGAGTGTGTGTAAGTTTTGAATAATCAATTCCTTCAACATCAGTAATTCCAAAATAGTGGAAAGGACATACAAGATCTTTTTCAAGGGAATCACGAAGGCGAATGTTTACGGCGCGGTTAAAATCAAAAATGCTGAAAATATCTTTTCCATCGGTTCTGTCTGGAGTTGCTGTAAGACCAAGCAAGAACTTAGGTTTGAAGTAATTCAGGATTTTTGTGTATGAATTATCAGCTGCGTGATGTGCTTCATCAATAATAATGTAATCAAATTCATCAGGAGTAAAATCTTCAAGATGAAGGGCAAGAGTACTTTCAGTTACAAAAAGATATTTACTGTTTTTATTTCCCTTTAAACCTTCATAACGGTCAGAAGAATAATCTGGAATAGTTTTACCAAGAACATTATCAAAAGATTCCTGGGCTTTAATAAGAATGTCTCCGCGATGAACAACAAAAAGCGCTTTTTTAGGATTAACCTGCATTGCATCAAAAACTGACATGTAAGTTTTTCCAGTTCCAGTTGCAGCAATTGCAAGAGCTTTAGTCTGATTCATTTTACGAAGAGTATTTAATTTTGCGATTGCCTCACTTTGCATTTCGTTAGGTTTGATAACCTTTTCTTCAAAACTGAAAACATCTTTATGCTCTTTCTGAACTTTTTTAATTCCAGCAAGATAATCACGATATTGAATCAAAAACTCATCAGAAAAATCTTTAGAGTGAGGATCATTCCAAAGTTCATTGAATTCTTCCAGAACTGATTTTGCAAAAACTCCAGGCTCACGATTTTCTAAAACTTCTTCATTGTTGATAACGTTCCATTCAACATTTTTCTTGAATGCTGCACCAGAGATATTTGATGAACCAATAATGATTGTCCATTTTTCTTTGTTGTTTTCTTCAGGATTTAAAAAGAGATAACCTTTTGCATGAAAGCCCTGGTCATTGGTAGAAGTAAAAATCTTAAGCTGAATATTTTCAAAAGAATTAAGCATTTCAAGAGCTTGGGGTTGTGTTACGTTTATATAAGTAGAAGCAAGAATCTGCCCTTTTACACCTTTAGCATTTAATTCTTTAAGAAGGTCCATTAAAAGCTGAACACCACTTATACGAACAAATGAGACACAGATTTTAAATTCAGTACATGTTTTAAGATTTTCTGTGAGAGTAGTAAGAAAGTTTTTGTTAATTTCATTTGTGATAAGTTGATTGTTCATAACTGCAGCTTATCAGGAAATTGGGCGTTGGACCAGATCAGAATTAGGGAAAAACATAATGTCTTTTTAAAACTAATAATAAAAATACTTCGTTTTTCTTATGTTATAATGTTTTTGAAAGGAGCTTAAAAAGATTTTATGAAGAAACCCTTATTATTTATTTTGATTTCAATTCTCTTTCTAACTTCTTGTAGTGCTAAAGAAACAAAATCAAAGGAGGCTAAAGTGAACTCATTTAAATCAGTTTCCATGGAAGAAGGCTTAAAACTTATGGCAATCAACAAGGATTTTGTTCTCCTTGATGTAAGAACTCCTGAAGAATTTGCAACTGGCCACATACCAGGCGCACTTCAGCTTACAAACGAAACTTTTACAAAACAGGATGCAGAGAAACTTCTTAAAAACAAGTCGCAAACTATTTATGTTTACTGCCGTTCAGGAAGAAGATCAAAAGAAAGCTGCCAGAAGTTGATTGATTTTGGTTATACAAATGTAATTGAGATTGGCGGAATTATTGATTACAACGGAGTGGTAGAAAAATAAAAAGGCTTTCAGTCTGCAAAACAAATTGAAAGCCCTCTAACTAATTACTCTACTAATTTATAATTAGCATATTTTCCTTTTTGATTTACTCTTAATTTTTTATCAGCAATCAACTTCTTTATTTGAGCATATGCTTGATCTCAACTTTATTTTTTTGTATTCTAACTCGGTTACCGAGTTAGAATTACGCAATCCCAAATCTCTGAGAAATTCTAGCCACATCTTCTTCCGAAAGATTCAATTCCCCAAGTTCCAGCTTAACAATCCTTTTATCCTTAAGAATCTGCCCCTTCTTACGACCTTTTTCCAATTCCGATAACACAAACAAAACACCAAGCTTGAAAGAATCCTGATTAATACCTTTTTCTGTATTAGCAGTGTCGTTATCCCACTCAGATGCAAAAACTGCAGCAGCCTGTTCCATTGTAAGGATTTCACGCTTTTTAGATTTCTGTGAACATTTGATAAATGTATGAAAACACTAACAATTGCTCCAAGTTTTCGCAATCGTTTTAACGTGTTTTTAATCGACATGTCAAAACAGTTGATTTCTGTAAGCTTATGGAAATATGCCCATTTCAAAGGAATTGTCACTGAACTTACAACAGAGTTGATTGTTTTTGGAGCAAGTTTAAGA
>JAKSTL010000157.1 GCA_024402595.1 Treponema sp. | reverse complement strand
CATAATTTTCATATTTTTGCGAATTAGTAAGATTATCTGAAAGAGTTCCAACAATATCAAAAATTGCCAGGCCAAGAGAAGATTTACCACTAGCATTTGCACCATACATTACGCCAGTCTTTACAATCCCGTTTCTTAAAGCTTCAGTATTAAACGAATAATTACCTGTAGCTGAAAAATCGATTGTTACAGCTTTTTCAAAAGCCCTAAAATTGCTTACTGTAAATGATTTAAGCATAGCTGTACCTCTACATAAAGTATAATACTTTATCGGCAAAAAGCACTAAAAAAATCACTTTTGCCGTAAAAAAATTACGGCAATTATAATAATTATCTAAAATATGGGCAATCTATCTATTTGTAGAGTTGTTTATTTATAACTCCACTGCAAATGCTTTTGCTAAAAAGACTTATTTTAATTCATCGCAGTTGGATATATACACATCGTTACATTCAACAAGGCCCTAGCTTATAGTTTTAAGAGCAGGATTTATTTTTTAATCTAATATTGCTTTCGTTCATTATTTATTCATCCTTTTTTATTATTCGCAAATCGTTTAGAACACCCCATACATATGAGACTGCAAAAATGTCTTTTAAAAAGAATGAAGGTCCATCTACAGGCCATTAATCATAAGCTTTTTTGACAGTTTTTTTATTTCAAGTTTTTGGATTGGATGCAGCTACAGAAAGATTAAATGAATCATCATCACCTATTGAGTAAGTAAATGAACCTCCTCTAACTTTGAAAACTTACTTTCCTTGATTATCCATTTCCAAATTACATATAGATCATCCTTCATGGAAAACTCTAGAAAATATTTCGTAGTTCTTCTTATGTGTCGTATTTATCATTACAATATATGTGGTAAAAAATTTATTTTTTCTTGTCGATATCAAATAAGTGCTTATTCGAGACAAAAATTCTATCATTAGTTTTACCTGTTATCTCAGATGCAAATATTGTCAATTCATTATATTGGGCAAACAATTTTTCTAATGATTTTTTTATCAAACCCATGTTTAACTCAATATTGGCAAGTCCAAATATTTTTTTCCCAGTTTCAGTGATATCTAAAACATCAATCATGTGGTTGATATAGTTTTCCCCTGTATTTGTAAAAACGAAAGCATATTTCGAAGTTTGCATGAAAATCTTAGTTTCTCCACTTGCTAATTCCAATCCTCTTATCTGAAGGCTTCCATCCTTTATAATACCCATATCCTCCAAAATAGAAATATCTTGCCAAGTAATTTCTTTTAATTTAAAAGCTTCATGCTCATTAAGAATAACATCTCCACATACAAGTGGGGCAATTTTTAAAATTATCCCTAACTCATTTTTTGAAATATTTCGTAATACAGATAGGAGCCGATAAGTATATGTTCTTGGTTTTAATACTTCCCCAGCCAAAATACGAGCCCATAAAGTTTGAACTTGTTCGTCTGAAATATCTTCAACGGTTTCAAAAAATCTTGTAAGCCAATCGGGATCAATTTCTTCTACAGAATCAAGTGAACTATCACCAAGTTCTAATACAGTTTTTCCAATTACAGATTCTATATTATGCTCTTTTCGAGCTTGTTGGTATTGTAAGCGATAATTAGAACGTTGTATAAGCTGTTCTGTATTTGTTGTATCAATACTTAAAGATGTATCACCATTATTAAATGCCATTGGTAAATCTTGATTGTTTCTTATTGCTTCTCCAATCGTATTAATTTCATATGATTTTGCATCGGCTAAAGCTTTAATTTTATAAGCTTCTGCTTCAGCCATAGCCTTCATATGTTTTGCTTCAAATCGATAACCTAAGACCTTAAATATCCCATTAGAAAGCTTTTCTGTAGCTTTTAATCCTAAATCGACTACTTGTTTTTGTTGATCTGGTGGTAAACTATTAAATACATCCATTGGTCCCATATTACAACTCTCCATTAAATGCTTTTGCTAAAAAGGCTTGTTTTAATTCGTCGCAGTTGGCAAGCTGCTTTGTGTAGATTTCTTCAAGGAAACGAACTTTTTCGCAGAGGGAATCTAACTGTTCTACGATGCGTTTTTGTTCGGGGAGAGGAGGATATGGAATCTGTATAGATCGAACCTCATCTTTTGTTATTGTTTTCGTTACTGCACCATGAACATGCTTCATTATTGATGTTGTTCCTTCAGGTGATGATAAATATGAAAAAAGAAATTGTACATCTATCGAATCAATAAATCGCATCATAAAAGCATTTCTAGCTAAAGTTGCAGGTCTATTTAAGCAAGGCATTAAATAAATCTTTCCTGCACTACCAATTTTGTTCATAATGATTTCATTTCCATATATTTTTGATTTAGACAGCATTTCATAAGCCTTTTGATCTACATATTTAACTCCATGTTCGAAATCATTACGTTCAAGATCTGTAGTACGAACCATAATTGCATAATTTGGTTCATCATACATTTTTACATTGGAGTCAAGTTTTGCATAACCTCCATTTGCATTAAAATCTGTAAGAACAGTAATTACATCTCCCAATCTTTTCTTTTCCCAAGTGGTGTTGCTGAAGGCTTTTGTCAGCTGGGACTGGAACAGGTCTTTTGCGTTCTGGAGGTTGGCTTTTGCATTTGCTTTTACTGTTTCAAGCATGGCAAATTTTTCATCAAGGATTTTGACTATTCGCTTCTGTTCTTCAAGTGGAGGAAGTGGGACAGGAATTTGAAGCAAATCAGATTTTACCAAACTTGGGATTGTTGTTCCTTTATTGTGAGTAGTAAAATCAAAACCTTTACAAAAATAAAATAATAATTTTGGAAGATAATTTTCTTTTGATTGTAAGCCAAATGCAGTATCTACATTCCAAAATTTTTCTTCCACAAAAATTGGATTGTTAATTGAACCTTTTCGCCCAATAATAATGGTATTTTCTCTACAAAGAAAATCGTTTGCATATCCCATAACTCCGCCACTTCCATAAATTGGATATGCTCCATTTTCATCTAAGACTTCTTTTTGATTTTTACCATTAATAATGTCGCAAACATCACCAAGTTTTTTATATTCCCAATTTTGCATTCTTAATTCCATCTTGTTGCTAGTGGTTTCGACAGGCTCAACCACCGCATCTTTTTATTTAGTTCCCGAAACAAGTTCGGGATGACAGTTGTTTCTCGGGGCGTTGCGGGGTATCCCCGCAGAAGGGGTAGCGAGCAACGCAGTGCGAGCGAGGGGAAGGCTTTCCCC
>JAKSTL010000156.1 GCA_024402595.1 Treponema sp. | reverse complement strand
ATGTGTGTCGCGGGAAAATTCTTGCGACACTTTTTTTTGAGCCAAGTACCAGAACGAGGTTAAGTTTTGAAGCTGCAATGCTTAGACTGGGCGGTTCTGTGGAAGGTTTTTCGGATGCAGACAATACTTCTACTTCTAAGGGTGAGACTTTAGCAGATACTATCAGAGTTGTATCTTCTTATGCTGATGTTATTGCTATGAGAACTCCAAAGGAAGGTGCGGCGCTTTTGGCAAGTAAATATTCTGCCTGTCCAATTATTAATGCTGGTGATGGTGGTCATTATCATCCGACTCAGACTCTTACAGATTTGGTTACGATTCGTCAGTTGCTGGGTGGTTTGGAAGGTCATACTGTTGGTTTTTGTGGTGATTTGAAGTTTGGTCGAACGGTTCATTCTTTGGCAGAAGCTTTGCGTCATTTTAAGGGAAATAAGTTTATTTTTATAAGTCCTAAAGAGCTTTCGGTTCCAGACTATCTTATTACCAATGTACTTGAACCTGCTGGCGTAAAATATGAAATAACAGAAAGTTTGGATGAGGTTATGTCCGAACTTGATATTTTGTATATGACTCGTGTTCAGAAGGAAAGATTCTTTAATGAGCAGGATTATATTCGCTTAAAGGACAGTTATATTCTTGACGGTGAAAGAATGAAGCTGGCGAGAAAAAATATGATTGTTCTGCATCCTCTTCCACGAGTAAACGAAATTACTCCAGAAGTTGATGATGATCCACGGGCTGCATATTTTAAACAGGTAAAATATGGAATGTATGCACGAATGGCTTTAATTGCAAAACTGACGGGTTCTCTTTAATTTGTTGTTGAATATAAAGTTGAAAAGCATTGAAAAGCTTAGTTTTGTAAAGGTTAATCCTGTAAAGATTCTTGCTTAGGAGAAAAGCGGTATGTTAAATGTAAATACTATAAAAAATGGTCTGGTAATCGATCATATTAATGCTGGTTCTGGATGGAAGATTTTTCAGTGGCTTGGTTTGGATAAAGCACCTTTTACTTCTTGTCTGATTCAAAATGTTCCTTCTGAAAAATCTGGTAAAAAGGATATTATTAAAATTGATAACATTATAAATATTGATTATTCCGTGCTTGGATTTATTGATCCTGATATTTGTGTAAATGTTATTGAAAATGAAAAAATTGTTAGAAAAATTACTATGGAATTGCCTTCCAAAGTTCAGGGGGTTTTTAGTTGTAAAAATCCTAGATGTATTACACAGACTGAACATTATGTAAAACCAACTTTTATTCTTGCGGATAAGGCAAAAGGTCTTTACAGATGTGAATATTGTGACACTTTGTATCTGGCTGGCACTGGAGCAAGTTCAAATCTTAATAAATAGACTGGTTTTGGGAAAAGCTTTTTTGGGCGAGTTTTCGGGTAGTATATGACAAATGCAACTTTAATTTACAATGTTCGATTGGTTGATGAAAATATGGACGCGGCTGGGGCGGTTTTGATTATTGATAAAAAAATCAGGGCTGTTTTTCAGGGATATTTTACTTCTCCGGAAACTGTGTCTAATCTGGCTCATCTGGTTCTTGTGGAGGATGGCTGTGACGGTACCTGCAAGCTGGAACTGTATGATGGCGGATGCTTGACTTTGACTCCGGCTTTTATTGATATGCATGTGCATTTACGGTATCCGGGGCAGACTCAAAAAGAGGATTTGCAATCTGGGTTAAAGGCCGCTGTGGCTGGTGGTTTTGGTACGGTTGTGGCTATGCCGAATACTACGCCTGTGGTGTCTTCTTATGATCTGGCATTGAAAATTGAAAAAGAGGCTTCTGAATTGGGGCTTTCTCATCTTTTTCAGACTGTGAGCATTACTAAGGATTTTGAGGGTCAGGATACAAGTCAGCTGGATGTTATTGAACAAGAGCATATTCCTGTAATTACTGAAGATGGAAAGGATGTTCTATCTTCTGCAGTTATGCTGGAAGGAATGAAAAAAGCTGGCAGGCGAGGAATTATTGTTAGCTGTCATAGTGAAGACCCAACTTTGGCTTTTCAGGCTAGACCTTACAGACAGAATGCTCTAAAGATTATGAAGGAAATTGGTCTTTCTGCCTGGGGAACTGATTATAGAAATGAACCGGAAGATTCTGCTGAGGCTATGGAACCTATTGAATCTAATGAAAGTATTGCGGCTGTAGCGGAAATTGATAAAAATCTGACTAAGGCTAATGAACTTTTGGCTTTAGCTGAAGATGTGGCTACGGTAAGAAATATTATGCTGGCAAAACAGGCTGATTGTCATATTCATGTGGCTCATGTAAGTACAAAAAATGCGATAGATGCTATTAGAGTTGCAAAACAGGAACTTTTGGAACGGAACGGTGGGGGAAATAGGACTGGATTTGATGTTTCCTGTGAAGTTACTCCTCATCATCTGGCATTGTGTGGAACTGAGGAGCCTTTAATAAGAGCGTTGGTTAATCCTCCTTTGCGTTCTGAAACTGACAGGAATGCTTTAATTGAGGCTTTGAGGGATGGTACGGCGGATGTTATTTCTACGGATCATGCACCTCACACTATGGACGATAAGGCGGCGGGCTCTCCTGGGTTTACTGGTGAAGAAATTGCTTTTGCGGTTTGTAATACGGTTTTGGTTAAGGAAAATGGTTTTTCTGCGCAGAAATTAAGTCAGTTGATGGCGGCTAATCCTGGAAGAATCTTGGGGCTGCAGAAAGGGCTTATAAAACCTGGATATGATGCGGATTTGGTTGTTTTGGATCCGGATGAGGAATGGACTGTTCGGGCGGACAATTTTTATTCTAAGGGGAAAGCGACTCCTTTTGAGGGAAGAAATCTTTTTGGGGTTGTGAAGACTGTGTTTATTGATGGCAGAAAGGTTTTTGAAAGAGTTTGATTAGCTAGGTTAAAACCTTCCTATTTTTTTATAAACTCCAAGTGTAACATAGACGCACCATTTTGCGTTTATGTTAAAACCTTGGAAATCCTTTGTGGAGGCGGAAGCAGTTCTGTTTATTCATGAAGGATTTTTTTATTTAACTGAAGATGGGATGGGTGGGGGACAGACCCCGACTTTTTTGTATGGTCGGGGTCTGTCCCCCAAATATGCCAATATGTCAATATACCCAATATGTTTCAAACATCACCAAAGCAGCACGCCCGAGCATGGAGGCCCGAAGTCCACCTAGGGAGCGACGGCTGAAAGCCGGCAAAATGGTCTGAAAGAGCATTTTGAGCGAGT
>JAKSTL010000155.1 GCA_024402595.1 Treponema sp. | reverse complement strand
GATTAGCACCCTGACGGTCACATTTGTTTACGAATGCAACACGAGGTACATGGTATCTCTTGAGCTGACGGTCAACTGTAATAGACTGTGACTGAACACCAGCAACGGCACAAAGAATCATAATAGCACCGTCAAGAACGCGAAGAGATCGTTCAACTTCTACGGTAAAGTCAACGTGTCCCGGTGTGTCGATAAGGTTGATTGTGTAATCCTTCCACTGAACCTGAGTTGCTGCAGACTGGATTGTGATACCACGTTCACGCTCCAATTCCATGTTGTCCATAACAGCACCAACACCGTCCTTTCCACGAACTTCGTGAATAGCGTGAATCTTGTTACAGTAGAACAAAATACGTTCAGAAGTTGTAGTTTTACCTGAGTCAATGTGAGCACTGATACCGATATTTCTTACTTTTGAAATATCCCAAGCCATATTATTACCTCTTTTAAAATAAAATATACCGAAATTATAATAAAGTTATCATATAATTTTAGTGAATTTCTTTGTTATTTTCAACTAGTGGAAATATATATTTATTACATTTGCCATCTATTATGTACAAAATGAATTAGACGAATCAGAACAAATTAAAATAAATCAAAACAATTCAAAAATAGCAATAATGAATAATCACAATGGGGAAAAACATATTGCATAACAATATATTGCAGAACAACAAGTCACTCCAATGAATCGCAGCTAATTTACTTGTGAAAACAAAACTAAAGAGTAAAATAAAATCCCGCTCCCATAGGCGAAATTACAATGTTTTTTGCCAGAAAACCGTTTCCCTTGTTTTTATCTTTTATAGAATGAATAAAAGGAACCCCAATTCCGCAAACCGTACCAATCACAGCGCCAGTAAGAACATCAGTCATAAAATGATTACCGCTTGCCATTCTTAAAACGCCCGTAGAAATTGCCAGCGCATAAGTCCCACCAACAACCGCATAACGCCAGTTGGAATCAGGAAAATATTTACAAAAAACATAACTGGTAAATCCAGCACCTAAAAAAGCATTGGTAGTATGACCAGAAGGAAAAGACTTAAAAAAATCCCCGTCTTTAACTTTATCCTCAGGATATCCATCAAAATACATATAAGGACGGGCTCTATCCACAAAAACCTTAGTCAAATCTTTAATTCCATAAGCCAAAAGAAAAGCTTCCGCGTACATCAAAGAAAAAGTCATAGATTCCTTAAGACTGCGGTTTTCCGACCATTCCTTAAAAGTAACAGAGGATAAAATAATTGGCGAAACAAGTTCCGCTGCCGTAAAAACAGTAGCCAGCTTATGGAGATTATCAGAATATGGCTTCATAAAAAGGCGATCCAAAGCGTTCACATCATCTTTTTGTAAAAGGTTTCCATCCCATTTAGGATTTTTTACATCAAAAACATTCTCCAAAAGAAAAGCCGTTCCCGACAATGCAAGACCAGAACCCGCCAAAATACCGTCAGAAACAATGTTCAGTTCAAAAGGATGGTTGATATTTTTTGAAAATCCATCACCATCATCATAAAAGGCGCTTAAAGAGTAACCCTTCCTGCCTTCATCCGCCCAAAAAAAAGGATTATTGGCAAAAGCCGAACAGGAAAACAGTATAAAAATTAAAATAAAAACCGATTTTTTCATATTTAGTCTCGTAATATTTTCGTAATATTTAATATTTATAGAAGAAAAATTAGTTCGTAAAGTGGAAATATTACTTTATAGGAAAAGCTTTTTTTATACAATCAAAAGTAGTAATGCTAATGTCGTGTTCAATTTTGCAGGCATCTTCCGAAGCAATGTCCGTAGGAACACCAATTGATTCCAAGATTTTAGTCAAAACAGTGTGTCGTTCGTAAATCCGTTCAGCAATTTCTGCACCAGAAGGTTCAAGAGTAATAGAGCCATCCTCCGCAATTTTAATATAGCCTTCTTTTTCAAGATTATGAACCGTAACACTAACAGAAGGTCGTGAAAAATCCATAGCTCTGGCAATGTCAATGGATCGAACCGCACCGTTCTTAGATAGAACAAGAATCGTTTCCAAATACATTTCTGCCGACTCACGAATCTTCATAAAAACCTCCAAACTCAGTTAAAAATATTATACACATAGGCATTTAAAGTGACAACAGAAAAAAATGGGGTGTTTTTTATATGGGCGCAGTTAAAACTACAGAAAAAGCATTCTAACTTCCAAAACTTCCAACTTAACCACTTTCCGGTGTTCCGCCACTCGCTATCCGCTCGGCCTCTTCACTCACTTTGTTCGCTCCAGTGGCTGGTTCCCATGGCTTCATACCGGCGCAGGGCCTGTTTGCATTATAGGAAATTATTTATACAGCAAAAAAATGGTTGGGATTTTGCCTAGGTCGGGGAAGGGTGTTTTTTTCCATTGCTCTATAGTCATGGTTTTAATATATTCTTCCGGGCATGTTATTCCAGCCGCAATGCATAGCTTTGTTTGAGGTCGCAGAGAACTGGTAATAGTTTCAAACATTTTAGCATTACGATAAGGTGTTTCAATAAACAGTTGTGTTTGATTTTCATTGTAGATTTTATTTTCCAGTTTTTTGAGCGCCTTTATTCTTTGTGGCAAATCCACAGGTAAATATCCGTTAAATGCAAAACTTTGACCATTAAAACCGCTGGCCATTACCGAAAGAATAATAGACGAAGGCCCTACAAGAGGAACAACCTTGTATTTTTTATTTTGCGCAATGGCAACTACATCAGCTCCAGGATCCGCAATGGCAGGACATCCCGCTTCAGAAATAATTCCAACCGAATTGCCTTCCTGCAAGGGCTTTAAATATTCTCCAATAATTTTTCTGTCAGTATGCTGGTTCAGTTCATAAAAAGTTAATTCGTCTATATCAATAGCTTTATCTACTTTTTTCAAAAATCTTCTGGCAGAACGGATATTTTCCACAATAAAATGTTTTATATTTACGATAATATCATGGTTATAGTCAGGAAGAACCTTTGAGATTTCCGTATCACCTAATGTTACAGGAATTAAATATAGGGCTGTCTCCATAAAAAAGTCTCCTTTATAAAAGTAAAACCGCAGATTGCTGTAATTTCTGAGGATTTTCAATAAGAAATTGCATTTTTCTTTATAAATAATGAATCCATAAATAAATATACACTTTTTCTTATTTTTAGTCTTGACATATTTTTGTAAAAAGTATAAATTAGAAAACACCTAATGGAGCGATACCAAAGCGGTCGTACTGGGGCGGTCTTGAAAACCGTTGTAGCGCA
>JAKSTL010000154.1 GCA_024402595.1 Treponema sp. | reverse complement strand
TGTATCGCATAAAAATACCCCTTTTACTTTTGTCCAGTAAAAGGGGTACATATCAAAACCGGGTAAAGGGATTCTGACACATCGGAGAAAATCAGTAAAAAGGCCCTCAAAGTTTTTTAAACTTTGAAGGCCTTCCTTTTTTTCAGGCAGTAATTATTTGCTTACCTTGATGTACAAGTCGTTGTGAGATTTAGAAACTTCGTAATTGAATTTAACGTTTTCACGGCATTCAATTGCATAGAAAGCATATTTAGCAACTTTGTCTTCGTTTACAGCTTCAAGATATGCATCTTCTTCATTATCAAGAACAGTTCCACCAGCAACGATTTCCCAGTTTTCCTTGTCATTGCTTCCAAGAATACGGAATGATTTACCAGTAGCATCAGCACCTTCAACCTTAATTCTGTCTTTGAAAGAACCTTTAACAGCTTTGTTTTCTACGATGAAAGCATCTTTTTTAGGAGCCTTAACATCTTCGTAAATTCTGATACCACCCATAAAATGTCTTACAACGTACATATTAATAACGAATTTTGTGAATTCGTATTTGTATTCTTTGCCATTAGCAGGAACAACAGCAAAAGCAGAATATTTATGAAGTTTGTGTTCATATTCAGTTTCAAGGTTTTCTGAGTTACCGTAAGGCTGTGGTTTAGAAGTACCGAGTTTTACCCAGCCTTCTTTCTTGTCATGACCGTAAATTGTAAAAACATTAGAAGTGTCATTTGTAAAGTTAATGATCTGGAGGTAATCTTTAACGCCACCCTTTCCAGCTTTAGCATCAATAACAAATGCATTCTTTGCACCTGCAACATCAAAAGCAGGAACATCAGCAAAAGCCACAGTTGCTGTCAAAGCGATAACAGCAGCCATCAAAATACTTTTTATCTTTAACATAAAAATCTCCTTCCCAACAGGGATAACTTCATTTTACAACTTATAAAATCTTAGTTCAACTTGAAATCTCAAACCAAGTGCAATATTTTTTTTCCCCTGTCCGATGTTATCGTTTTAACAGGTTCAATCTTTAAAAATAAAGCGCCAGGAAGTATCAACAAAAATTTTGTCAAAGCCCAAATCAATTAATTTATAATGAAACGGTACGTGTTCGCAGATAATCGGTGCAGTATAGCCGGTATTAGGCGCAGGCGTTTGACTTGCGTTTTCTATCTGATCAGCAGAAGGATTTGATTTTTTTACCAGTTCAGCGTGTCTTTGCAAAAAATTCGGGCTCGTCGGATGACAATTGTAAATAGCGGCAAAATACACTTCGCTTTTGTATAACGCTGCCCCACCAAATGCTGAATAAACCGGAATTTTCAAGTTTTTCTTATAGCGCTGCTGTATTTGATGCCAAGTTACATCCCACCAATGTTCAGGCATAAATTCCGGACCAAACGGAAAACTACTGCTACGAAATGCATAAGCGTCGCGGTAACGTAGCCATTTTGTCATCCCATAGCCGGTAATGCAGTCAAAATCGGTACCGGTAAAACGCAGCAAACTTTTAAGTGAATCCAATGGATTAAACAGCAGAACATCCAGATCGATATTTAAAATATACTGGTATTTTGGTTTATCTGCCACACCATTTAGGGCAAAAACCCGTTTCTTAGCTTCCGCTTGCAGCTTGTTACGGGCGTAAGTTATCAATTCTATGCGGCAAGGTTTGCCATTTTTGGTTTTTGTCGGGCAAATTTCTTCAATCTGGTCTTTGGTCAAATTCTCAGAAACATAATCAAATCCGCATATTTCTTTTTTAAGCTTTTGAAGAATTTCTTTTGTTTGTTGTGCCGAATTATTTTCGTAAATTAAAAAATCGCAGGTTTGCACGTATTTGCGCATCTTAAGCAATTTTTTCACATTATACTCCAGCATTTTGCCGCCGTCTTTGGTTATGCCAATTACTAAAATTGAAATATCATTTAAAGTATATAATTTTTTTGACATTATGTATAATTTTCCTTTAATTCAACAAACTAAGCTTTTTATTGAAGAAAAACAGGCAAGCACACAGAATTTTTAAACTTAGCCTATTTTTTATATAATAAATATTTTAACAAATGGCACTAACCAATGCAAGTTGGTCCAGAATATCCTTACTTAAAAGTTCCTTTCGGGGGCAGTAGTTCCTTCGTCTGTTCGAATAGAAGCATTGTGTAATTCTTTTGCTATTTTATTGTAAATTCAATAAAAAAACGCCTTCCATGTTTTAGAAGGCGTTCTTCAAATTAAAAAATCAGATATCAAAAATTATGCTTTTCTGTTTTCGTCAACGGAACTCTTTGATTTACCGTTAGAAGCAGAATCATCTTCATCAAGTTCTTCAAGGCTCTTTTTAAGGCTGTCTAAACCTTTTTCAATACCGTCAGAAAGTTTCTTTGCACCTTTATCAATGTTGTCACCAAGCTTTTTCATTCCTTTTTCAAGGGAATCAGACATGTTCTGAATGTTTTCGTCAGAGTTTTCGATTCCGCGGGAAGTCTTAAGGCTTGTAATTGCAGTAAGATATTTAGTCTTAAGTTTGGTATACTTTTTAACCTGCTTAAAAGACCAGTCCCCAAGTTCACCAAGTGAATCCATGCGGTCCATATAACGCTTCTGGTCTTTTTCGATGCTTTCAATAAATTTTATTTCCTTTTTCTTAGCATGCTTTTCTACGCCGCTAACAAATACTTCATATTCTTCCAGAAAATCATTGCGCTTATCATCCATATCAGCAAAAACAGCCTGACATGCAAATGCAACAATCAAAAGTCCGATTAAAAATTTAATATTCTTTTTCATATTACCCTCTTTTCTTAATATAACCTAAAAAAGACTAAAAAGTAACCACCCCAAAAAAATTATTTAAAAACAAAAAGCGCCTTTCAAAACCAGTCAACTGATTTCAAAAGACGCTTTCATTATCATCAGATTTTAAGCACTAACGCACTTTAATCCAGATAATAAATTATACAAGACCCTGAGCTATCATTGCTTCAGCAACTTTTACGAAACCTGCAATGTTTGCACCAGCAACGTAGTCTGTAGTTCCTTTCTTTGTTTTAAGACCGAACTTTTTAGCTGTTTCGTAAGCATTTTCATGAATGTTGATCATGATGTTGTGGAGCATTTCATCAACCTGTTCGCGTGTCCAAGAAAGGCGTTCAGAGTTCTGAGACATTTCGAGACCAGATGTTGCAACACCACCAGCGTTAGAAGCTTTACCAGGAGCGTACATGATTTTTGCAGCCTGGAATTTAGCAACAGCAGCGTTGTCAGAAG
>JAKSTL010000153.1 GCA_024402595.1 Treponema sp. | reverse complement strand
TTTATATGAATCAATTGACGACAAATACAATTACTTAAATGAAGTTTTTGAAACCCTGATTGTCCGCGACATTCAACAGAAATATAAAATAAAAAATGTTTCGCTTTTGGATACATTAAATGATTTTCTTGTGGACAATATTTCTTCGGAAGTTTCAGCAAGAAGCGTTGCGAACACACTTACATCAAAAGGAAGCAAAACAGACGATAAAACAGTTTCGTCTTACATCAAACATCTTTGTGCTTCTTACGCCTTCTACAAAATCCGCCGCTATGACATAAAAGGAAAAAAATATCTTGCAAGTCAAGACAAATATTACCTTGCAGACCATTCTTTTAAATATGCAAAACTTGGTACAAAGAATATGGACTATGGGAAAATTTACGAAAACATAGTTTGTATAGAACTGTTACGCAGAGGCTATGAAGTTTACACAGGAGTTCTTTATCAAAAAGAAATTGATTTTGTAGCCATAAAGCGCAACGAAAAAATCTACATTCAGATAAGCGATGACATTTCCCGCCCAGAAACAATGGAAAGAGAAACCGCACCACTTTTAAGCATAAAAGACGCCTATCCCAAAATGATAATCGCAAGAACAAAACATCCACAGTATCAATATGAAGGAATTGCGGTTTGGGATATTGCGGAGTGGTTGATGAACCGATAATAAATTATAAGTCGATATAGTAATTTGGAGAAAATAATGGCAAAAATAAATTGGACTTTGGAAAATGATGTTAATGATTTTGTTAAAAAATCGTTGGAAAATATCGGACTTGAAAAGCATAAAGATTTTAATGAAGAAAGTTCAATGTCTGACTATATGAAAGAGGCATTAAAAGGTTCGGCAAAAACTAAGAATAAAACTAATTTTGGTAAACCTGATTTCCATATTGAAAAATATAAAATAAAAAATGATGTAATACCTGTAGTTTTTGAAGATAAACTTCATACAAATAAATTGATTGCACAAAATGCAGATGGTATAAAAGATGATGAAAAAGCAATTTCTGCGTTTGCTGTAAATGGTGCGATTTATTATGCAACACAAATGATTGCAAGTGGAAATTATAACGAAGTTATTGCAATTGGTGTTGCTGGTGATTCTAGTGATGATGTAAAAATTAATGTTTATTTTGTTTATGGTTCTTCTTTTAAGGCTATAAAGCAAATGTCTAAATATCAGACTTTTGATTTTTTGGAGAATCAGACAACTTTTGATAATTTTTATAGAGATTGTACTCTTACTGATGCAGATAAGCACGAATTATTGATTAGAAGTAAAGCGGAATTAAGCACTTATGCAAAAGAACTTAATAAACTTATGCACAATCATAATATTATAGCACCTCAGCGTGTTTTGTATGTTTCAGGAATGCTTCTTTCAATGCAGGATATAAAAGATGAATTGAAAGGATTAATACCAGATGATTTAAAGTTTTCGAGCAATACTGATAACAGAGACGGTCTGCTAATAACAAATCAAATCAATTCATTTTTGAAAGCGAAAGGAATTCCAGAAGAAAAACGAAAGTTGATGATTGCCTCGTTTAATGAGATTTCTAAAGATAAGCAGCGTGATGAACCTACAAAACTTTTTCCTCAAGTTTCAAAACTGCTAAAGGAAGAAACAAGTGCAAACAAACAGATTTTTGTTTATATCTATGAAAATATTTATAAACAAATTGACGCTTTTTCTAAGAATCTGGACATTATGGGTGAATTGTATTCTGAATTCTT
Source organism: Treponema sp. (assembly GCA_024402595.1). Lineage (GTDB taxonomy): Bacteria > Spirochaetota > Spirochaetia > Treponematales > Treponemataceae > Treponema_D. The sequence goes on along the minus strand of JAKSTL010000153.1, from coordinate 1,527 downwards.
AAAATATGCCTTGGGCGATGGTAAAGAATTGGGCATCGTTTTAACTCCTCCTTATGTTACAAAAATGATGGCTCAAATCTTGAATATTACTTACAAAAACAAAGTAATGGATTTGGCGACTGGTTCTGCTGGATTTTTGATTAGTTCTATGGAATTGATGATAAATTCTGCAAATGAAGAATTTACAAAAGGTTCTTCAAAAGCAAAAGAAATTATTGAAGATATTAAGAAAAATCGTTTGCTTGGTGTTGAACTTAATGCTGAAATGTTTACTCTCGCTGCTACAAATATGATTTTGCGTGGAGATGGTTCAAGCAATATTCAAAAAGGTAGTTCTTTTGATAAACCTGATTCTTTGTATACTGGTTTTAATGCAGATAGAATTTTGCTTAATCCTCCGTTCACTTTTGAAGAAAATGGAATGCCGTTTATTACTTACGGTTTGGACAGAATGCAAAAGGGCGGACTTGGTGCAATTATCATTCAAGATAGTGCTGGTTCTGGAAAGGCAGTAAAATCGAATCAGCAAATCTTAAAAAATCATACTCTTGTTGCAAGTATTAAAATGCCTGTAGATTTGTTTCAACCAATGGCTGGAGTCCAGACTAGTATTTATATTTTTGAAGCTGGAACTCCTCACGATTATGAAAAAACTGTTAAATTTATTGATTTTTCTAATGACGGCTACAAGCGCACAAGCAGAAGTTTAATTGAACAAGATGAACCAATTAAAAGATATTCTGACATTATAAAAATCTTTAAGTCAGGCAAAAATGCAAAATCAAAGATTGAAGCAAATTGGGATTTAGATGCAACTTACACAGAAGATTTTATTACAGATTCTGGGACAGACTGGAATTTTGGTGCTCATATAAAAATTGATACAAAACCAACTTTGGAAGATTTCAAGAAAACCGTTGCCGACTATTTGGCTTGGGAAGTTTCAAACATCATCAAAAACAACGCAGAGAACGACCGCCTGGGAAAATAGATTCCCCACTTAACGAAAAACTAAAAAATGTTAAGTGGGGAGAATTTAAGCTAGGGGATTTGTTTGAGATTTTAACTTATAAAAAACGATTTGATGCAAATAAAGTTGAATTAGTAGAAAATTGTGGGCATCCTTATGTAGTTCGAACATCTTGTGGAAATGGACAAAAAGGTTTTATTGATGAAGATGAAATTTATTTGAATGACGGTAATACTATTTCTTTTGGGCAAGACACTGCAACAATGTATTATCAAGAAGTTCCATATTTTACTGGCGATAAAATAAAAATCTTAAAATCAAAACTTTCAAGATTCGGAAAAACAAATGCTCAATTTTTCTTGGCAACAATGAGAAATTCGTTCCAGAATTTTACTTGGGGAAGTTCAAGTTTTAATGTTTCTATAATTGCAAATCAAAAAATCCAACTTCCTCTAAAAGAAAATGCGTTAGCATTTTCCAATCCGTGTGACGACATAGAAAACATCGACTTTGATTTTATGGAGTCGTTTATACGCGAACTCGAAGAGGAGCGTATA
>JAKSTL010000152.1 GCA_024402595.1 Treponema sp. | reverse complement strand
ATTTTATCACAGTCCTACTATGTTTTGAATTTACAGAAAGACTTTCACAGAGTCAAGCAAATAAAATAAGTAAGTAAACAAACCTTATATACAGATTAAAATTACGTTGAGCTAATTCATTTATAGTATTTCTATCAAGAATAAATTTATCTTTATACCATTCAATTAAATTGAATCTGTTCTGTTTTTCATCTAATTTTTCGTAATTCTCTTCCATATGTTTATTATATAGTTAATTATTCTAAGGATAAACAAAAAAAGTGCTGATTCTGTGCTCTTTTTCAGCAAAATTGTGCTGTTTCTGTGCTGATTTTTGTGCTAATACTGTGCTTTTCTTAAAGTATCATTTAAGCACAATTATCATGAAGGAGGATAATTTATGAAAAACAATAAACGGTTTGCGGTTACAGCATTATTTTCAGTATTAATATGTGGATTTATTTTATCCTGCGATACACCTGCAGGTTCAAATCCAATACAGGAAGACGGTACAACTTTCCAGAGCCAGCTGGCCAATGCACAGGCAGGAAGTACTATTACATTAAATTCAGCAAACACAGGAACTTCAATTGTAATCAGTAAAGCTCTTACAGTTGATGGAAACGGAATTAAAAATCTGGAAGTAATAGTTAATCCAGAAGTTGCTGCTAATGTAACATTAAAAAACTTTGTTGATGCAACAATTTCCATTATAGGCAGCGGAGTAAGAAGCGCTTCAAAGGCAAGAAAAGCTGGTGACGATCCAAAAGCAGATTCCAAACCAAGAGAAATTGGAGATGAAAATCCTAAGCTCTATTTTGAAAAATGTTCTTTTGAAAAAATCAGCGCAGAAAAAGACATTTCCATCTATATGGAAGAAGATGCACTCAAATCAACAGTTAAAGAAATTGAATTGAAAAACGGTGTAGAAAACTTTGTTTTGATTGAAGATGAAGATGAAGCACTTGCAAAAGAAAAAAAATCATTAATCGAAAAAATCATTATTGAAAAAGGTATTAAAGAAGTAGATTTACTTGGCGCTTATTATAAAGATATCGAATTTAAGGGAGAGTTTTCAGCAGAAGATAAATTTGATTTCTATTATGATGAAAAAGGCAATCAGGTAGAAGCTGATTTCAGAGCTTACCTTCTGGAACAGGAAGCAAAAGTTGCAGCCAGAGACATCTGCACTGTAAAAAACGGCGAAGGAGTTTACAAGTTCACAATTCCAACAGGTGAAATTGATAATCTCAAAAACGGAGCTGTTTCAATCATCCTGTTAAAAGACAATCAGAAAACAGCTTTTTTGAATAGTGATATGTCTAACGGTCCAAACTGGAAATGGGCAAGCATCGATGAACCTTATTTCGACATTACTTCATCAGGCTATTTCAAATTCGAAACTTCTGACAATTCACTTCACTCAATCTGTGGAGATGCAACAAGCAACTATTTTGGTGCAAGCGATTCAACAGATTACTATGAATTCTTCAATAATTACTCAAAAGAAGGAATCTGCTCTCAGAAAACCGCTTCAGGGCTTGATATTTACATCGATCTTTCAAAACTCGCTAAAACAGATCTTGCAACATCTGCATTCAAAGAAAACGGCATGGATGATGTTTATTACTGTCAGCCAAATAAACTTACTTTAATCGATTTGAAAGATTACAAACCTTACATCGTAATTGATTCAAATAAATACTGCGAAAGCGGAAACATGATAGATACATTAAAAACATCTTTCACATTTGAAAACTCGGATGTTATCACTTTCCCGGCTTCAAAATCAAACGGCAGCGGCGGTATTCATAACGGATTCTTTACAGCAATGACAGCAGCTCAGAGCTATCCGGATGTTTCAAACGTAAGCCTGAATATGTGGAAAACTGGCGTTATGCTCGAATTATATGAAGTTTACGATAATGGTGGTAGCGCTCTTACTCACAGATTGACTCTTGAAAAATTCAAGGCAGAAGTTCAGTGGGGTCAGGCGATGACTGAATATGATTACTTCCTTGATGAAGAATGCACACAGCTTTTCTGGCCTGATTTGAATTCTGATTCACTTGAAAGACTTTATATCAAACCAATTGGAAAAGTTACAATCTACAATATGTCTACAGAATCGTATGATACTTCACGTATGGATATCTGGTATTATGCAAAAGGTATGACTTTCCTTGAGCCAATCGGAGTTTACATACAGAATAAGCCTACTCTTGCAGATTTAACTGCACATCCAGAAATTGAAATTACAGATATAAATGATTTAATTCCAGGACAGACTTATTACATTTGTAAAAAGCCAGCTGAGTAATAGACTGTTTTCATAAAAAATTATTCCTTTTGGGGCTGTTTGTTGTGAAATGATAGGACTCATAGCAAACGCCCCTTTTTTTTAACTAGTAATCAGAAACATCAAATTTTCGGTCTTTAAAATAATAGTCACGATCTGCATCTGTAACTTTTTTTATGGGACGGCACGGATTTCCAACCGCTATGCAGTCATCAGGAATATCTTTATTTACTACACTACCCGCACCTATTACTACGTTATTGCCGATTTTTAGTCCAGGTATAATGCAGCAGTTTCCACCAATCCAGACATTATCACAAACAGTTATATTACAAAAAACTGCCAAAAAACAAAAAACCCGGCACAGCTGTGTCGGGCGTGTAACAGAATAGTTATAAACAGTTCTTTTTTTTATTGCTTATACCAGTAATAATCAGCATATCCATTATCACTTGAAGTGACGAATTTTGCAGCATTTGTTGCTGGATTTGATAAATCAACTGCTTCACCGCCTGTTTTAGCAAGCCAACTATCGTAGTCATCTGTTTTGTACCAGCCTGTTGGGTCTTCAAAAGTAAGTTTTGTCAAATTATAATTAGAACCAAACACATTATTACCTATATTTTTAACACCAGCAGGAATTACAATTTCACTCAATTTTTCGCATCCCCAAAATACAGACACACCGTTAAAATCAACTGTAGTTGGAATGTTAATTTTTGAAAGATTTGTACATCCATAAAACGTAGCAAGACAATTTTCTGTCAAACCTTCAGGTAAAGTTACATAAGATAAATTTTTACATCCCGTAAACGCCAACGCTTCTATAGTAGTTATACTTGATGGTAACGTTATTCCAAAGCATGAGTCACAACCCGAAAAACTAGTTCCAAAATTTGTTAATTCAGAGCATTCTAACAAATCAAGATTAAATTTTTGTGATGTTATATGGTCCCAAAAACTATCCATGTCTGGATTCTTATCAGTTATCACAATGTTGTAAACTGTATCAGCATCTGTAGCTACAGACAAAGCTGTACCGAGATCTGCAACCGATGACCTTATACACCACAAATTAAATCCATTCACCACGAATCTTATAAGGCGTAATTTCAATATTCC
>JAKSTL010000151.1 GCA_024402595.1 Treponema sp. | reverse complement strand
AAAATTGGATTATGAAAAAGCTGGAAACGAATCTCAAATGTTGAGAACAGAAGCCGAAATCACAAGAAAAAAAGATTATCTTACTGAATATACCAATGCAAAAAATGTAGAATTGGAGTCAATGCTTAAATCTCTGGAAAATTCTGATGATTTTTATAAAAAGCTTTATGATACCCTAGCAAAAATTGCCGAAAGCGGTGGCTACAGTATGATTTTGAGTCTTCAAGAATCCAATGCAATACTCTGGTACAGTAATTCAGTTGATATTACAGATCAGGTAATTTCCAATTTAGGCTTATAAAATGCAGACAATTTCCAACACTTCGGATAATACCTCAAATAATTCTGATGATTTTGAACTGACTTCAGAACCTACAGAAACACTTACACCTATGATGGTGCAGTATCGTTCCATAAAACAACAGCACAAAGATGAAGTTGTTTTTTTTAGATTGGGCGATTTTTATGAAATGTTCAATGAAGATGCAGTTGAAGTATCTCGTCTTTTGAATTTGACTCTTACTCATAGAGCTCAGCAACCAATGTGTGGTATACCATATCACGCCGCAAAGATTTATATTGCCCGTCTTTTGCGTCTTGGTAAAAAAATTGTTATTTGTGAGCAGGTGGGGGAAATACCAAAGGGCGGAAAAGGTATTGCAGAACGAAAAGTTGTAGAAATAATTACTCCAGGAACGGCTGTAGAAGCTGAATATCTGGAAGGTCATAGAGCAAACTATCTTGCAGCACTTTCTATCACTCACGGAAAAGTCGGTTTTGCTTTTATTGATGTTACTACATCTTCTTTTAAGGCAACTTCGTGGAATGCAAATAAAATGTACGAAAATTTTTCCAAGGAATTAAATCGTGCGGCTCCTAGAGAGTTTTTGTTACCTGTTTCCTTAAAAAATAATCGGGATATTCAAAATGCATTGGCCTCTCACAATGATATTGCCGTATCCTATTATCCAGACTGGGATTTTTCTATTGATTATTCTTTGAAAAAATTAAAAGAACAGTTTGGAACAATTTCATTAAAATCTTTTGGTTTAGAAGATAACGCTCCAGAAATTGCTCCAGCAGGTTTTCTTCTTGATTATCTAGCCAAAACCACTAATACAAAAATACCTCATATTTCAGGAATCCAAGTATATTCAGACACAGAGTTTTTAATGATGGATGATTCTTCTCGCCGAAATCTTGAATTAACAGAAAATATGCGGGATGGAACTAGCCAATACACTTTGCTGGAATGTGTAAATTATGCTAAAACCGCTATGGGAAATAGACTTTTGCGGAACTGGATTTTGTTTCCATTAACTAATTTACACCAGATTCAGGAACGACAGAATAAAATTACATTTTTTTATGAAGATAGAGCAATGCTGGAAAAAGTTCGTAATGATTTATCTGGCATTCTTGATGTCGAGCGACTAACTGGTAGAATTGCCATGGAAAAAGCTCATCCAAAAGATTTGCAGGCTTTAAGAGCAAGTTTGGAATCTTGGGATAAAATTAAAAATTATTTAACAGATTTTGATTTTTCTTTTGCATCCAGTGATATTTCTAAAGAAATCTGCGGAATTATACAAAATGCAATTCTTGATGATCCTTCAACTTCATTAACAGATGGTGGAATTATAAAAAGTGGATGGTCAGAAGAATTGGATCATTGGCGTTCAATTCACAATAATTTTAATCAGATTTTATCGGAATACGAGGCCGAAGAACGGGAACTTACTGGTATTTCTACTTTGAAGATTAAATATACAAATAATTTTGGTTATTTTATAGAAGTTTCTAAAGGTAAATTATCATCAGTTCCACATCATTTTATTATGCGGCGAGCTCTTGTTAATGGGGACAGATATACAACCGAAAAACTTCAGAAACTTGAACATGAATTAACAGAAGCTTCTACTAAAATCCTAGAAATGGAGAGGGATTTGTTTGTTGAAATCAGACAGTCTCTTTTACAGCATATAAATTATCTTTTGCAAATTGCAGATGAAATTGCCAATACTGATGTAATTTCTGCATTATCTTTTGCGGCCATAGAAAATAACTGGGTTTGTCCAGAAATGGAAGATTCTTATATTTTTGAAATTGAAGATGGGCGTCATCCTGTGGTGGAAAAACATCTTCCTATTGGTGAGTTTGTTCCAAATGATTCAAAATTAAGCGCCAATTTTGATGATGATATTCCAGCTTTTGATTTGATTACAGGTCCAAATATGGCTGGTAAATCAACCTATCTGCGTCAAAATGCATTGATTGCTCTTCTTGCCCAAACTGGTTCTTATGTTCCTGCAAAAAGAGCAAAACTTGGCGTTGTGGATAGAATATTCTGCCGTGTAGGTGCATCGGATAATCTTGCTAAAGGTGAATCTACTTTTTTGGTGGAAATGACAGAAACTGCTAATATTTTAAGAACTGCTACTCAAAAATCTTTAGTTATTATGGATGAAGTAGGGCGGGGAACTTCTACAGAGGATGGATTATCTATTGCCAGAGCAGTTTCGGAATATTTGATTGAAAATATCAAATGTAAAACTTTATTTGCAACCCATTACCACGAACTTTCCCGTATGGAACATCCTTCGTTGAAGAAGCTCTGTCTTAAGATTTCTGAGCAAAATGGATCTGTAATTTTTGTTCGAAAGGTTATAGAAGGCGTTACTGAAAACTCTTATGGTATTCATGTTGCAAAATTGGCTGGTATTCCTCAAGAAGTAATTACTCGTGCTAATTCTATTTTAAGTCAGATTCAGGAAGCGGCTGCGGATAAACCTGTTTTAAAGATTGAAAAAGAGATTCCTGTTCAGAAAATTAACACACAAAATGCACCGGGATTATTCAGTGATGAAGAAATTATTATTTCGGAAATACTTTCAATTGATCCTGATAATATGACTCCAATGGAAGCGCTGAAAAATATTACAAGATGGAAAAAAGAACTTTCCGGTGTGTAATTAAACACTTCTTATAAAAACAGTTTTTTACAGGCAAACTTCAAATAAAAAAACTTCCAGTCAGAAGCCGTCTGCCAGAACCGCTCGATATCTCGCTAGACGCTGAGCGCTGTATGGAAACTATTGAACAGCACTCAGAGCCTTTCTGTCATCCATCTTCTTCCTTTGCGTTTTTTAATGCATTGGGAAATAAAAACAGTTTTTAAGTGCAATTTACAAATAAAAAACTTCCAGTCAGAAGTCGTCTACCAGAACCGCTGGATAACTCGCTAGACACTGAGCGCTGCAAAGAAACTATTGAACAGCACTCAGAACCTTTCTGTCATCCGTCTTCCTCCTTTGCGTTTTTAATGCATTGTGAGTATAAAAACTGTTTTTACAGGCAAAGTATAAAAAAAATAACTACCGGTCAGAAAGCCTCTGTCAGCACCGCTCACTAGTTCGCT
>JAKSTL010000150.1 GCA_024402595.1 Treponema sp. | reverse complement strand
CGCGTAAAAAAAGCTTATTGGTTTACAGTTACAGCAGGAGTTTCTGTTTTAGGAATTTTTGCAATTTTCGGATGTATTTTTGCACCTCAGATTTTAGCCGCATTCATTAATGATGAAGAAGCTGCAAGAATTGGAACTATTGCACTTCGCTGCCAGATTTGTGTACTTCCATTACATCCATTTATTGTTGGAACAAACATGCTTTTACAATCTACAGGAAATATAAAATCTGCAACTTTCCTTTCCTGCAACAGACAGGGAGTTTATTTTATTCCCGCAATCATTTTTTTACCAATGGTGATTGGATTAACAGGCGTAGAAATAAGTCAGGCTGTTGCTGATTTTCTCAGCGTTCTTACAGCAATTCCATATCTTGTCTGGTTTATGCGCAAAATGGATAGAATTCAGAACGGTCAAATATAGAAAAATAAAATTCAATTGTGTTCAAAAAATGGGGACGCAGCAAAAGAAAGTAAGGGGGTCCTGCCGAAGGTAGTGAAGCAAAGCGTTCACGGACTGAAAAGGCGGGGGTTTACTTACTTTTTTTGCGTCGCTGGGACCCGATTTTTTGAACACATATTTAAATGCAATGTTTTCTATATTTGTACTACACTTGCTCTAATACAACTTCAAAAAATTTTCAATCAAACGGAATGTTTTTCCTACAGCCAAATCATCGGTTGGCAGGGCAAACAGAGAACCTGCGCCGCTTTCTGGATTCTGGCGAATCGTTTCTTTTAAATTTGCAATGTAAATGTCCCGCTGCTGAATCAAAATGCAGGAAATTGTTTGTGCTATTTCTTTTAAATCTTTTTCAGCTTTTACAGAAAATTTTTCAACGTCAGAAAATGCCTGCAGTAAACGACGAATTTCATAGTTCAGTTTTTCTTCTTCCATATGAACTGATTCTAAAGCAAGTGGCGTAAAATACTGTTCTGTATGAATAAAAACATACATTTTTACCAAAGGTTCAGTTTCATAAAGATTAAAAAAACGGGTAGTAAGTTTCTTAAAAGTTGGAATAAGAGCAGACTTTCCATTTTTAATTGAATCCAGAATATTATCTGTTAAAAAACTGATTGAATTTATTTCCTTTTTGCAAAAATCAATAGCAGCTTCATACATGGAATCCCGGTTTTCAAAGTGATTGTAAAGAGAAGCTTTTTTAATCTGAAGAATGTCTGAAATATCAGCAAGAGAAGTAGCACCCGCACTTTTATCAAAAGCACAGGAAATAAAAGCCTGGATTATTTTTTCTTGAGAAATATTTTTTCTGCTCATAATAAGATATTCGGAAACTAACATGTGGTAGTTTAGATTTTATTCAAGTACAAATGCATTAAACATTTAAATGCAATGCTATGTCTGTAAAAAAGTTATTAAAATGTATGTTTAAAAATTACGCGAGGGAAGAAAAAGGATGTCAGCAAGACTCTGAGTACGGAAGAATAGTTTCCTTGCCGTGCTCAGCGTCTAGCGACGCTAGCTAGCGGTGCTGACATTCTTTTTCTGACCGGAAGTAATTTTTTCGTTTAAATTTTTCTGTATCACTTTTTACAGACATAGCCAATTATAATTTAAATGCATAATGCGTTTATCTTGATTTAATTTGCAAATTCTCTTGTTTGGGTATAAAATTTGATGTATATTGACTTAACACTTTTTAAAAAAATGTCATTTTGACGGAGATTCTTATGGTTTTTGATGATGATTACACAGTTCCTAAAATGATTCGTGACAAATCGGAACAATTTGCAGAAATTCCTGCTCAGTACAAACGTTTTAAGGATGGACATTTTGAACCAGTCCTTTACAGAGATATGTTTCAGTTTGGAATGGATTTTGGAGCAGCTCTTCTTGAATTAGGAGTAAAACGTGGTGATCCAATTGGATTGATTTCTGATAACCGTCCTGAATGGCTTTATGCAGATTTAGGTATTATGTCTATTGGAGCTACAGATGTTCCACGTGGATGTGATGCTACACTTTCAGATTTGGAAAAAATACTTTCAATTACAGAAGCCGAAATTGTAATTGCAGAAAATAGCTCTCAAGTTAATAAAATTATTTCTTTAAGAGAAAAACTTCCTTCATTAAAAACCATTATTTGTTTTGAAAATGAAATCAAAGCAGATGTTCTGGAACTTGTAAAACAATCTGATGTAGAACTTCTCTTCTATTCTGATGTAATTAAAAATGGTCAGAAATGGAGAATTGAAAATCCAGGAGTTGTAGAATCTGAATTGGATAAAGGTAAAGGGGATGAACTTGCTACAATTATCTTTACATCAGGAACAACAGGTACGCCAAAAGGTGTAATGCTTACACACAAAAATTTTATGGCTCAGTTGGATGAAATTCCAGAAAGAATCTTCCTTAATCCTGGTGATAAAGCTTTGAGTGTTTTACCTGTATGGCATGTATTTGAACGAGAAGTTGAATATGTTATTTTAATTCAGGGATGTGCCCTTTGTTATTCAAAACCAATCGGTTCTATTCTTTTGGCCGATTTCAAAACTCTCAATCCACAAATGCTTCCTGCTGTACCACGTGTATTTGAAGCAGTTTATGATGGTGTCACAAAGAAAATGCGAAAAACAGGTGGAATTGTACTTAAAATGTTCAATTTCTTTGTAAAAGTAGCATCTATTCATAAAAAAATGGAAAGAAAGATGTTCAAACAGGATGCTTGTTTTACTAGTTATAAAGCAGGTTTGTGGTGGGTATTATTCTTTATTCCATGGTTATTGTTGTGGCCTCTTTACCTTCTTGGAGATTTAATTGTTTTCAAAAAAATAAAATCAATGCTTGGAAATAATTTCCGTGCCGGTGTTGCTGGTGGTGGTGCTTTCCCTAAACGAATTGATGAATTCTTCTGGGCAATTGGTGTAAATGTTGTTGAAGGATACGGATTAACAGAAACTGCTCCAATTGTTGCCGTTCGTCCAATTGCATCACCTATTTTCCGTACAATTGGTTCTGCAATTCGTGGACTTGAAGTTAGAGTTGTTGATCCTGTTGATGGATTTGTACTTGGTCGGTGTAAAGAAGGTGTTCTTCAGGTAAAAGGTCCAACTGTAATGAAAGGTTATTATAAACGTCCAGATTTGACTGCAAAAGTTCTTAGCGATGATGGCTGGTTGGATACTGGAGACCTTGCAATTTTGACAATTCATGATGAAATTCAGATTAAGGGTCGTATTAAAGATACAATTGTTCTTCGTGGCGGTGAAAACCTTGAACCTCTTCCAATTGAAACAAAGCTTTCTGAATCAAGATACATTAAGCAGGCAGTTGTAGTTGGTCAGGATATGGCTTATCTTGGAGCTTTGATTCTTGTTGATGAAGAAGAAATTAAAAACTATGCTGCTGAAAATGGTATTCAGTATGATACATACGAAAATCTTTTGGCATCAGAAGTTATTCAGAAACTTTACGAAGGCGAAATTTCTGGTCTTGTAAATGCAAAAACTGGATTTAAGATGTTCGAAA
>JAKSTL010000015.1 GCA_024402595.1 Treponema sp. | reverse complement strand
TTAAAGCTATTGATGAAAACCTTAACTGTGAATTCGGTCTTGTACTCAACTACCCTGCATTCACAAAATACCATGTACAGTATGGTGAAATTTCAACATACCCACAGGGATACAAAGAAAACGGTGGTATCTTTACACACAACAATGCATGGATTATCTGTGCTGCAGCTTATGCAGGAAAAGGTGACCAGGCATTCAAATATTACTCAGAAATTGCTCCTGCTTACACAGAAGAAACTTCTGACATCCATAAAACAGAACCTTATGTTTACGGCCAGATGATTGGTGGTAAAGAAGCTGGTTCTGATATTGGTAACGGTGGAAAGAACTACGGTCAGGGTAAAAACTCTTGGCTTACTGGTACAGCTGCATGGAACATGGTTGCTATCAGCCAGTACATCCTTGGTATTCAGCCAGACTTTGATGGACTTAAAGTTGATCCTTCTATTCCAGCTTCTTGGGATGGATTTACAGCAACTCGTTTGTTCCGCGGTGCTAAATACAACATTACAATCAAAAATCCTAACCATGTATGCAAAGGTGTTAAATCACTTGTTGTTGATGGAAAAGCAGTAGACGGATGTGTTGTTCCATTTGTTGAAGGTAAAAAAGAAGTTAATGTTGAAATTACTTTAGGATAATAGGCAACTCATTAAAATAATTTCAAAAGTAATTATTCGCATTACGCAATGAACTTCAAGAGGACTGTTCGTTATAAACGGGCAGTCCTTTTTTATCTAAATATAATGCTAATATTTAGATTTTCCTTTCTTTATTACATCAAAATTGCAAAAAAATATAAAAACTTTACAAATACATTTATATAAGTTAACATTTTTAAACTAATACAAAAAGTTCCATTGCCAAAGTTTGATTTTAAGCTTTCAATAGACTTCTTGTAATAAAATATTTTAATATCGTATTATTAGGAGAAACTCTAATGGGTACACTTAAACTTTTTATGGGAGTTATTGCTATTGCCATTGCTTTCTGGCAGATAAATGCCACCGCAGAAATTGCAGAAATGAAAGGTTATAGTAAAACCGCTCTTCCAAAAACTATTCGTCTTATTGGTAATACTTATATTGTAATTGCAATTTTGTGTTACTTATTTTCAGGCCTAATTAAAGCACCAACTGCCTCACTTGTTTTTTCAATAATCTTTGGCATTATTGAAGGCTTGCTAATAATAGCTTCATGTGTTTTGTTCTTTATTACAATTTACAAAAACGATAAAACAAATAAATACAGCAAAAAAAGTATGAAAGTTGATATGACTCTCTGTGTTTTCCTTGGTTTATTTGGTGCTCACCGATATTATGAAAAGAAATATGCCACTGCAGTAATCTGGACTTTGACTCTTGGAGTATTTGGTATTGGTTGGGTTGTTGATTTATTGTCTATGCTTAAAGGCATAAGATTTGATAATGCAGGTAAAGTAATCAGACGATGGAATCCACTTCCTGAAGTTAAATCATACATAGACACTCTTTCACCAGCAGACAAAGAACTTTATATGGCAATTAATTACGAAGGAAAACCTGAAACTGAAAAACAAGAAAAGAAGTTTACCTTAAAAGGAAAAACTGCCGCTGATATTTTTACACCTTCAGTTGTTGTTTACGCCTCTTTTATTCTTTTCTTCATTATATTCGGATTAATTCTTTATATTTAATCCAATAAAAACCGTTCTCGTAAACGAACAAGTCTATATACAAAAAACGGCTTCAGAAGTATTTTTGGAGTCGTTTTTTTTGTCTATTAAACATAATCTACAAAAATCAGCGAGTTATAAAAAAATCATAGAAAAAAAATTAGGGTTTAGATTGTAAAAATATGATTTCGAAAATTATTTGAATTGTTTCAGTTTGGAATCAACATTTTTTTCATCTAGTCTGTCATATAAAAAAAACTGATCGTTTCCAATTATTTTAAGTTCAAGTGTTTGGTCTGAAATCCTAAAAAGATTGATTTCTGTATAATTTTCCAATTGTGTGTCTTTTAATGATTGCCAGTTTTTATCTTTGTCCAGATAGTTTTTATAAGACATTTTTATGGCATAGGAAGGATTTTCGGCAAAATCATAAGTTCCACTAAAAGCCAGAACTTCTGTACTATTTAAATTATAAATATAGAACTGGTTTTCAGAAAAATGCAATATTTTAGAATCATTTTCCCAAAAACCAGTCAATAATTTTTGCTGATTGTTGCAGCCCACAAAGAAATCACAACAAAGCAGAATGAGAAGAATAAATTGTATTTTTACAGATAATTTATTCTTCATCATAATTATTTTGCGGCGTCTTCTGATTTCTGATATCCAGGAGCTATTGTATAAGCCTGTGTCTGAGTTGGCCCCCAAGCATACAACAAATCTGGCCAGAATACTACCAAACCTACAACAAGGTTAGTCATTTTTATCTCTTTATTGAGGGTTGTAACCATATCCTTGTAACCATCCTTCTTAATTGTAATAACTGGATCAATCCAAACCGCATTACTAAGAACTGTTGAAGTTGGAGTTGTACCAATTGATACTCCATCTACAAAAACTTCAGCACCATCAACATCTGTGTAAAAAGTAACATTAGTACTTGAAACACAACCTACCAAGCAAAGTAACAAAAGAACTGAAATTACAGTTGCAATAACTTTCTTTGTTTTCATACTTGTCTCCTTAAAAAATATTTTAGAATAGAGTCAAAAACACTTTATTCTAATTAAAAACCATTTGTCAAACTTTCTGAAATCCTAAAACAGTTGTCACCAATATTTTCAATTCGACGAACAACATCAATATATAAAAGCTCTGCCTTTACATCGGCTCCACCTTCAAGTCGTTTTCTGGCTACTCGCTTTAAATCCTTTCTAAAAGCGTCAATTCCATCTTCCAACTCTCTGGCCAAATCAAGTTTTTCTGCCGAAAGCTGAGTATTAATATTTCTTCGAATAAATTGAAGGAACTGACGAACCAATTCAAGATATGGTAAAAGCCGTTCCATATCCTCGTTTTGGTACTTCATTTTTCTTTCTATACTTTTAACAACTAACATGATGGTTGCGTAACAACTATCTGACATATCTTCTAATTCATCGACAATCTGAATCATACTGGAAATATGATTAACCTGTTTTTCTGTCAACTGCATAGATTCGCACTTAATAAGGAAATGTGTAATCTGTTCATGCATCTGATCAACATAATCTTCTGCAATTACACTGGCTTCCTTGTATTGTTCAATAAACTCCAAATCTCGTCTTGTAACACCAATCTGAATCGTATCAAACATATCGCTAACAATATCAGTCATATCGGCAATAGCTTTTTCCGCCTGAATAACATGAGTTGTTATACTGTCTTTAGAAACAAGTTCTGTAAATACAAGTTTAAAGGAATTAGCACCGTCTTTCTTGTCATCTTTAATCATTTTCTGACTAAGTTTTACAAGAGGCCCCTGCATTGGCAGAAGCACAACAGTTGACAATACCTTAAATACAGTGTGAAGCATAGAGATTCTAATTGCAATATTTGAATTCTGATGTCCTGGTGTAAGAGCAACAACAAGATTAAGGAATGGCTTAAAGAAAATCAGGGCAAGAACTGTACCAAAAACATTGAAAATAACATGAATCAAAGCAGAGCGTTTTGCATCCGCAGATTTACCAGCAGCCGCAAGAACTGCATCAATTGTAGAACCAACATTACTTCCCAAAGTCATAGAAGCGGCCAGTTCCCAAGTGATAAGCCCGTTATAAGCCATGGTAATTACAATTGCAGAAAAAGCTGATGATGAATGAAGAAGTGCTGTAATAATAATTCCAATAAAGAAGCCTAATATTATTGCAAAAACACCGTTTCCCTGAATCTGAAACAACCATCCCAACTGCTCTGGAGTGAATACATCTGACAAGCCGGAAAGACCAAGGAAAAGCATCCCAAAACCCATAACCGCTTCACCAAGGTTTTTATATCCAGTTTTCTTAAAAAGGATTGTACAAAAATAACCAATACCAAAGACAGGAATTGCAAAAGCTGAAATCTTAAAATTAAATCCAAAGATAGAAACAATCCAGGCAGTAATTGTTGTACCGATATTCGCACCAAAAATAACGCCGACCGATTGTGTGAGTGTCATCAATCCCGCATTAACAAATGTTACAACCATAACCGTTGTAGCACCAGAGGATTGAATAATCATTGTTACTATGAGACCCGTTAAGAGAGCAACGAACCTATTTCCCGTGATAACACTTAATGCACGCTGAAGTTTCTCGCCTGCACTTTTCTGTACACCATCACTCATAAGCTTCATTCCATAAAGAAGAAAGCCTAAACTACCAACAAGTTCCAAGACGGGGTTCAAAAATTTCATAGCCACATCATACACTATAAATGACATCCTTTTCAATAAAAAATAAATACGATAAAATCTAATTAATGATAAATAGAAAAAAACACCCATACATTTTTTTCCTTACTCTTGCTTTGGAAATTGTTTCTGCATCATTTTTTAATGCGGGATGTTCCAATTTCAAAAAGGAAGTTGAACCTGTTTACGAAAACACAGTCAATCTTGAAGTCAAGGATTCGGAGATTGCTTTAATTACAAAGGAAAGTGATTATTTATATTTTCCTCAAAATCAAGATTCTCAAGCGGTAACAAAAGATTTCCAATCTGAGGCAATTTTTTTTGGCAAAGAAAAAACTAACTGGCGCTATACCAAAAAAAGAATACTTGTTTTTTTCGGCTATGATTTTAATACACCAGAAGTTAAAGAAAAAATTATCAAAATCCTGGAAAACAATTTTGGTTTATCAGAAAACGACGGATTAATTTCTACCATCACCTATCCAGACAGTTTTAAACGAAACGGTCGATATTATGTAAGTGATTTTACAGATTTTCTTATAAATTATGATGAAGATTTGGCAGGAATTATTATTCTTGGAGCTCCAGAGCGGACACACATTGCTTTAGGTCGATTGCAGGATTATTGGAATATGCAGGTTCCTTATCCCATTATTTCGCTTTTTCCACAGGATGATATTTTAGGTATGGAATCTACCTGTGATTTGGTTCTGGATAAACTGGACGAAGTTGACGCTGATAATTTGCCGGCAGAGGAATCGTCTAATTCTGCGCTTTTATCTGTTGCTACCAATGTTTTAATTTCCAGCATAAATTATATGGTTAATATGAATGGTGGAATAAAAAAAGATTCTTCGGCCCAGGCTCATGCGGTTCAAATGGTAAAAGGAAAAAGACTTCAATATTATCTGGACCCGGAATCAGGGCTTCATGCCATAAATCATTTTATTATTTTTTAGGTTTGTATGATTTCTATTACTCAAAATCAGCAGGGAATTATTGGTTCAGAGGACGCGCTTAATTTTTTGAAAAATAAAGAGCATGCCAGAGTTATTGCAGTTTCGGACAGTCATGGTGCATTTCCTACCCTTTCACAAATAATTAAACGGTTTGGCTCTGATTGCGATGCATTGATATTTTGCGGAGACGGAGCCTCTGATTTGCAGAATCTGTTTGCTTTAATGGAAAGTGATAAAGAACTTTGTGAAAAGTTTCCTCCTGTTCTGGCCATTGTTCGTGGAAATTGCGATGTAGACACTTTTTCGGTAAAAGGGCTAAAAATGTCCATTCCGCTGCGTCAGGTGCTTTGTGTAAATGGTCAGTCCATTCTAATTACCCACGGTCATACTGATGGAATTGTTTACAACTACAATGGAGTAATTGATGAGGCAACTGCTTATGGAGCGAAAAGCATTGTCCATGGTCATACTCATGTTGCTTGTCAAAACTATATAGATGGAGTAACTGTTATTAACCCGGGCAGCTGTTCTAAACCAAGGGGCGGGCAATATCCATGTTTTGCAATCTTAACTGTAGAAAAAAACTTTGTTGACGCCAATTTTCTTAAAATTGAACACTCTTCGGCAAATGAAGTTGACTTTTCCACCTACCGACTGTAAGTAAAGCCAAAGGAATCATGTCCCGGATAGATTTTGGTGCCTTCTGGTATATAATAAAACAGTTTTGATAAAGTTTGTCTAATCAGCGCTTCGTCGCCACCATACATATCTGTTCTACCATAGCCACCGTTAGCAAAGATTGTATCTCCAGAAATAAACAATTTTTCTTCAGCGTTGTGAATACAAATAGAACCTGGACTGTGTCCTGGAGTATGAATGATTTTCCATTTGGACAATTCAGCACACAACTCATCTTCTAATGGAAGAACTTTATTTGAATCTTTACAAGAAGCTTTGTAAACTTCCAACAGTTTGTTCAGAGTGTCTCCATCTTTTAACAATAATTCCGCTGGTGGTTGTTTTGATACCATTTCAAGAATGCTTAAATCTCTAAAAAAACGAATTACAGAATCATTCATAGGACCTGGAGGATTTATAAGTTCCTGTGCTTCATTTTCGTGAATAGCCACAACAGCCTTAGGAAAAGCCTGCTTTAATGGTGCAATGCCAGTTATGTGATCAAAATGACTGTGAGTAAGAACAATACCAATGCATTCCAATTTATTTTTTTGAAGATAATCAAGGATTTTGTTCTTATCTCTAGAAAAATTGCTGTCGGCAGGATCTACCACGAAAACATATTTTTCACCACAAGAAACAATGAGAGAGTTCACAAAAAATATTCCCGATTTAATTACTCTAATTCCCATAAATCCTCCAAAAACAAAATGCAGTGAACAATATGCATTGCACAAAAAAACATAGAATAGTTAATTAAAAAAGACTATCCAATAAGCTTTAATGTACTATTCCCTACTTATTAGATAGTCCTTTTTTATATCTTTTTACTGTTTATACACCAAAAGGTTCTTTATCAGCGGCAGCTTTTTCGGCAGCGGCATAAGCGGCAGCATCTTCGGCAGACATCTGTTCTGGAGTAATTGTTGGTTCTGCAACATTGCCAACTTCAGGAACAAACTCTTCTGCTTTATAATCGGCTGCTTTTTCGTCTAAATCATCATCTTCTGTCTTTTGTCTTGAAAAACTTACAACCAATTTGCGTCCGCGATAATCCATTCCGTTTAATTTATCAATAGCGTTCTGACAGTCTTCTGTATACAACTGAACAAAAGAATAATTTGCAAGAACTTTAATATCGCCAATTCTTTCACGGTCAATTCCACCAACTGCTACTAAAAGACCAACTAAGTCTCTTGGATAAACCCGACGATTTTTTCCAATGCTTACAAAAATTGATGTTGCTTTGTCTGGATCGATTTCAACTCTTGGATGACGAGGTCTTTCGGTAACTTCTTCTGTAGATGAAATTGCACTGGCAGAATTATTTAATGCAGAGCCACGGTTCTGAGCTGCATTCTTTTCTGAATGGTTCTGCTTGTATTCATTTCGATTATCTCTTGAATCTCTATTTTCTCTGTTATCTCTAGATTCGTTGTTTCTGTTCTTTGAATGAGAATTATTTTTGTTATCTCTTTTTTCTGTAAAATGATAATGCTTCAAAGCTTCTTTTAATAAATATGCAGCCACATACTTTCTTCTTGATAAAGGAACATTTGCTTTGTAAAGTTTGATTAATTTAGTGAGGGTATCAATATCCTCTTCTGTAGTAATTTTTGTTACTGCATTTTTTAATAAATCTGCAGTTTTTGATTCGTTGATTTCAAAATCACGGTTGTAGTTGTTGTAACCCATAGTTTTCTCCTGGTAAAAAAATTATTGCAGTTTAACTGCATAACCGGTTCCAATTTTCTCAAAGCCTGTGCGTGATAATAACGGCTGAAGGATTTCCGGTATAATAATATCTGGCAAAATAATCCAGGTTTTTCCGCATTCTTTTAATTTTGAAAGACACATAGACAGTAATTCTGTTCCAATGCCTAAGCCGCGGAATTGTTCAGGAACAAAAAGGCTTGTTAGTTTCATAACCTTTTCCTGATTTTCTGTTGCTGGAACTGCTGTTATACAGCCTGCAAAATCATCGGATAAACTACGGCATACATAGCCGATCTTTAACGATTGCTCCCCTAAAAATTGTTCTTTCCACATAGAAAAAAGAACATTGATGATTTCAGGATCTGTTTTTTCAGAATATTCAGCGTCAGAATCTGTAAAAAAAGATGCGCCAATAAATTGAAGAATCTCATTGTTATCAGTTGAAGGATTATATTCCAGAAATGAAAAATCATCATGAATTAAGTTTTCATCAGATTCTGGTACATAATCTAACTTTTCAAGTCCCCAAATCTCGCGCAAATCGTTATACCATTGGTTGATGTAGTTTCGCAAAACTCTATTTTTGTAAACAAACCACTTTTTTTCAACTTCTGGATACTTTTTTAAAACATTTCTAAAGTTCTTAAATACCCCCCTTCCTGAATGAAGTACCTGCTGCAGTTCCTCCTTTGCAAGTGGTGAATGCAAAGAATTAACAAAAGACTCTCGGATTTCATATCCTTCTGCAGAAGTCCATTCTGGTAAAGCATAAAATAAATTGTCATCCACACAAGATGATAACTTAACTTCGGAACCCGCATTTGCCATTGGTATTTTTTCAACAGGAATTACCATATTATTTTTTGCATCAACAACAAAAGAGTTTTCCTGATTTTCCAATGCATTTTTTATATCATCTAAAAGTTCATCAGTTAAGGCAAATGTCATTTTATTTATTAGATTCCTATAAATTACAAATCTCCAGAAAAGTTCAGTTTTTTGAAGATTTGTAATTTTTTCACGCAAATAACAGTATTTTTTTTGGCTAGTTTATTTTACCAAATCTTCGCGCTTTGAAATAATCTTACTGATAAGACCATATTTTACAGCTTCATCAGAATCCAGCCAATAATCACGGTCTGTATCTTTTGTAACCTGTTCCAATGAAGTTCCAGTTTCGTCGGCAATAAGTTTATTTAATTTTGCACGGATTTTTTCCATATCCTTTGCATAAATCTCAATATCTGTAGCCACACCTTTCATTCCACCAAGAGGCTGATGAATTAAATAACGGCTGTTTGGAAGTCCCAGGCGTCTGTCTTTTGGAACTGCCAGTAAAACTAAAGTTGCAGCAGAAGCAATCAAGCCCATTCCAATAAGATAAACAGGAGCTTTTACAAAACGAATCATATCAAAAATAGCAAATCCAGCATCTACATCACCACCAGGTGAATCAATATACATATAGATTGGAGCATTTTCATCTTCCGAATCAAGAATTAAAAGCTGTCGAACAATTTGGTCTGCCAAATCTTTGTTAATTTCACCAGTCAAAATAAGCTGGCGAGTTTTAAGGAACTTTTCAGAAAAAGGGTCTGGCATTTTTGGAACCTTTTTTTCTTCATCTTCATCATCAAAAAGTGGAGTTGGGTAAATAGATTTCATTTGTTCTCCTTGAATAATATTTTGCATTATCTATCTGTACTAATAAATATAGTAAAATAAATTGGGATTAGCAAGAAAATAACAGAAATTACTCAAAATCCTTTTCCATAAATCTTATCTTTTTGTTTAAGATTTTTATTTATTTACTATTGTAATTATTCTGTTATAATTATTAAAACTAACCTCAAATGAAAAGAATCGCTGTATTAACTTATGATATAACTGTTGAATATTCGCTTGAAGTTCTTAATGGTATTTCTGAATATTTTAAGGACAAGGATATACAATTAGTTATTGGACAGGTAAAAGAACCTCACTGTAAGCTTGGCCTTTTTGAATATCAATGTTGGGCCGCTACCAGTTATTTGTTTTCTGAACAGATTGATGCAGTTATTGTAATTTACGGTTCTTTTTCTTCAACTCTTTCTCCAGATGGATTGTCTAAACTTCTGTCTGCTTTTCCATCAAAACCAACCTTTTCTGTAGGTGCTGAACTTGATTTACCAGAATGTTATTCCACTCACACAGAAATTGCCAATGTATACACAAAGGTTGTAAAGCATTTGACAGAGCTGCATCATTGTAAAAAAATTGGCTTTATGTCTGCCAATGCAACTAATTCATCAGAGGCTTTGGAAAGATACGAAGCTTACAAAACGGCCCTTAAAAATAATAATATCGACTTCGATGAAAATCTTGTACTGAATGGAAAATACACAGCTTCTTCTGCCATAAGAGCCATTGAGGAAAAATATAAAACAAAAAAAGATGTTCCTTTTGATGCCATACTTTGTGCCAACGATTTAATGGCCACTGGATGCGAAACAGCTTTTGCAAAATTAGGATTAAAAGTTCCTCAGAATATTAAAATCATCGGATTTGATGACACTTCCCATGCCACTGCCGCAAAACCAAAGTTGTCAACAATCAACCAGATGATTTTTTATCAGGGTTACAAGATTGCAGAACAAGCCTACAAAAAGCTTACAAAGTTTTCAAAAATCCCTCGTATAAGCACTATAAAAGTAATTCCGCTTTACAGGCAGTCTTGTGGATGTATTCCTTTGGACAGAAATGATGATGTTTACTTGAATCAGAATCTTAAAATCTGTACAAAAGACAATTCTTTAAAAGTCCCAAGTTCCTCAACAGTTCGTACAAACATTCCTATGTTTAATTTTTTGCCGGAAATAAACAATATCTGTTCTCTTTTTGATTTATCTAAGGCTTCTAATACCCTTAGAAATTATTCCTATATTTTAAAATACTTAATGGATATTGCGGGTATCTCTGGAATGGCAATCTGTTTTTTTGACAAGCCGCTGGTTCTTCAAAAAGAAGATGATTTTGTACTTCCAGATTCTATGCGGGTTTCTATGTGGGTGGATAGAATTAATAATACTCAGGAGTTTGAGCCAGGTATTTTCTTTGATCCTCATGAAGAGATTTTCCCAAGAGATATTTTTAAAGATGAAACTGGAAACTATATTTTATACCCAATTTTTTCGGCAGAAATAAATTATGGATATATAGTCTGTCGTCTTGGAAAAACTGATTTTTCACTTTACAGCATTTTTTTACGAATCCTCATCAATTCTATAGTTCAAGCCTATGAATATACTGCAACCATTGAAGAAAATGAAAAGCTGTTTGAAGAAAATCAACAGTTGATGGAAAATAACAACAATCTTTCTACTCAATCTCGTACTGATGAATTGACCAAAATCCTTAATCGCCGTGGATTTTATGAATACGCACAGAAAAAGATTGATGTTATAACGGAGCTTAATTCTTCTGGGCTAGTTCTTTTTGGTGATTTGGACGGGCTTAAAACTATAAACGACACTTATGGTCACAAAATGGGCGATGAAGCTATAAAAGCTATGGCTCTTGCGTTTTCTATGACATTCCGTGCTAACGATGTGATTGGGCGGTTGAGCGGAGACGAGTTTGCGGCGGTTGTGGTTGGAATGGATGAATCACAGGTTCCAAAAATAAAAGAAAGGGTAAATGAGCTTTGTGTTGAAATATCGGCAAAACAGAATCTGCCTTTTGTTGTTTCCTGCAGCATAGGATTTGTGGAATTTAACAGTCAAAAAAATCAACTGCAGGAATTATTGTCTGCCGCAGATAAAACTCTTTACGAAGAAAAACGCATAAAACACGAAAAAAAGCATTTTTTTCATCAATAATTTTACGGACAATCTCAACACCTTAAAAAATATTTAGTATAATATCCCCACAATCAAAATCTATCATTCTCGAGGAATAAAATGGCAAAGACAATACCAGCTAGAAAAGATGTTAAGAAAGAAGATAAATGGGATTTGACTTCAATTTACAAAGATGAAGCTGAATGGGAAGAAAACTTAAAATCAATTCCGGAATTAACCGCCAAAACCACAAGTTTTAAAGGAAAAATGGGCGAATCAAAGGAAAATCTTCTGGAAGCCCTTAAAGCCATAGAAGCTGTAAACTTAAAAATGGAAACCGTATATCACTATGTTGCACTTCAACACGAGGCAGACGAAGATGATTCTGCCGCAACCGACAGATACGGACGAGCTATGATGGCATACACACAAATGAGCGCTGATTTAAGCTTTATTGATCCAGAAATCCAGGCTATTGATGAATCAAAATTACAGGAATGGATTGCTTCTCCCGAGTTTGATGATTACAGAATCTACATAAAAAAGCTGCTTCATTTTAAGCCATATATTTTAAGTGAAAAAGAAGAGCGAATATTATCTCTTCAAGGACAGCCAGCACAGACTCCAGATACAGTTTTTAGCGTTCTGACTAATGTGGATATGAATAAAACCTTTGGAACCGTCACACAAAATGGTGAAGAAAAACAACTTACAGAAACCACCTGGAGTGTTTTTATGCATTGTCAGGACAGAAAAGTGCGGGAAGAAGCTTATAAAAAATTCTACGCAAAGTTTGAAGAACATCAGAACACCATTGCAGCCCTCTATTCTGGTTCTGTAAATCAAGATGTTTTCCGTATGCGTGCACGAGGATACAATTCAAGTCTTCATTCCGCTTTGTATGGAAACAAGGTTCCAGAATCAGTTTATAGAAATCTGATTGAATGCATTCACAAAAACCTTGACACTCTTCACGAATATTATGCCATCCGAAAAAAAGCCCTTGGTGTAGAAGAACTTCGCCACTACGATGTTTATGTTCCTCTTGTAAAATCTGTAGAAACAAAAACAACTTATGAGCAGGCTGTAGAAATCTGTCGCCAAGCCTTAGCTCCTTTGGGAAAAGAATACACAGACCGTTTATGTTCAGGCCTTTTAAATGGTTGGGCCGACCGTTACGAAAATATTGGAAAACGGAGCGGTGCATTCTCCAGCGGAAACTATATCGGAAATCCATACATTCTATTAAATTACAACGAAGATAACATTCGGGATGTATTTACCATGGCTCACGAGGGTGGACACAGTATGCACAGCTGGTATTCAGTTCATAACAATCCGTTTATGTGCTACGACTACACCATTTTCGAAGCAGAAGTGGCCTCAACCTTCAACGAGGAACTGGTTTTTGAATATCTTTTAAAAAATGCCCAGACCCCAGAAATGAAAAAATATTTGCTGGCCATGCGAGCAGATGATATTCTGGCAACTCTCCACCGTCAGACAATGTTTGCAGAATTTGAATTAAAAGCCCACGAATTCGTAGAAAATGGCACACCTTTAACCCCAGAACTTTTGCGGAAAACCTATCGCGACTTACTGGAACTTTATTTTGGCCCAGAAATGCATTTTGAATCTAATTCCGACATGGAAGGCTTAAGAATTCCACATTTCTATTCTGCATTCTATGTGTACAAATACGCCACAGGAATTTCTGCCGCCCTTGCACTTGCAAAACGAGTTACAACCGGTACTGAAAAAGAACGAGATGATTATTTCAAATTCTTAAAAAGCGGAGGTTCTCGTTACCCAATCGAGGCACTAAAAGTTGCAGGAGTTGATATGGAAAGCGTTGAACCAGTTCAGGCCGCTTGTGACACCTTCAAATCCATTGTAGACCAGCTCAAAGAATTGTTCTAAAACAAAATTTACACCACAAGATAAATTTTTTTTATGAACTTTTTCCTAAAGTTGGGAATCAATCCTTCCGATAATTTCTATAGGGTTTTTCTCAACTTTTAAATTTTTTATTTACTATTTCAAAAAGAACTCAGCAAAAAACCTTTCAGGAGATTTTTATGACTAAATCAGAATTTAAAACTTTTTTAAAGGCAGTCCCAAAAGCAGAACTCCACATTCATATTGAAGCTGTTATTACATTGGCCGGAGTAAAAAAGCTTTACAAAAATCGCTTTGGAAAAGAAATGACAAAAGAAGAACAAGTCGCACTTTTCTCCTACAACGATTTAAACGGCTTCATTCAGGCCTTTCTAAAAATTCAGGATATGTTTGTTTCCGAAAAAGATTTCAACCTGGTATTCAAAGAATTTGAAAAATATCTGGTTCGCAACGGCATTACCTATTGTGAAGCTTTCTTCGCACCTTCAGCCTTCATTAAAAAAGGCTTTGATTATAAAAAAATGGTAAAAATCTTCCATAAACAGATTCAGAGAATTAAAGAAAAACACGGCATTACCATTAAACTTTTAATGGATGTTTCCAGAACTTTCGGTTGCGAAAATGCCATGAAGAATTATGAAATGCTAAAATCTGTTCCTTGCGAAGACATTATCGGAATTGGTTTAGGCGGTGCAGAATCAAAAGGTCCAGCAAAAGAATATGCCCCAGTTTTCCAGCGTGCATTGGCCGAAGGTTACAAAGCAGTAGCCCATGCAGGCGAAGATGTGGGTCCAGAATCTATGTGGGATGCTATCAACTTCTGTCATGCCCAGCGCCTTGGTCACGGAATAACAGCCATTCAAGATAAAAAACTGATGGATGAACTGGCAAAAACCCAACTTCCAATCGAAATCTGTATCACTTCAAATACATTTACCAAAAAAGTGGTTAAAATGGCCCGCTACCATCCAGTCCGCAAATTCTACGATGCAGGCATTCTCGTTACCATAAACACCGACGATCCAGTTTTCTTCAAAACCACACTTTTGGATGAGTTCTGGATTTGTTCAAAGAGCCTTAAGTTCACCATGGACGAAATTAAACAGTTGGTTTTAAACAGCTTCAAAGCTTCTTTCTTGACCGATGCCGAAAAAGCCGAAGCCTACAAAGCCGTAGAAGCCGCCTGGAAGTTATAATTTTTTTGCAGGAGGGGAAGTTTCAAAACAACACTTGCTCCGCAACCGTCGTTTTGAAACCGGCCTTCCCCTCGCTCCAAAGTCCGCACCTTCGGTGCGTCCTTTTCCGCTACCCCTTCCAGCGGGGTACCCAAAACCACAAAAAACACGGCATCCCGCGCTGCGCTTAAATTGCACAACTTTTGCAACTACCCCGCAACGCCCCAAAGCCATAAAACAACCGATGACAAACCTAGAAAAATATTACAACAAATTTCACGAAGAACACCGTCTCCAAACCCGCCATGGCCTTGTTGAGTTCAACACAACCCTACACTTTATAGAAGAATCCATTACCGAACTAAAAAAACAAGAGCCAAATCTATCACAAATCAAAATTGCAGACATAGGAGCTGGAACCGGCCGTTATTCAGTTGAGTTGTGTCACCGTGGTTATGATGTTACCGCCGTAGAATTAGTAAAACATAATCTGGAAATCCTGCGTTCAAAACACGAAAACATAAAAACATGGCAAAGCAATGCTCAAGACCTGCATTTTTTAGAAGATGAAACCTTTGATATAACCTTGCTTTTTGGCCCCCTATATCACCTTCACGGGGACGAAAACAAACTCAAAGCTTTAAACGAAGCAAAAAGAATTACAAAAAAAGGTGGTATTATTTTAGTTGCCTATGTTATGAACGATTACAGCGTTATTCAGTATTGTTTTAGAGAACATCATTGGCAAGAAGTTTCTGCAAAAAATGGATTAACCCCAGATTTTCATACTATTTGTACCCAAGAAGATTTATACGATTATGTTCGTCTAGAAGATATTAACCGCTTGAATCAAGGCGCAAAACTAAAACGACTAAAAATTATTTCCGCCGACGGCCCATCAGATTTTTTTCGCCGAGAACTAAACGAAATGTCCCTAGAAGAGTTTCAGGCATTTTTACAATATCACCTTGCTAACTGCCAGCGCCCAGAACTTGTAGGAGCTGGAAGCCACACTGTTGATATTCTGCAAAAAGAACAATTCTAATTAAAATCGAGTTTACCAGCCTCTAATCCTTCTTTTCTCTCTAAAAGACTGTCCAATTCCCAACAGATTTTTAAAATTAACAGCCATAAACTTATCTGTTTCAGGGTCAAAGAAAATTATTATTTTTTGAGCCAAACGACTTTTAGTTGTAGTAACAAAATTATCAGAATGGGTATAGCAAATAAAATTGCAGATAGTATATAAAATTGCCAGAGGAGTCATAATAAGCCCATAGCCAAAAGCCGCAACCATAATAGGAGATTTTAAGGCATTTGCATTAAAATGCTCTTCCATCCACACAGCACAAAAAATAGCTGCAACCCCAAAAACAATTTTTGCCAGACTAATAAGAGTATTATCTCTAAAGTATTTTTTTGTCATAAAACAAAGGAAAAAATATTCATCATTGTTTTTATCAAGAAGACCGTTTTCAAGAGCCCAATTTCCTCTGTCATAAGAATACTTATCTTTGTCAGAAGTATTAAGATGAAAAGTTCTTGCAACCCAGGCTCTCTTTTTTGCTTTTTTCTGCTCTTTTCGATTATATGTCTCTATTAAATCAGACTTTTTCTTCAGATATTTTACAAAAAATGGATTCGATTCCTTTAAGGTCAAAGCATCAGTAACAACTTCTGTGTGGTTCATAAAATACTCCTGCAAGCTTTTATTGTAAAACAAGAAACTTCATTTCCAGGTTACACTAGGTTACAAAAGCTATCGTTTTATATAAACCATTAAAAGCATAATATCACTATTGCGAATACCACTGATTCTATTTGCCTGCCCCAAAGTTACAGGTCGAATCTGTTCCAGTTTTATTCGGCTTTCTGCAGAAAGAGATGGAATAGAACCATAATCAAAATCTGGAGGAATATGAGTATTTTCCATTTTATGAAGCTTTTCTACTCTTTTATCCTGCTTTTCAATGTAATATTTATATTTTGCTTCAATTTTTGCTTCTTCCCATTCTTTTTCCGGATAGCCAGGATTTTCCATATCAGGCTTCTTTAAAAGCATAGCTTCAAGTTCTTCAAGACGAGCATATTTTTCATTTATAGCATCAAATTGAGCCTTAGACTTTAATCCACATTCAAAAGCATATTTTGCAAGCCGACGATCAGCCGTATCATGACGCAGTTTTAATCTATATTCTGCACGAGCAGTAAACATTCTGTATGGCTCTTTAGTTCCAAGAGTTACAAGGTCGTCTATTAAAACACCAATATATCCTTCATCACGCCCAATAATAACAGGCTTAAACTCTGGAATTACTTCAAACTTTTCAAAACCCGCAGATTTTTGAACTCCAGAAATAAAATCATTTAATTCCTTAGTTTCTCTTTCACTGATTTTTGCAAACTGGCTCAATTCTTCCACAGACATATTATTTTTAGGAGCAAAAGCACCCGCTTCCATACTAGAAGGAACACCATTCAAAGTTCCAGGAAGAGCAGAAAGAGGACCACAAACTCTAATATGTTCACGAGCATACAATCCCGCATTCATACCAGCTACAAGCCCCTGCCCCGCAGCCTCTTCATAACCAGATGTACCATTTATCTGTCCCGCATCAAAAAGTCCAGCCACTCGTTTAGTTTCCAAAGATGGATACAATTGTGTAGGTTCTACAAAGTCATATTCAACGGCGTATCCTGGTCGACTTTGCACCGCATTTTCAAAACCAGGCATTGTACGCATAAAAGCATCCTGAACGCATTCTGGTAAAGAAGATGAAAATCCGTTCAAATAAATCTCATCAGTTTCAAGTCCTTCCGGCTCTACAAAAATCTGATGTCTGTCTCTTTCCGCAAAACGCATAACCTTGTCTTCAATAGAAGGACAATATCTAGGTCCAATTCCACTGATTTTTCCCGAGTACAAAGGTGAACGTCCAATATTTTCTCTAATTATTTTATGAGTTTCTTCGTTGGTATAAACCACATGACAAGGAACCATAGGTCTTTCAACTTTTTCTGTTTCAAAACTGAATGGTATTACTTCTTCATCACCAGCCTGTTCTTCCAGTTTTGAAAAATCAACTGTTCTTCTTAAAATACGAGGAGGAGTTCCTGTTTTTAATCGTCCAGTTGTAAAACCAAGTCTATGTAAACTCTGAGTCAAACCATAAGCGGCAGGTTCACCAACACGGCCACAAGGAGCATCATATTCACCAATAAAGATGCGTCCCCCAAGGAAAGTTCCCGTTGTTAATACCACCGCTCGTACAGGAATAATTCGTCCTCTTTCTGTAACAAGACCTGTAACTTTCTGACGCATTCCACTTCGAGCCGCTTCTGTGGCATAATCTGCAGTTTCAATGTTAGAACCAGAAAAACCACGCTTTTCGCCAGGAATTGACCCCACATCAGCAGAACTATCAGAATTAGGTGGAAGCAGAGTTGATGAGGCAGTTGTCAAAATATCAATTACAGTGTCCATTAATGTAAAAAGATTAGGAGTTGTTTCTACAGTTTTACGGGCAATCTGAGAATAAGTAATCTTATCTGCCTGAGAACGAGGTGCTTGAACTGCTGGTCCGCGACTTCTATTTAAAAGTCTAAATTGAATCATAGAATGGTCAATAATTTTGGCCATTTCACCACCAAGAGCATCAATTTCTCTAACAATATTTCCTTTAGCAATACCACCAATAGATGGATTACAGCTCATTCGTCCAATTGCATCTGGAGTTTGTGTAATTAAAACAGTTTTAAGCCCCATTCTAGCTGAGGCCAATGCAGCTTCAATACCAGCGTGACCAGCTCCTACTACCGCTACATCATAAAAATCATAAAATCCTGACATATTGAAAGATTATACTCAAAAGTATGCTGAGAGTTAAGATAAAATCGCTTTTAATAATTCATCACAGTTATTAACTATAGTTTCTGCCCCATGATTAACAAGAAACTCTTTGCCTCTAAAGCCCCAGGAAACTCCAATTTCATCAATACCAGCATTTTTCCCAGTCTGTATATCCACATCAGAATCTCCAACATAAACCACTTGTTTTTTAGCACACAAATCTGTATGTGAAATACCCGCCTTTTGGAGAATTGAATAAACTCCCGCAGGATCTGGTTTTACTGGAACATTTTCACGACTTCCACAAACAAAATCAAAGATTCCCGGATAATATTTATTGCACAAATCTATAGCGGTATTCTCGACTTTATTGCTATTAACCGCCACTATTACGCCATTTTGTTTTAATTGTTCAATGCAATTTACAATTCCAGGATATGGAGCTGTTTTTTCTGCACTATGATTTTTATAATAATCTAAAAACTCTGAAAGGATTTTTTTGTAAGTCTTTTCATCAATGTTTTCTGGCAATGCCCGTTCAATCAATTTAGGAATTCCATTTCCCACAAAATACTTTACCTTTTCCACATTATGAACCGGAAAACCATTTTTAGACAAAACATAATTTAATGAATCGGCAAGATCATCTATCGTATTCAAAATAGTTCCATCTAAATCAAAAATCACCACTTTATACATAAAAACCTCCTAAAAATCTTATTCTTCATTACAATTAAAAACCGCAGGAAGTTTCAACACTTGAGGATTTTTAATTCGTTCGAGCGAGCGGACATTTTCATAAGGGCGTTTCGACAAAACTCCAAATTAAATTAAAAGGCGATATCTTAACCATTTAATTTAAACCTTTGCATTAATCCACAGGATAACAGTCATAACCAGAACTTCTAAGCTTATCTGCAACACTTCCATTTGAATCTTCATTAACAAGAACTATGTAATAAGTAGTTCCACTTGCTCTTTTTTCAGAAACAACAAAAGCGTCAAAAGATTTTTTCTTTAATTCGTCACACAAAAGTTTTGCATTGTTTTCGGTTTTAAATAATCCCAACTGCCATTTTGTAAACTTCTGATTTGGTTCTGATTTTTTTACAACAACGGTTTCTGTATTTTCAATTCCTTGAGAAAAAGTTCCTACGCCCTGTTCTGCAACACCAAGTTTTGGAACAAAAAACCAGAATGGTAATGGAAGCAGCTGAATATCACCCTTTACAATAGAAGCTTCCGTAGAATTGGCAAAAGTCTTTTTTATTTCTTCTGCATAAGAACTGTCCCCGCTGATATACCAAAGAGTCAAAAGAATAGCGGGATGCACAGACTTCATGGAAGGAAGTTTTGCATAAGTTTTTAAAATTTCCAGAGGTTCAATAACATCTTCCGATTTTTCCGCCTCACAAAGAGCGCTCCACTGTTCATAAAGTTTTACATAAGCCTGAATATTTTCACTTTTAGAATTACGAACCGCAGAATTAAGATACCGATTGGCAAGAGTGTATTCTCCATAATTCAAGGCACATCGAACGGCATCTAAAACCAATTGTTCGTTAGATTTTTTAGGCATTTCCTCTGCATCGCCTGCAGAAATCCCAGCGGCCTTTGCATAAGTTGCCTGAGCTTCTTCGTATAACCCCAGCTGTTCCTGTAAACCTGCAAGAAAAATTATAACGCCTCGTTTTTCAGAAGGTACACTCATCTGATTTATTTGTGCTTTTGTATATTCCAGAACTTTTTCAACAGAACCTTGTTTTGTGGCTTCTGTTACAACAAATCTGGCTTTCTGTTCTGCAAAAATTGTTCCAGAAAAAATTAAAAGAAAACAGGCTTTCACAAAAAAAGTTTTATGATGGAATAATTTGTGCCTATTACATTGCAGCCTAGTCATTTTTTGAAGTCTCCACAACATCTTTCTTTTGTTTTTCTTTTTTCAAAGTTTTTTTATCGTCAGAATCCTTTTCTTCAGCTTCAGCCACTTCCTTGTTTTTTGATTCATTTTTAAATAATTTTCCCAATAAAAGAACAAGGAGTGTAAAAATAATTCCCGCAGCAAAGGCAAGAAAAACAATTATTGCCACATTGGTAGAATCAAAGGTTTTAAAAAACCAGATTGGACAATTGTATGAAATGTTTTTTCCAATAAACAAAGCAAGTAAAACCAGTAAAACAATCAGAATCAGTAATGCGCTAATCATAAAAAACTCCTGTTTAAAATCTAAATTATACCAGCTGGCCCCGGAATGTATTTCCAGACAGACTTTCTATTTTTACCTGACAGAACTTACCAATAAGCGACTTTGATGCTTTAAAAGCAACCTTTTCATCCTGTTCTGTTTTTCCCAAAAGCTCCTCAGCATTATCACGGCTGACTCCTTCTGCAAGAACTTTTACAGTTTTACCAACCCGTTTTTCCATTTCTTCCGCCGTAATTTTTAACTGCAAATCTATAATTTTCTGCAAGCGATCTTTTTTAACCTTATCGCTAAGCTGACCTTCCATTTTTGTTGCAGGAGTACCTTCTCGCGGATTGTAATAATACATAAAAGCATTTTCGTAACGGATTTCCTTCATCAAATCCAAAGTTGCTTCTACATCTTCTTCTGTTTCGCCAGGGAATCCCATCATTAAATCTGTTGTAAGAGAAACATCGGGTATTTGTTTTCTAATCATTTCAATGCGCTGAATGTATTCTTCCCTTGTGTAACGCCGATTCATCCGTCTTAAAACTTCTGTAGAACCATGTTGAACAGGCAAATGAATATGATGACAAAGGACTTCTTCCTGAGCAATGATTTTTACAACTTCTTCAGATAAATCTTTTGGATGACTAGACATAAATCTTACCCATTCAATAGGAGATTTTGTTTCCTTTAGATGAGCGGCAATTATCTGCAAAAGCCCCGCAAAATTGACAGTTTTAGAATCATCCTGATTTGTATTAGTTTCATTATGATTTTCTTCATTTACATTAACTGAACCCGTTAAATTTCCGTTATAAGAATTAACATTCTGTCCCAAAAGAGTGATTTCTCTAACTCCATAGCTGGAAAGAACATCAATTTCGTTTAAAATTTCATCAACTGGGCGACTGCATTCCCTTCCTCGAACATAAGGCACAATACAATAAGTACAGAAATTATTACAACCGTGCATTATTGGAACAAAAGCGGTAAAAGCTCCAGGTTCATAAGAAAGAGAGGCAAACTTATAAAGTTCTGTATCATTTAACTGCTCTGTGGTTGTATGAGCCTCCATAGCATCGAGGATTTCTCCAAAATGATGTTTCGCATAAGTACCAACAACATAATCAATAAACGGATAATCCTTTTTTAAAGAATCCAGCAATCGTTCCGCCATACAACCTGTAACTACAAGAGTTAATGGCTTTGGTCCATCTTTTACATAGTCCACTGCCTTTTCAAGAAACTTGCCTTTTGCATTTTTATCACAAGAACGGACAGCTTTTAATCCAGAATACCAGCCTAATCTTCCAAAAATACGATTTTCTGCAGTAGCACGAACAGAACAGGTGTTTATAATTACCAAATCTGCCAGTTCTGCATCTTCTGCCTTAGTCCATTTTCTTGCAATTAAAAGCTGTTCAATAGCTGCCGATTCTGCAATATTCATTTGACAGCCATAAGTTTCAAAAAAATATGTCATTGTTTATTCCCAAAATCTATTATTAGTCAGCACTTTTACTAAAATAATAAAGTGAATCAGTAAAAATCAAGCATTAAACTCTGTATATGCATAAGCATTATGATTATGAATACTTTCTTCCGTTTCCGCTTCTACAGAAAACCATTGAAAGTTCATTTTTCTTAATCCCAAATAAACCTCTCTAACAACATCTTCCACAAAACGAGGATTATCATAAGCGTGTTCCGTAACATATTTTTCGTCACTGCGCTTTAGCAAAGAATATAAAGGAGTTGAAGCACAGTTTTCAATTATGGAAATAACATCCTCAATCCAGAAAAAATCCCTGTAAAGCAGTTTTACTTTTACACTTCCCCGCTGATTATGAGCACCATATTCACTGATTGCTTTTGAACAAGGACATAGAGTGGCTATAGGAACTGTAACTGTTACAAAAAAGCTGCGTTCTTTAGCACTAACTTCTCCTTCGTAAGCACAAACATATTCCAGATAGCTTGAACTTTCAGAAACTGGCGCTTTTTTTTCTATAAAGTATGGAAATTGAATTGTTCCAAAAGCTCGTTCGGCATCAAGATGATTCCTCATTTCTTCCAGCATATCCAAAAAATGCTGCATGGAAATATCCGTATGATATTTGTGAAAAACCTCAATAAATCGGGACATGTGAGTTCCTTTGTAGTTATGAGGAAGATTAACATACAAATCCACAGTGGCAGTTGTATTCTGAGTTTTGTGTTCTTTATCCAATACCGAAACAGGATATTTTACACCTTTTACTCCAACTTTCTGCAAAGGAATCTCTCTTGAATCACATTCGTTTTGAATATCACGCATATTTAGAACTATAACTTATTTTGAAGCTGCTTCCAAGGTGTTGAACATCAGCATAGCAATTGTCATTGGACCAACTCCACCTGGAACCGGTGTGATAAACGAAGCTTTTTCTTTTACTTCATCAAAATCACAGTCACCAATTAAACGGAAACCACTCTTTTTAGATGCATCTGGAATACGGTTTACACCAACATCAATTACTACAGCACCTTCTTTAACCATATCCGCAGTAAGTGTATGAGGATGACCGGATGCAACAACGATAATATCAGCCTGTTTTGTAATTTCTGCCATATTTTTTGTACCAGTATGACACATAGTTACTGTACAGTTAGTTTCTTTTCTAGCCAACAAAAGAGAAACTGGTTTTCCCACAATGTTACTTCTACCAATTACAACCGCATGTTTTCCAGAAGTTTCAATGCCCATTTTGTTTAAAAGCACAATAATTCCGTGAGGCGTACAAGGAAGATAGGCTTTTTTTCCAATTACAAGATTACCTACATTTACAGGATGAAAACCGTCTACATCTTTGTCTGGACTGATTGCCAGAAGAACTTTTTCTTCGTTTATGTGCTTTGGTAAAGGCAGCTGAACTAAAATACCGTGAACAGAAGAATCCTTGTTCAATTCATCTATCAATTTTAGTAATTCTTCTTCGGTGGTACTTTCTGGAAGATGAACCGATTTATCTACCATTCCAACTTCTGCCAAAGCCTTTTGTTTCCCTGTTACATAAGAAACACTGGCGGGATTTTCACCTACAAGAATTACGGCAAGACAAGGCTGTATTCCTTTTTCATTCAATTGTTTTACTTTATCTGCAACTTCTGCTCTAACATCAGCAGCAATCTGTTTTCCATCAATAATTGTAGCACTCATAACAACTCCTGTTTTTAATATCGAGTAACCATTTGTTCAAATATTTGTTTATAATTGAAAAATGACAGCAAAAACTGTATATTTTAAAGATATTATAAACAAAAATGGGGCGTTATGAAACGATTTATTTCAATTTTTATTGCTTTAGTTCTCAGTTCTACATTTATATTTGCTCAAGCCTACGATGACGGTGATGAATATGATGATGGTTATGTATATGAATCAAATGGAAAAGGTGACCAGTTTCTTAAATTAAATATGGGAGTTTTAATTCCTAATAATTTTGGCGGTTCACCAAGAAACAAAGAAAATCCAGGTCAGCTTTATACAGGTATTGTTGCAGAAGTTGGATATTTCAGATTTTTAAATAAATCTTTTGCTTTAGGTGGTGAACTTGATGCCACTTACAATCTTTCTATTGGAGACAAGGCATTAATTATGGTTCCAATTACTTTTGGAGCTTTATATCAGCCTACCATTGCAAAGTTCGAGTTTCCTAACTATCTGCTTGTAGGTTTAGGATACGAAGCATGGCAAAATACTGACTTTTTCCCATCTTTGGTTTTAAAAGCTTCTTCTGGTATTTTCTACAGAATAAATGATGCCGCTTCTGTTGGTGGCAGTGCATCCTTTACAATGGTAAATGAGTTTTCTAAAGCCGGTTATGACAAAGGAATGTTTACTGGCGTTACTATAGGAGCAAGATATCACTTCTAAAAAGGCTTTTACTTAGCCTAAAAAGTTTTAAATAGGATTTTATATGAAAAAAATTATAAAGACATTTTCAAAGTTTATTATTTTATCTGCTTTTACTGCAATTTCTTCTATTTCTTGTGTACGAGAGTCGGTTTTTGACAATGTTCGAAATGATATTAAAACAAGGGAAGCTACAGTTTCAGGACCAATAAGTTCCATTGCAAGATACAGCGCAAAGACTTCCGACGGAAATACAGAAGAATGGCTATTACTTGCGGCTAATTCAGGCTTAAGATATAAAAAAGCTGATTCAGAAGAATATAACGACTGGAAAGTTTTAGATGAAGAAGAACTTCCAAAATCTCTTCATTCTTTTGATTATTATAATGGTCGTGAAAAACCTGCCCATAAAGGACAACAAATAATCAAGGTTGTATCTGACAAAGACACATTGTATTTGGTAACCGTATCTTACGCCACCAATGATAATGAAGGTATTTCTTATCCAGAAGATTTTCATGTTTGGGCTAACAGTTTTGAAGTCAAAATAGAAGAATCTGAAGATGGTCCAAAAATTGTTTTAGCAAAAACAGGAGATTGGGTTGAAGTTGCCAGTAGTTTCCGCCCAGATGGTAAAGGTCAGAATGATAAAGAAAAATCTTTCTTCCCAATTGAAACCATTTACAATAATTATTACTACAACAATTTTAATGTTTTCAGCACTAATTCTCCAAACCCTGAACATCGAAAAGCTTATATCCGAAGTGGTGACAATATTTACTACGAATTAAATGGAAAAAATGTTCTTACTACAGACCAATGGTTAAATCCAACAGGCACAGAGATTTACGCTATTGATTCTACAGACGCAGAAAAAGATAAAGATTTTTCTTTTACAAAAGATGATACAAAATATAACGACATTGATTCGGTAGCTTATTTTAATGGTAAATACTACTTTTTTGATTCAATTGCAGTTACAACCAATGAATCGGCTACAAAAGATGCAACCGTAGTTTATTTTGCCCGATCTAGAAATGAAAAAAAAGATAAATATGATCATTCCCATGCTCAGACTAAACGACTTTTCTATTTTGAAACAAAAGATTTTTCAGAAAATGGTTTAATGGATTCTTCTTTTATACCAAAAGTTTTTGAAGAAGAACTTGGTGGATATATTTCGGCACTTACTGTAACAAAAGATTCTCTGATTATTGGTCGAGCAGACTATTCGTTAAACACAAACACCAATGGGGGCTTAACCCGTATTCTTTTAACTGAGAACGATTTGTTACAAGATAAAACTGCATTGTTTGATACAAATGCGTCTACTCAGTTATCAGGTTTGTACCAGATTTATACTTTGCTTTCTGTTTATGCTACAGACAAAACTGAAGAAGAAAATATTATTTACTCATCAATTGGCATTAAAAGTTCATCTGCTTCAACTTCAGCATCATACGGAAATATTGGTCTTTGGTCTTACTACCCTAGCAGAGGAAACTGGAACCGAGAATAAAAGGATTTTTTAGAATAAAAACTTATGAGCGATACTCTTTTTGAACAGGCAAAACGAACGCAGGAACCTTTGGCGGCAAGAATGCGACCAAGGATTCTTGATGAATATATTGGTCAGGATCATATTGTAGGAAAAGGACGACTTCTTCGCAGAGCAATTGCTGCTGACCAGTTGACTTCTGTAATTTTTTATGGCCCACCTGGTTCGGGAAAAACTACCCTTGCAAGAGTTATTGCTAATCATACAAAATCTAATTTTATTACTTTAAACGCAGTTTTGACTGGTGTTGCAGATATTCGCACATCCATTAAACAGGCAGAAGATTTTTACAATCTTTACAGTCGAAGAACCATTCTATTTGTTGATGAAGTTCACAGATGGAATAAATCTCAACAAGATGCGTTACTTCCTTGGGTTGAAAACGGAACAATCATTTTAATTGGAGCAACCACTGAAAATCCTTTTTTTGAAGTAAACAAAGCTTTAGTTTCTCGCTCAAGAGTTTTCCAGCTTAAACCATTAACCACAGATGATTTAAAAAAAGCGGCTCAGCAGGCATTAACTGATTGTGAACGAGGTTATGGACACTGGAATGTGGAGTTTGAAGAAGGTGCTTTGGAGCATCTTATTGAAACTGCCAATGGAGATGCTCGTTCTCTTTTAAATGCATTGGAATTGGCGGTAGAAACCACTCCCGAAGTCTGGAAACCGAACGCTCAGCCACCAGTGCCTGCTTACGGAACAAAGATTTATATAAGCAAAGAAGCGGCAGAAGAATCTATTCAAAAAAAAGTTGTTCTTTACGACAGAGATGGAGATTATCATTACGATATAATCAGTGCGTTTATAAAAAGTTTACGGGGACGGGATCCAGATGCGGCTCTTTATTGGTTGAGCAGAATGGTTGTAGCTGGTGAAGATCCACATTTTATTTTCCGACGAATGCTTATTTCTGCTTGTGAAGACACGGGGCTTGCAGATCCTAACGCTATTTCTGTTGTAAACTCCTGTGCAGAAGCTTTTGATAGAGTTGGAATGCCAGAAGGTCGATATTTTTTGGCTCATGCAACCTTATATCTTTCTACTGCACCAAAATCAAACAGTTCTATGGCATTTTTTGATGCTTTGGAATCTGTAGAAAAAGAAGATGCAGAAGTGCCAACTCATTTGAGAGATGCCAACAGAGATGCAGAAAGCTTTGGTCATGGGGCTGGTTATTTATATCCACATGCCTACAGAGACCATTGGGTTGCTCAGCAATATCTGCCTGACACTTTGATGGGAAGAGTTTTTTATACTCCATCTACTCAAGGTTATGAAGGAAAAATAAGGGACGATGTTCTTTCCCGCCGTGAACTGCAGATTGCCTCTATTTTGGAAAAAGCACAACAGGAAGATTTGTTTAAAGATTCGTATACCACAGATCAATTGGCATCATCACCAGAAACTACAGGTTCTATAAATGTGTTTAAGTCTGGTGCAAAAAATGGAAAAGGTCTTGGAGAAAAATCTGAGTTTGGAGAAAATCCAATTTCGGACTGGTGGATAAACGAACATTTTAAAAGCGGAAACGAAAAGAAAGAAGAAAATCTCACTTTCAGTCCTAAAGATAACGCAAAAGAAATTGCATTAAATCGGGCAGAACGATTCTGGCAGCAAAGACTTGATTCTAACAAAGCAGAAATCCTTTTAGACATTCGAAATACTATGACTTCTATGGCTCAACTTTTGCGACATCACAGAAGTTTAATTTGGAATGCGGATAATGGGCTTCTTTTGTGGGAAATTGCAAGAAAAACACCAGAAGGCGTTACTTGTGGAGTTTGCCGTACAGAAAAAGGAAAAGCGTTGCTGGAACAGTACGGGCGAACCCTTGGAAGTTTGGATCGGCCTATTTTACATTATCGTGGTGATTCATTGTCTTCGGATTTTTTAACACCTCGGGATTTTTACAATCTTTTGGTTAAATTTCAATACAATGGCGCTGTTTTTGACCGAGTTTTCTTTACCGATCCTTTTAGCTCGGAAAAGGCAATTATTACACTGGCAGATTCATTAAAAGAAATCTTAACACCACAGAAAACCGATGCTTCTTTTTTTACAGAGGATGGTTCGGATACAAACGAATCTTATGATGAAAATGAAATAACTGATGATTTTATTTATGAATGTCCTTTAGCAAAAAACTGGCAGGTTATTATCTCGCAGAAAATCCCTGTAAACGGACAGCGTATAAGTAAATTGATAAGAGAGCAGATTTTAACAGCAGATACAGAGGGAGCATTTAGAGAAATATTAAACAAGATGGAAGGGGCTGAACAGGAGTTTTTTGGTGATAGAGAAAAAGCTTTGTTTTCCTGGGATGGGCTTTTTATTGCAAATAGTTTTAGAAAAAAAGGTTTTTCGGTTAACTTTGCAACAAAAGAACTTTTGGAAAAACGCCGTATAACTCCTTCTGAAATTGAAAAATGGTTTTCGTCTGAAACTTCCGCTTATGGTGCAAAAATGCTGGAAATTCTTGGTTCTGTAGATTTGCAGAAAGTGATTAACCTTTTGATTTCTGCTTGTGAAAACATGTTGTTTAACTGGAAAAATGAAATTGCCTTCCTGACAATTCAAGAAGGCAATCATAACTAGGAAAAAGTAATTCTTATAAAAATCTGCTAATTAGAATTAGTTGCGAATAGAATCAATATTTGCTTTTCCACCTGGAACGAACGGCAGTACATTTTCTTCAGAATCTACGCTTACTTTTACAAAACAAGGCTTATTTTTGCGGTTTGCATCAAAAGCAATTTTGTACCATTCTGGGTTTGAATCAGCATCTACGGCTTCAATTCCAAAACCTTTTGCTATTGCTACCAAATCTGGTTGTTTTGAGTAAACTGAGGCACTGTAATTTTTTTCAAAAAGATATTTCTGTTGCTGATAAACCATTCCCAAAGTTCCATTCTGGAAAACAATGACTGTAACAGGAAGATTCAATTCTGCAAGAGTAGCCAATTCCTGAATGTTCATCATAATAGAACCATCGCCACTGAAACAAACTACACGACAATCTGGTTTTGCAATAGCGGCACCAATGGCGGCTGGAAGACCAAAACCCATTGTTCCAAGAGAACCAGAGGTTAAGAAAGTTCTTGGTTTTTCTACAGGATAATACTGAGCTGCCCACATCTGATGCTGTCCAACATCGGTTGTAACAACAATTTTTGAAGAATCAAAACCTGCTTTTTTGGCAAGAGATGGAACAGAGGCTATAAGTTCTCGAGGATTGGTCAATTTTTCGTTTTCTGGACGACCTAAAACCAAAGAATAATCTGCTTTTTTCATATCCTGAACTTTTTTAAGCCATTCGTCAGGAGTTTTTAGAGATTTTTCTGCGGCTAATTGAGCAATAACAGGGAAAACCGATTCTACATCAGAAATAATTGAAATATCCGACTTCAAAATCTTATCAACTTCGGCAGCATCAACATCAATGTGAATAATTTTTGCATTTGGACAGAACTTTTTTACAACACCAGTAGCTCTGTCATCAAAACGAACTCCAGCAGCAATTACAACATCAGCATCGTGAATGGCAACATTGGCCGCATAACTTCCATGCATACCAATCATACCAATAAAATCTGGTGAACTTTCTGGAATACAACCCAATCCCATTAAACTTGTAACAACAGGCATTTCATAAGCTTTTAAAAGTTTTTTAATTCCTTCCGCAGCAGCTTCTGTATTACATCCGCCACCACAAAACAAAACTGGGCTTGTTGCATCGGAAAGCATTTGTACGATAGATTCGATTTTGTTTGAATATTCAGTGATTGGGGTTTTAAAACGAATATTCTGTTTATAGGAAGCAGGAACTTCTGGCCAAGCTTCAAACTCTATTTCTTTTAACTGCACATCACGAGGAACATCAATTAAAACTGGCCCCGGACGACCATTCATTGCAACTTCAAAAGCTTTTGGTATTGCAGTAAGAAGTTCGGCTGTGGATTTTACCAGAATAGAATGTTTTGTAATTGGAAATGAAAGACCAAAGGTATCGGCTTCCTGAAAAGCGTCTGTACCAATTTGAGTTGTATTTACCTGTCCTGTGATGGCAATAATTGGAACGGAATCTGCACGGGCATCGGCAATAGCAGTAAGAAGATTCATAGCTCCAGGTCCACTAGTTGCCAGACAAACTGCCGGTACTCCAGAAGCTCTAGTCATTCCCTGGGCAATAAAACCAGCGGCCTGTTCCTGGCGCACCAAAACATGCTGAATAGAAGATTTATTTAGTTCATCGTAGACGGGAAGAATCATTCCGCCTGGGATTCCAGCAACGGTTTTAATTCCATAATTTTCTAACATCTGAACAATAATCTGTGCACCAGTTTTTTTCATCAATTTCTCCTTATAAACACCGCGTTACAGGTAGCGCATGGAGGCACTGAATAAGCAGTTCAGAACCTTGCACTATGGGAATATTTGTGGAACATTCCGCAATTTATATTTTATTTATCCTTGGCCATATTATCATATTTTTTATGACGATTCAAATAAGATTTTTGCCCCAAAGGAAGTTGAAAAGCTTATAAAATATTTTTATTTTTTGTTTCAATCCTTGT
The DNA here is from genome assembly GCA_024402595.1 of Treponema sp. GTDB lineage: Bacteria > Spirochaetota > Spirochaetia > Treponematales > Treponemataceae > Treponema_D. Next base: position 10,610 of record JAKSTL010000015.1, on the reverse strand, counting down.
GGAAAAAGTAAAAAATTAATACAAAATCAATTTTTCATAAGTGTGTGTTTCGTTTTCGGGAATAGAAGAATCTACATTACAGGCAAAAACTTCATATTCACTGCGAGCAAATGCAACTCTGGCACCAGGCCCTAAAGCATCCGCGGCCAACAAACATTCATAATGTCGGTCCTTATCATAATTTCGAATAAACCACGAAGGAAATCCACCTTGCTTACCACGAAGTAAAAAGTCATAGCGGAGAAGCTCGTACAGAACTTTCAGAAAAATCTCTTTTTCATTCAAAGCAAAATTAGGATTAGAAAAGAAAGTTTCATAATTTAAGGCTAAGAACTCAAACCAAAAAGTTTCGCGACGGGCAGCATCAAAAACACCTTTTGTTCGTGCATAATCAGCCAGTTCCGAAAAGAACTTCCAAAAACCAATTTTGCGTCCTAGAAAGTTCATCACATGCACAAACTTTCCACTATTCCAGTAGGCATCCACAAGAATCTCCACATCCTTTAAAAACAAAATATCAGGGTAAGTCATGTAAGGGGTAGAAAATGTTTCGTAAACAGGATTTTCCATCCATTGCCAGTTGTTTTTTGTGGCAAAGTTTTCCATTTGAGTTCCATGAAGAACCTTTAAAAATCCAAGCTGGAGTGCATGAGGTTTAAGACTCATTACAAAATCAAAGGAATTACCAAAACTTTCCAGATTTTCGTAGGGAAGTCCTGCAATTAAATCTAGATGTTGATGAATAGTTCGTGGAATCCGTTTTATGTTTTCTGCGGCTTTTTCTACATTGGTGGAACGATTTACCGCCGCCAGAGTTTTTTTATTGGCAGATTGCACGCCTATTTCAAATTGCATAACTCCTTGGGGAACTTTTTGCAAAAAATCCAAGGCATCGGGAGACAAATATTCGGCTTCTATTTCAAAATGGAACATGGTTTTGTGGTTGTGATGTTCAAGAATGTACTGCCAGATTGAAATATATCGTTGAGTCTTAAGATTGTAAGTTCGATCTACGAATTTTACCAAAGGAACCTGAGCGTCCAAAAAAATCTGTAAATCTTCAAAAACCCGCTCCAAATCTACAAAACGAACTCTTTTATCTAAAGACGACATACAATAACTGCAATCGTAAGGACATCCACGGCTGGATTCGTAATAGAAAATTTTGCAGTCATGAGAATCTACCACAGTATTCCGCAGTTCTGGATAGGGAAAAGGCAGGTCGGATAAATTTTGCAGAAGGGGTCTGTCCCCTGTGTAAACAATCCTTTTTGAATTTTCTTCCCTGTTCCAAAAATAAAGCCCCTTTATGCTCTCAAGAATTTTTGTTATTTCAGACTTTTCAAAACTATCCTTTCCAAATTTACCACCATTGGTTGAAAATTCATTAAACAGCTCCAGAACGGTTTCTTCCCCTTCCCCTTTCATTACAAAATCGAGAGAGGAAATTTTATTCAAATAAACTTCTGCGGCATAACCAAATTCTGGACCACCAGCCCCAACCACCGCGCCAGGCAAAATTTTACAAATTTCCGGAATTACCTTGGCCATAATTTCCGCATTCCAGATGTAAGTCGAAAACAACACCATCTGAGGTGCCTTTTCCAAAATCCCTCTAAAAATTTCCACAAGGGGCTGATTTATAGTAAATTCCACAAAATCAATATCATCATTTCCGCCCAATGACTCATCTATTTTTTCCTTATTTCCGCTGGTACCATTTCCTTGATTCACTCCCAGTCCAGCCTTTTCCTTAACAAATTCGCAAATACTTCTAATTCCAATGTTTGTATGAGAATAAGAAGCATTAATTCCTACCAATAAAAGCCTCATAATCCTATATTATACAACAACTTTTCTATTCAAACACTTCATTTTCTGCTATAATATCTATCAGTTTTTTATAACGAGGTGTTTTTATGAAAAAGTCGCTTATGATTATGGCATCAGCTTTATTAGCTTTTGCATTTGTTAGCTGCGGTGGAGAAAAAGAACCCGTAGTTAAGATTGGTGTTTATGAACCTGCATCTGGAGATAACGGTGCTGGTGGTAAACAGGAAACTCTTGGTGTTCAGTATGCAAATACAGTAACTCCAACAGTTGACATCGCTGGAAAAACATACAAAGTTCAGCTCGAAATCGTTGATAACGAATCTTCTAACGATAAAGCCGTAACTGCCGCTTCTGAATTGGTAAGTAAAGGTGTTTCAGTTGTATTAGGTTCATACGGTTCAGGTGTTTCAATTGCCGCTTCTGATACATTCAAAAATGCAGATGTTCCAGCAATTGGTGTTACATGTACAAACCCACAGGTTACATTAGGTAACGACCACTACTACAGAATCTGCTTCCTCGACCCATTCCAGGGAACAGTTCTTGCAAACTTCGCTGTAGATAACTTTGCCGCAAAAAAAGCATATTGTCTTGCAAAACTTGGTGATGACTATTCAGTAGGTCTTGCAAAATACTTTATCGAAGCCTTCAAAAAATTAGGTGGAGAAATTGTTTACGAAACATTCCCAGAAGGAACTTCAGACTTTGCCGCTTATGTTGCAAACGCAAAAAACAACAAAGCAGATGTATTCTTCTCTCCAGTTTCAATCGAAGCAGCCGCTTTAATCATCAACCAGGCAGATACACAGGGCTTGTCTATCCCAATTCTCGCTGGTGATACATGGGACTCAAACGTTGTTCTCGCAAACGCAAAAGGAACAAATACAAAGATTTATGTTACAACATTCTTCGTTGAAGGTTCACAGGAAAAACAGGTTACAGATTTCGTAACAGGATTCCGCAACTACCTCAACACAAATGCAACAGCAAAAACAAACAACGGTGGTGATGATGAAATCGCAGCTGTTTCTGCAATGGGCTTCGACGCTTATTACACAGCACTTGCCGCATTGAAAAAAGCTGGTTCAACAAAATCTTCTGCAGTAAAAGCAGCTCTCCCATCAACAACATATACTGGTGTTTCAGGTTCTATCGCATTCGACAGCAATGGTGATGCAAAACGCGATGTTGCTTACATCAAACAGGTTAATACTTCAACTGGTAAATGGGACTTCATCGCAGTTCAGAAGGTTAAATAATTTAGATAATCTTTATCGATTGTTTAATAAACCTAATAAAATCATTTTTTAAGTGCAGGGCGAGCCGGCTAAAGCCGTCGGGCTTTTCGTGGTTCCGTGCTCCCCGCACTCCATTCCAGCGGCCGTCTAAAGACACCCGCTGGAACGCCTTACGGCGCCACTACAATCCCTCTCGCAAAAGAGCGGTTTGAAAAAACAGACATTTTGGATTTTTTTATGAACTTTCTACAAACAAACTTACCATATATTCTCGCTGGCATTTCTACAGGCGGACAATACGCTTTAATTGCAATTGGTTACACTATGGTTTATGGAATCTTAAGACTTATCAATTTTGCCCACGGTGATGTTTTTATGGCAGCTGGTCTTATTATGATTTATTCCTACACCATCATGCCATTGTGGCTTTCTATTCCATTTACAATCATTCTTACCGTAGCAATAGGTTTTGCCATTGAAAGAGTTGCCTACAAACCTTTGCGCACCGCACCCCGTATGTCCATCATGATTTCTGCCATTGGTATGTCTTATCTTATTCAGAATCTTGCTTTGTATATTACAGGCGGATTATTAAAATCCTATCCAACAATTCCTTGGATTAGCGATTCTGTAACAATTTTTGGAGCAATTACAAAACGAGTTACAGTTATTACTCCGTTCTTAACTATATTTCTTGTTGTTGCCTTGGTTTTACTTATCAACCACACAAAAATTGGTATGGCAATGCGAGCCGTTTCAAAAGACTTTGAGACAGCTCAACTTATGGGAATAAAGATTGACTCAGTTATTTCCATGACATTTATTATAGGTTCCTTCCTTGCAGCAGTAGGTTCAATTCTTTTCTTCTCCAACTACCCTGGTGTTACACCAACCGTTGGTGGAATGCCTGGACTTAAAGCCTTTGTTGCAGCAGTTTTTGGTGGAATTGGTTCCATTCCAGGTGCTGTTATAGGAGCTTTTTTAATTGGTATTTGTGAAAACATTATAAAGGGTCTTGGTTGGACAACCTTTAGCGATGCCTTTACATTTGTTCTTTTAATTGCGGTTTTAATGTTTATGCCAACAGGCTTGTTCGGCGAAAAACAGACAGATAAAGTCTAAAACCTCTTGCAATAATTATAGAAAAAATAATTCAGGAAATTACTATGGAAAAATCACTAGAAAATAAACATAAAACAAGAGATATGATAATCAGTTTTGGACTTCTGGCTTTGCTTTTCCTGCTGATTTTTGTTTTGGAACACACAATCCGTCCAACCTCAATTTTATTTACAGTTCTTAAAAAAAGTGCAATTTATGCTTTAGTTGCAGTTTCTATGAATCTGTTGAATGGTTTTACTGGACTTTTTAGTTTGGGACAGGCTGGTTTTATGCTGCTTGGTGCTTATACTTACGCAATTTTTACAATTCCTGTAGAAGCTCGTCCACAGATTTACCAGTATTACGATGGTGGACTTATTCAGTTTACACTGCCAGTGGTAGTTGCCATGATTCTGGCAGGTTTGGTAGCAGCTTTGTTTGCTTATTTAATTGGACTTCCAGTACTTCACTTAAAGTCTGATTATCTGGCAATTGCAACTTTAGGCTTTGCAGAAATCTTAAGAGCCATTTTCCAGTGGGATAAACTGGGAGTTATTACTAACGGTTCTAATCTTCTTAGAAAGTATCCAACTTTTAGATCTACCACCTTTTATTTTGCAGTAAGTGCAATTTGTATTGCTTTAATTGTTATGCTTATTAACTCCACTTATGGTCGTGCATTCAAAGCAATTCGCGATGATGAAGTTGCCGCCGAAGCTATGGGAATTAACCTGGCTCACCACAAAAGACTGGCTTTTACCATAAGTTCCTTCTTTGCTGGTATTTCGGGAGCTCTTCTTGCAATGTTCCAGACAACAATTCAGGCCAGTCAGTTCAAATCGGCAATGACCTATGAGATTCTTTTAATTGTAGTTATTGGCGGTATTGGTTCTGTAACAGGAAGCTGTATTTCTTCTTTCCTGTTTATTGCCTGTTCAGAATGGTGGCTTCGATTCCTTGACAACTCAAACTTAAACATTCCTGGCTTGAACATAATGCGTCCTGGCTTTAGAAAAGTTGTGTTCTCTGTTGTAATTATGTGTATTGTTCTTTTCTACCAGAAAGGAATTATGGGTGAACACGAGTTTAGTATTAGTGGAATACAGAAAAAACTAAAAAAATGGTTCAGCAAAAAAAAGAAAGCTGAAAAAACAGTGGAAGGCAATGCCCAATAATTGTTAATGACACAAGTGTCGATGTATTGATGATAGGAAATAATATGGCAGAAAATGTATTAAAAATGGAAAATGTTACAATGCAGTTTGGTGGCGTTGTAGCTGTAAATGATCTTTCGCTGGAAGTAAATAAAGGAGAAATTGTTTCTCTTATTGGACCAAACGGTGCTGGAAAAACTACTGCCTTTAATGTTGTAACCGGCGTTTATGCTCCAACAAACGGAGCTGTTTACTTTAATGAAAAAGAAATTGTAGAAAACTTTCCACGCGGAAAAATGAAAAAGCTTTATGCTGGCACAAATAACGGAAAGTTTACAAAACATATTGAACCAACTCCTGATAAAATTACTAAGCTTGGAATTGCAAGAACTTTCCAGAACATTCGTTTGTGGAAAAGTCAGACTGTTTTTAACAATGTTTTGATTGCAAAGCATTTAAGACGAACTTCAAATGTTTTTTCCGCAACCTTTAGACTTAACTGGAAGGAAGAAAAAAAACAGAGAGAAGAAGTTGCAGAATTATTGAAGATTCTTGACCTTTATGATGTAAAGGACGAACTTTGTACATCTTTACCTTATGGTATTCAGCGCCGTCTGGAAATTGCCCGTGCTCTTGCTACAAATCCTTCGCTTTTGCTTTTGGATGAACCTGCAGCTGGTATGAACCCACAGGAAACAGACGAACTTACACAATTTATTCGTCGCATTAGAGATGAGTTCCATCTTACTGTTTTTATGATTGAACATCATATGGATTTGGTTATGGACATTTCTGACCGTATTTATGTTTTGAACTTTGGTGCTTTAATTGCCACAGGAACTCCAGAAGAGATTCAGAATAATAAAGAAGTTATTGCGGCTTATTTGGGCGAAACTGATGTGGATTAGGATAAAAGAGGTGTTGTTATGTTACAGATAAAAGATTTATGTGTTTCTTATGGTGGTATTAAGGCACTTCGAAATATTAGTTTAGATGTTCCTGATGGAAAAATTGTTACCCTTATTGGTGCAAACGGTGCGGGAAAATCTACATTGCTTAGATCCATCAGTGGATTGGTAAAACCTCAGTCTGGTTCTATAAAAATGGACAACAAAGAACTTATTGGGCTTCCAATCAATAAAATATGTGCAGAAGGAATTGCTTTAAGTCCAGAAGGCCGTAGAGTTTTTACCGATTTAACCGTACAGGAAAACCTTAGAATTGGTGCTTATCTTAGAAACGAAAAAGAAACAATCCAAACTGATATGGAATGGGTTTATTCTTTGTTTCCAAGATTAAAAGAACGAAACTGGCAGTTTGCGGGAACTCTTTCTGGTGGAGAACAACAAATGCTGGCCGTTGGTAGAGCTTTAATGAGTCGTCCAAAAGTTTTAATGCTGGATGAACCTTCATTAGGTTTGGCTCCTTTAATTGTTCAGCAGATTTTTGAAATTATTAAGGAAATTAATAAAAAAGGCGTTACTATTCTTTTGATTGAACAGAATGCTAACATGGCCCTTAAAACTGCGGACATTGCTTATGTAATTGAAACAGGCGAAATTGTTCTTACTGGTTCTGGAGAAGAAGTTATGAACAATCCAACTGTTCGTGAAGCATATTTAGGTAAAAAGAAATAAACTGTGTCATTAAACTGCAACGAAATTAATTTAATTTTAAACGAACTCAATCTGGAAGGTGCTTTTATTCAGGATATTGTACAACCTGGATACGATTCTCTTGCATTTTATACCTATAAAGAGGGTCAGGCAAAAACGGTTTTTGTTTGCTGTGCTCAAAATGAATGCAGACTAAATGAGATTCGTAAAAAAGTTACTAAAAACGAAAAGCCGTTAAGATTTATGGAGTTTTTGCGTTCCCGAATTAAAGGTTGCAGAATTAATTCCTGCCAGCAGTTGGGACTAGAACGAATTATTAAAATGGAACTAAGCAGAATTGTTGTTTCTGAAAAAAAAGCGGATGAAAAAACTAATCATATTAGATTGGCATCGACTGCACTTAATACTTCTAAAACTGCTTATTCCACCACTGCTGTTGCAGATGATGAAGAAATTATTGAAAACTATCTGCTGTATATTCGTCTTTGGAACAATGCCGCAAACGTTTTTCTTTGTGATGAAAACAATGTAATTTTGGAAACTATGTTCCGCCGTCCTAATAAAAAAGAAATGAAGGACGAAACTTTTGCAATTCCTGTAATTGATGAAACTAAGTTTGAAAATGCGGATGAAAGATTTCCTGTTAGAGATTGGAATAACGGGGCGTTGCGGGGTGTCCCTGCAGAGGGGGTAGCGGAAAAGGACGACGCGAAGCTAGGACTTTGCAGCGAGGGGGAGTCTTCACCCTCCTTTTCTTCTTTTAATGCCTATATTGACTGGTGGTATAGTGAGCACGCTTCTACCCTTTCGCGACAAGCTTTACTGGAAAAGGCCGAAAAATGGTACAATATCAATCATTCTAAGCGGGAAAGTGCCTTAAAAAATCTGGAAAGTAAGCTGGAAAGTTTTAAAGACGCTGAAAAATTAAAACATCAGGGTGATTTGGTTTTAACTTACGGTTATTTGATTGACGGAAGTTCTAATTTTATTGAATGCGAAGATTATGATACGGGCAAAACTGTTCGGTTGATGATAAATCCTAAAAAATCTCCTCAGGAAAATGCGGCGGATTATTATAAAAATTACAAAAAGGCGGTGAGCGGTTCGGAAGAATTGATTCACGATATTGAAATTGCCAAGGTTCAGCTGGAAAAACTGGAACAGGAATATGAGCGAATAAAAAATGAGCCGAATCCGATTAAAATTGAGCAATTGTTGCGCCATGATTCTACGCCGAAGCAGCAGCAGAAAAAAACGCATCCTGGTTTGGATTATACGGTAAACGGCTGGTATATTCTTGTGGGAAGGGATGCTAACGAAAACGATGAATTGCTGAGACATTTTGTACGAGGCGAAGATTTGTGGCTTCATGTGCGGGATTTTCCGGGGGGCTATGTTTTTGTAAAGGCTCAAAAAGGGAAAACTGTTCCGCTGGACATTTTATTGGATGCGGCAAATCTGGCGGTTTATTATTCTAAGGCTCGAAATAATACTAAGGTCGATCTTTATTATACTCATGTAAAATATTTGCGACGGGCAAAAAATGGGCCTAAAGGGCTTGTAATTCCTACTCAGGAAAAAAATCTTTGTGTTACTCCGGACAAAGCACGGCTTTTAAGGCTGGATTCTCTTCACGAAGGAGCTATCTAAAAAGTGTAAGTTGCGTGGTCTTTAACCCTTTGACAGGTTTGGGAACTAATTTTATCACAGGTAAAGGTATTTGAAAGAGATTTTTTTATTTACTTACACACTAGTATACAAGTATTCTAGTTGATTAGTTTAATAGGTCGTGTTATAATATTTATAAATATCTGAAAATGCGGCCAAGTTGGGGAATTAGGGCATTGGGCTTGTAGAAATGGTCTTTGTCTGATAATTCTGAAGCAGAATCACTGCAAAAATTAGTGTTTTGGATATTTGAAAACTTTAATTTATTTTGGAGTTTTTTGATTTTATTTTTTCTCCATTGGAGGACTTTTTTATGGAAATGACTTTACGATGGTACGGAACTGGTTTTGATTCCGTAACTTTGCAGCAGATTCGTCAGGTGCCAGGAGTACAGGGCGTTATTACTACTTTGTATGATTCTGTTCCAGGTGATGCTTGGGAATTGGGAGCCATTCAGAAAATTAAAAAAGAGGTTTCGGATGCAGGCTTGAAAATTGCCGGTATTGAAAGCGTAAATATTCACGATGATATTAAAATTGGTGGTGGTGACCGGGATAAATATATTGAAAATTACATAAAAACATTGGAACGACTTGGACAGGAAGATATTCATATGGTTTGTTACAACTTCATGCCTGTTTTTGACTGGACACGTTCTGAACTTGCCCGTCCTTGTCCAGATGGTTCAACGGTTCTTGCATATAATTCTAAAGCCATTGATGGTGTAAAGCCTGATGAAATGTTTGCTCGTATGGAAAAGAACTCCAATGGTTTTGTACTTCCTGGATGGGAACCTGAGAGAATGGCTCGCGTAAAAGAGTTGTTTGAAATGTACAAGGATGTGGATGAAGAAAAACTTTTTAACAATCTTGTTTACTTCCTTAAAGCAATCATGCCAGTTTGTGATAAATACAATATTGATATGGCAATTCATCCGGATGATCCTGCTTGGCCTGTGTTTGGGCTTCCACGCATTATTACTAGTCAGGATGGCGTTGTTCGCATGCTTAAGGCTGTTGATAATCCACACAATGGTTTGACTTTCTGTACTGGTTCTTATGGTACAAACCGCAAAAATGATTTGTGTGAGTTTATTAAGGCGGCACAGGGAAGAATCCACTTTGCACATGTGCGTAACCTTAAGTTTAATACTGCAATTGATGATCCTGTTTTGGATTTCCAGGAATCGGCTCATCTTTCTTCTGCTGGTACATTTGATATGTTCAAAATTATTAAAACTTTGTACGAAACTGGATTTGATGGAGTTATTCGTCCAGACCACGGCCGTATGATTTGGGGCGAAAAAGCCATGCCAGGTTACGGTTTGTACGACCGCGCTTTAGGTGCATGTTACTTACAGGGACTTTGGGAAGCTTGTGAAAAATCTTTTGATAGATCTGGCGTGAAGTTGTATCGCTAGGGAAAATCTTTGGCATCAGAGAAATGGTGTTTTACGGGAAGATTTTTCACAATTCGGAATGCGGAATTAAGAATTCGGAATTGCTTCGCATTTTTTTACTAAGGAGTGTTTGTTGGAAAAAGATAATGTAATTGTTGATAAAAGTAAGGCTTTTGCTCTGCGAATTATCAAAATGTATAAAAATCTTTGTGATGAAAAAAAAGAATTTGTGCTTTCAAAACAAGTTTTAAGAAGTGGAACAAGTATTGGTGCTAATATTCGAGAAGGTGTGAGAGGACAGACAAAACCTGACTTTTATGCAAAATTGAATATTTCTCTAAAAGAGGCTGAAGAAACACAGTATTGGTTGGAGTTACTTTATGAAAGCGACTATCTTCCAGAAAAAGAATACAAGCAAATCTATTCTGATTGCGAAGAATTAATCAGAATTCTTGTAAGTATTACTAAAACGCAAAAAATTTAAAAATAATTCCGAATTCCGCATTCCGAATTCCGAATTATACGGAGTATACAATGAAACTTACAAAAGAAGGAATTAAATCGTCTGAATGGTCTGCAAAGGGCTATTCTCTTCCTAAAT
>JAKSTL010000149.1 GCA_024402595.1 Treponema sp. | reverse complement strand
ATGCTGCATCCCAAATCTGCTGTTCAAAGCCAAGTGTGGCTGATGATGATTTAGGGGATTTTGATTTGGCCATGATTGTCTCCGTTTTTATATTATTAGTATAGCAGAAAATATGAGTTATGTAGACTTTATAAGTGATAATAAGTTTTAACTTACGAGGCGTTGCTGGGTGTCCCCGCAGAAGGACGTACGCAACATAGTTGCTTCGAGACTCGCTAAAAACGCTCCACTGGAGCCTTTTTACGGCTAAAGCCGTCGCTCCCTAGGTAGCGGAAGACAGTTTACTGGCTGGAGCGAGGGAGAGACTTCTCCCTCCTTATGATGCTTTTCTGTAAATCAGCAACAAAATTTTCAGATGTGTTATAATGTTTTTGAAAGGAGCTTAAAAAGATTTTATGAAGAAACCCTTATTATTTATTTTGATTTCAATTCTCTTTCTAACTTCTTGTAGTGCTAAAGAAACAAAATCAAAGGAGGCTAAAGTGAACTCATTTAAATCAGTTTCCATGGAAGAAGGCTTAAAACTTATGGCAAGCGATAAGGATTTTGTTCTCCTTGATGTAAGAACTCCTGAAGAATTTGCTGGCGGCCATATTCCAGGAACTCTTCAGCTTACAAACGAAACCTTTACAAAACAGGATGCAGAGAAACTTCTTAAAAACAAGTCGCAGACCATTTATGTTTACTGCCGTTCAGGAAGAAGATCAAAAGAAAGCTGCCGGAAGTTGATTGATTTTGGTTATACAAATGTAATTGAAATTGGCGGGATTCTTGATTACAACGGAGTGGTAGAGAAATAAAAAGGCTTCTTGCAGCAATTTAGGTGAATACATCGAAAAAGGAATGAAAGCTCAGACGATGAGCCAAACAGATACCTATGCTTCTTCAAGAAAGGCAAGAAAATTATTGTAACAAATGCGTATAGAAAGTCTGGTCAAAAATTACCGCCAAGTGAAAAGAAAGTGGCATTGAAAAACATGGTAGAAGAAAACATCTCTATTCGAGAACTTGCAAAACAGGCAAACGTATCGCCAACTGTTATCCAAAAGCTTCGTTCAAAAGATGCAGAGAAAGTTACTCTTACAACATTTACTTCTGTTTTAAGATGTCTTGGATATCAGATTAAACTGGAGAAGTGTCCGGCTTTGCAGTAAATCTTGTTTTATACAACGGGAAATCTTTAATAATAAATTATTAAGGATTTCCTTTCTTCATCAAAGGTTGAAAATATATTTTCACTTTGTTTTTCAAGTTTTTTAGAGAGCAATAATTCATTCAAGTTTCTGCACTGTGAAAAACAATATTCTCCAATCTTTTTAACTGATGAAGGTATGGCAAGATTTATTAAGTTATCGCAACCAGCAAATGCTTGAAAACCAATTTCTTTTACTGATTCAGGTATTGTAACAGATTCAACATTTAATCCTGCAAAGGCATAAGCTCCAATCTTTTTAATTCCATCTGGAATAATTACTTTGGACACTGATTTATCTGCATACAATACAGTTTTAAGTTTTGTATTAATCATTAATCCGTTTTCTTTTTTATAAACAGGATTCTTTAGCAATACTTTGTCTGTATCCCAAAACGCCATGCGAGAACAATTTTCAATTTTTGCACCTACTTCTATCATGTCTAAAGGAATACGTAGATATTCTACTGAACAAAAAGCATACGGACAGATTGTTTTTACAGTTTTAGGAAAATAGAATTCAGGACTGTAATTTTGCTCAATTCCATCTTTTATTATTATTTCATTGTATCTTTTTTTTGCTCTTTCTCTTCGGATATCTTTTATTGTTTGACGCAATTGATACTTCAAAAAATGAAAAAGACCGTTTCCTTTTAGACTTTGCATTGCATATATATACCAGTAAGGTTTCATTATTTTTCCTCCGCAAAATCAAATTTTAATTTTGGACAATTTTCAAATGAAGCTCTTCCATATTTTTTGTATTGAATTGATTCTTTATCATCATTGAAATAGAGAAAAGGTAACTTATTAACTTTTTCTGCAGCAACAACGGAGCATGTTTTAAACTTTGGAGTTTTTATAATTTCGATTTTTTCCAAGGAAATGCAGTCTTTAAAAGCATAATCACCAATATATACAGGATTCTTAAAATAAACTTCTTTTAGATTTATGCAAGATTGAAATGCCGAGCCACCAATAGTTTTCAAAGTTGATGGGAAATACAGTTTTTCAATTTTATCGCAATTTATGAATGCAAAAGGGTCTATAGCTTCGATTCCTTCTGGAATAGTTAAAGCCTTTTCTATTTCGTTGTAATAATTCCAATTCTTTATTGAGAGATAAAAAATATTTGTAACTCCTGTACCACCATTATCAAAATCCGTACTTTTCCATACGCCAAGACTAAAGTTTTTTTCTTCTATATTCATATATTCACCTTATAAGTTTTTCATCATTAACTTAATATGAGATTTCCATTCGTTCACAAGCTTTTCTGGAGCTAAAGGTTTTGCATAAGCACCTTTTGAAAGAATCCATTCTAGAATACTGTTGAACTGATTGGATCTAAAAGTAATTGTTGTAACATTGCGGTCTTCATCATCTTCAATAATCTGATTGTCTGCCCAAATACAACTTTTCACAAATTCACGAGCATAGGAATTGAATTCAATCTTATATTCTTCTGCTTCACCCTGAACAAAAGCGCCGAATTTTCCGCCATCAAGGTGTTTTTCAAAAGAATAATCTTCTGGGAGATTAAAAGTTCTGTTTGTTACGGCAACACAACGCATTCGAGTTAGATTGAACATACGACAAGCCTTTCTCTCTTCTGCGTATCCCCACAACAGAACGGATTTCCCCTGAAGTAATAGCTGATAGGGATGAACCACACGAGATTCAACATTTGGTTTCCATTCGCCTTTGTAATCAAATTTCAAAATCAGGTTATCTTCCAAGGCACGGATAATTTTATCCCACAATACCTTATCGATTTTTACATCCGGGTTAGGAGCAACTGCAATTCTGTTCAGCAAAGGTTTTTCCGTTTTGTATGAACTTTGTGAAATTGTCTCCAGAAGATTTTCAGCGTCCTTATATAGTGGTGTTCCTTCAAAGAAAGAAAGCATAGTTTTTGCGTTTGCAAGGACATTTATTTGATTATTAGAGATTACTTTTAAAAGTGGGAATTCGTAATCTTCGGTGTAATAATATCCTCGCTTTGAAGCATCATGAGCAATTGGAGCATTGTAAAAGTTTTTAAGATTAGCAATATCCCGAGTTATAGTGATTTCGGAAACTTCAAAATATTCTGCCAGTTTACGAGTATTTGGATACCGTTTTTCTGCAATTTGAAGATGAATCTCTTTTAATCGTTCAAACTGGGGAACTGTGAGAAATAAATCTTTGTCTGTTGAAGAATGCTTTGCCATTTTTATATACTCAATCCCTTAAAACCATCAGATGGAATATGACTCCTCTGTCTACTGAAACTCCCTGTGTATTCCCGGACAGTAGCATCGCGTGGAAGGAGAAAAA
>JAKSTL010000148.1 GCA_024402595.1 Treponema sp. | reverse complement strand
TTCCGAACCTGTTCCAGCAGTTGTTGGAATAAGAACAAGAGGTGCAAAGTTTCCAATTAATTCCTTGCCTTTGTATTCAATCATTTTACCGGGAAGTACTGCCATGGCGGCTATGGCTTTTGCAGTATCAATTGGAGTTCCACCGCCTAGTCCAATTATAAAATCGCACTGTTTTGCCTTGAATACTTCTACACCGGCCATAATCATCAGGTCTGTTGGTTCTCCAGGTAGATCATTGAAAATTACAGATTCTATTCCCTGAGATAAAAGAACCTGGGAAACTTTATCTGCAAGTCCAGTTTTTGTTATGATTTTTCCTGTAACAATTAATGCTTTTTTGCCAAAGGCCACCAATTCTGGAGCCGCAGCTAATAATGCACCTTCTCCAAAAAATGTTTTCGGTGCAGTTGAAAAACTAAAATTCATAATAATCTCCATAAATCGCGCCAGGGTATGGAGTGGTGGCGAAGCCAGACACCGCAGGGACTTTAGGCCCGAGGAGGCCGAGGGTTACCGAGCCACGAAACACCCGACGGCATTCATGCCGTGGCGCCATAAAAAAAGGGAAATGGTAAAACTGAAAAACGCTTAAAACGGTTCTACCACTTCCCAAAATAATCTATATCCTAGATATATTTTTCATCAACAATAGACAGAACTTCATCAAGTTTTGCCAATTCTTCATCAATTTGTGCTTCTGTAATAATTAGCGGAGGAGCAACAACGATTACATTTTCATGGGAATAAGTAAAGAATCCGCGACATTTAAGTTCTTTAACGATTGCACCCATAATTCCTTTTGGATCCTGTCCCCATGGAACTAATGGTTCACGAGTTTCACGATCTTTTACAAGTTCTACACCACTGAACAAACCAATATAGCGTACATCACCGACACTCTTGTGCTTTGCCTTGATTGATTCAAGAACTTCGCCAAGATGTTTTCCCACTTTCTGAACATGGCCTTCAATATCATTTTTAAGATAGAATTCCTGACATGCAACACCAGCTGCACAAGCCAATGGATGACCTGAATATGTCAAACCACAACTTAAGAATTTATCATCAAAGAAATGGGCGATTTCTTTTTTTACAATTGCACCACCAAGAGGAATGTAACCTGAGTTTACACCTTTTGCGAAAGTAATAATGTCTGGAGTTACATCAAAATTCATGTAAGCAAACATTTTGCCAGTTCTATACCAGCCTGCCATAACTTCATCACAAATCATCATGATTCCGAATTCATCACAGATTTTGCGAACGCCTTTAAGATAGTTCTTTGGATACATGATTATTCCATTTGAACCGATAACTGTTTCAAGGATAATAGCTGCAATTCTATCTCCACCTTCAAAAATTACCTGCTCACGGAGCTTTTCAATGTAATATTCGCCTTCAGCTTCTTCTGATTCAAATTTGATTTTTTCCTGATATGAATATGGGCCACGGAAATGGATAAATCCTGGGATTGCAGGTTCAAGGGCAAAATGACGAGGTTCACCAGTAAGGTTTCCTGCACCAAAAGTAGAACCATGGTAAGAACGGTACTGACTCATTACCTTAAAACGGCCTGTGTACATACGAGCCATTTTAATTGCATTTTCGTTGGCATCTGCACCACCGTTTGTGAAGAACACTTTACCACCTACAAGTTCAGGAAGTCTGTCCATAATTGATTTTGCAAGTTTAGCGCGAGGTTCAGCACCCCAGGAGCCCTGCACATAAGCATATTTATCTAACTGAGCCTTAATGGCTTCATTCATTTCTTTATTTCCATAGCCGGCATTTACATTTACCTGTTCAGAAGACATATCGGCATAACGATTTCCTTCCGTATCGTAAATGTAAATTCCTTCTGCATGATCAACAACAATTGGATTAAGACCTTCTTGTTTACTCCATCCTAATAAAACATTTGATGTCTGCATTTCTGCAATTTCTTTTGCATTCATAATAAGAACCTCCGTAAAATTCTGTCGCTCAGGCAGTTTTGATGGTTTTACACTATCATTTTTATGAAGAAAAAATATTGACAAAAAGTACAAATGTTTTTATTTTTTATGTGCAAATTGACTCTAAGATAGGTATTTGGATACATAAATGGCTTTATCATTACAAACAATCATTAATTTTATTGAAACTCCTTTTAAACTGAAGACTCTTGCAGGCAGAGCAGGCCTTAAGAAAACTGTAAGCTGGATTTATTATACGGAAGATGCATCTACTATTGAATTTATTCGCGGTGGAGAGCTTGCAATTACTCTTGGAGTAAACTATGAACGACAAAAAGATAATCTGAATATAACTGATGAAAATCATCTTCATGTTTTTTTACAGGAATATATCGACAAATTTATTGAACATAATGCATCCGGATTAGTAATAAATGTTGGAAAATATATCCAGAAAATTCCACAAAGCATTATTGATTATTGTGATAAAAAAGACTTTCCGCTTTTTTCTATGCCATGGGAAATTCATACAATTGATCTTATGCAGGAAGTTGGAAATATGATTTCTAGCGATAATCATAATGCAAACACAGTAGAAAAATTCTTTTACAGGTCAATTTTTGAAAAAGAAAAATTCGAACCAACAAGAATTGGAAATACACCTTTTTATGATGCTAAAACTTTTTCCATTGCAATAATGAGTTTTAATCCTATATTTTTTAATTATGATTTGGAAAAAATAAAACGGTACGTTCTGTACAATTTTAATCATAAAATGAATATCAATCAGAATACATACTGTTGTTTTATTCATAAGCAGAAGGTTGTTTATATCTTAAAAGATGATTCTACGGATTTTCTTCGGGAGCTTTTTACTATCAGCAAAACAGATAAGTTTTTTAAGGAGTCTATTATTTCAATTTCTGATTCTTCTGAAAATATAGAAGAAATGCATGAATTATATAAACATGCTAGTGTCGCTTTGGAAATAAATTCAGCACCAGAAAAAATCAATTATTATGAAGATTTGGGCGTTTACAAAATTATTGTAGGCGTAAAAGACAGAAATATACTACGCAAGTTTTATTCAGACACTCTCGGCAAACTTGATGAGCTAGAAATTACAAAGCGAGAAGACTTTATTAAAACTCTCACTTTGTACTTAAAAACCGGCGGAAATATTTTACAGATTGCCAAATTGAATAATGCTCATAGAAATACAGTTCTTTACAGAATCAACCGTCTGGAAGAATTACTGGAAGTTGATCTTTCTGACGGAGAAACAAGAACAGCTCTGCAAGTGGCTTTATACTTACGGACAATCTCGCACAAATTTGACGGAAGATAGCAAACACTGAGAAGAACGAAAATTCGTTGCTTTATATAATCAACATGAATTTAAACATAGAAAGTCTAATTCTTCACCGGTTGGTTGGTTCGACTCTTTCTTCTGAATTATGATTCAATAAACTTTAAGATATCAGCTTTAGAAAGAATTTTTCCATCACTTCTAAAGGAAATATACTGTCTATCCAAAAATCTGGCAAATATCCTTTTCCTTCTTCAAAAGAATGA
>JAKSTL010000147.1 GCA_024402595.1 Treponema sp. | reverse complement strand
CAATAGCATCAAGGTTTACACCAATAACTTTTACACCGTATTTATCAAGAACACCGGCTTTGTTTAATTCCATAGCCATGTTCAAACCTGTCTGTCCACCAAGGTTTGGAAGAAGAGCATCAGGACGTTCTTTTTCAATAATCTGGCTTAAACGTTCAACGTTTAAAGGTTCAATATAAGTTGCGTCTGCCATTACTGGGTCAGTCATGATTGTAGCTGGGTTAGAGTTAACCAATACAATTTTGTAACCCTGTTCACGTAAAGCTTTACAAGCCTGAGTTCCTGAATAGTCGAACTCACAAGCCTGTCCTATTACGATTGGACCAGAACCAATGATAAGAACTTTGTTAATGTCTTCTCTTTTCATTTAACACTCCTGTAAAAAAAAAGCTGAATCCTAAAAAAGAATTCAGCTTAAAAGATTCAAAATAAAATAGTATGACCAAGAGATTTTACAACGAAATTTTTAATGTTCATGCATTTTCTTAATTTCATACTAGAGTTAAATTATAAATGTTTTCCATATTTTATACTAGATTATTTAATGAAGAATTGATAAAAACCGGAATAAGAAATTTGTTTTTATAATTTAAGTTTCACAGTATAATTAAAAAACAATAACAAAAAGGGATGTCTAAAATGCCAGAAACATTTGAAAAGAAAGAACACATTGTAAAACCTGGAGTTTATATTCCAGATTTGGGAATTGAATTTCCTGAAAATCCAAACACACCATGGATTCAGCCAGAAGTTATCTATCCAACAGATTTTGAAAACGATTATCCATTTTTAGATAAATCATTTAAACATAGGTTTATGAACAATTTAATTTATGTTGGAATTGTATGTATTGTTTATCCTCTTCAGGCTTTAAGATACGGATTAAAAATTAAAGGACGAAAAAATCTTCGTAAAAATAGAAAGATGTTTAAGAACGGTGCTTTGACTGTTTGTAATCATGTTTACCGTTGGGACTTCCCTGCAATTTTCCAGGCTATTCGTCATAAGATGTGGTATCCGGTTCGTGCTGTTCAGGTAGAAAGTAAAGATAAGAATTTTATTCGCTTTACTGGCGGTATTCCTATTCCAAGTACATTGGCTGGATTAAGAGGATTTAATAAAGCGTTTGATGAAGTTCATGCAAAAAAAAGATGGATTCACGTTTTTCCTGAAGCTTGCCGTTGGGAATTTTACGAACCTGTTAGACCGTTTATTATTGGTGCTTTTAAAATGGCATACAGATATGAAATCCCAATCATTCCGTTAGTTTTTTCTTACCGTGAACCAAAGGGATTATATAAATTGTTTGGCGTAAAACATCCTTTGTTAACATTAAATATTGGAGAACCAATTTCTCCAGTAAATGATAAAGAGATGAGTAAAAATGAATTCTGTAATTATTTAAGACAACAGGCTCACGAGCAGATGGAAAAAATGGCTGGCATTGAGCAGAATATGTGGCCTGTAGAAGGTGATTAATCTTTTAATAAGTAATCACAAAGTTCGTTCCAGGAAAGCAGAGGATGTTCAACATCTTCTGCTTTTTCTTTTGTACCCTGAATCTGTAATTGAATGAACTGCATTCCACAATTGCGGGCACCTTGTCCGTCTGTATCGTTGCGGTCACCAATAACAAGAATTTTTTCTGGCAAAACTCCAAGATCATTTGCAACTTTTAAGAAAGGTTCTTTTGCTGGTTTTAAAGCACCAAGTTCTACAGAACTGTAAAGATTGCTGCAGATTGAAGAATCAATTCCAACAGCTTCCATTCTCTGTGGAACAAGATTGTAGTCACTTAAAATTGCAGTTTTAATTCCTGCTTTTTTAAGTCCATCAAACAGTTCAGAAACTCCTGGCTGACATTTATAATGTTTTTTAAGAGTAGAAATCATGAATGGCATGTATTTTGTTTCATACCATTTTTTTGCTTTAGCATCTGACATTCCAGTTGCATTTGCAAGTTGTTTATAATATTCAGTAAAAAAAGCATCTTTATTGTCAAAATTAATGCCTTTTAATTGTTTGCGAATTTTTCTGTCTGCACTGATTTTTAAAATGTGAAATATATGAGATAAAACCAGATGTTTTCCAATTTTGTAATTGTCGTAAAGAGTACCGTCAAAATCAAAAATTACGGCTTCGAATTTTTTTGACATAAGATTTTCCTTTTGCAAATGTGTATTTAAACTCTACAAAAAATTAAGGATTTTTTCAAATGTCTATTTGTTGATGATTTTGTGATGATAAAAAAGTGATTCTAAACTAACGCTCGTTAGTTTATTATTCGGCTGAATTGGATTAATATAAAAATATGAAGATTATTAAAGACAAAATTTTATTTTATATTTGTGCTGCAGCTTTCTGTATTATTTTAATGTTGATAATTTTTAATCAAAAGCAGTTTAGAAGACATGTAAAAGAAGTACAGAATCTTACTTACAATGAAAATGTAATTAATGATTTGGAAGATGGAATTTATTTTGGAAAAGCTTCTACATCATTTTTGGTTGTGGAATTAAAGGTTCAGATAGAAAATCATGAATACAAGAATATTGAAGTAGTAAAAGCTTCTGGTAGAAAATCTTCTTTGATGCAGGATTTTTGTGATGGATATAGTTCTGACGAAAAATTTTCTGTTCCTAATGATAAATATGGAGTATTTGCCAGCTTAGTATTTTTGAGCGCAATTACTAATTTAAGAGAAGCTGAAAATGAGTAAGATTAATTTTCAAAAAGATCTGGAAAATCTCATAAAAACTTTTGATGGACGTAAACCAAAATTGTTGCTTCATGCTTGTTGTGGCCCTTGTTCATCATATTGTCTTGAATATTTATCGCAGTATTTTGAGATTACTGTTTTTTATTATAATCCGAACATTTACCCGGAAAAGGAATATTTGCGTCGTCTTGATGAATTAAAAATGCTTTATACAAGGTTTCCGCCTGCAATTGAAGGTAATGTAAAAGTTGTAGAAGTAGAGTATGATCCAGAACAGTATTTTAATGCTATTGGCGTAAAGGAAAATCCGGAACTGGCAAAAGAACCAGAAAAAGGGGAGCGCTGCCGCCGGTGTTATAAGTTCCGTTTGGAAAGAGCCTATGAGTATGCCAAAGAAAATCATTTTGATTATTTTTGCACAACGCTTTCAATCAGTCCGTTTAAGGATGCCATAAAAATTAATGAAGTAGGCCGCGAACTGGAACACCAGCTTGAAACCCAATTAGAAAATGGGGACAGACCTCAATGGCTTCCATCCGATTTTAAGAAAAATGGCGGTTTTGTTCGCAGCCTTGAAATCTCTTCCGAATACAATTTGTACCGCCAGGACTATTGCGGATGCATTTATTCTTATAATAGCCGGCAGGAATACTTGGCCCGAGCGTGTAGCGGTGCGCAGCAGCCCGAATAGGGCCGTCCGTAGGTAAGCCGCGGAAGGCGAGTTGGAAATTATGCTGGCCTGAATTCTTGATATAAATTATAGAAAAAAGTAAAATATTAACCCATAAAATATAAGGGAGCTCTCTTTAAAATGATTGAAAAAACAGCGGAATTAAAAAAGCAATT
>JAKSTL010000146.1 GCA_024402595.1 Treponema sp. | reverse complement strand
GCTCTGGCAATTGCAATCGTCTGTCTTTCACCACCAGAAGAATCAACACCCTCTTTATCGAAGTCTGTTGTTACCTGAGTGAACAATCCCTGTGATAATTTCTTAAGTTTGTTTTCAAATCCTGCACTAAGTAACGAATCTGTTATTTTTTCTGCATTCTTATCAGTCTCTTCATCAGAAAGATTATCCATTACAACATTCTGAGCTAAAGTTGCACCAAACATCTGGAAATCCTGAAAAACAACACCAATCCTTTTGTGATAATCCTTAGGACAATAATTTTTAACATCCTTTCCATGATAAACAATATTACCTTCAGAAGGATCATAAAGTCGCATAAGAAGTTTAATCAGCGTAGTTTTTCCAGCTCCGTTATATCCTACAATTGCAATGTGCTCACCAGCTTTTACCTTTAAGGAAATATCATCAAGAATTTTTTTGCCCTTTTCTGTGTATGAGAAAGAAACATGATTCAATTCCAGTGTACCCGCACCTTCTGGAACAAATTCACCAATATCCTGTTTTAATTTAGGCTCATATTTTAAGAACGCCCTGATTTTATCTACATACAAACTGTTTTCATGAGCAGCAGGTGGAAGATCTGCAAATTTAGTCATACAATTTCTAAGACTGCCGGTTCTGTTGAATAAAACAACTGCATCACTATAACTTACAGAATGAAGTACAACTGCTTTATAAACAAGATAAGCAATATACAAACCGTCCAGCAGAAAATCTCCAACTACATATCCTCTTGTAAAAAGAAGCCCAGTTCGTTTTGCACCAATTTTCTGATTTTCCCGGATGATATCGTCATTTGCCTGAGCAAATTCTTCTTCCAGATATTTTCCGGCATTTGGATGAAGACGCAATTCCTTTGCATAATCCTTAAGATAAAAAACTCGGCTTACATAATCCCGTTTTCTCATAGAAGGATTAATTTTCATACGATTGTCATAATTTACAACATTTAATTTCTTAGATACAAAATATCTGAAAATAAATGAAGCAAAAACAAAACCAATTCCTGCAGGATCCAGAACAAGATAAAAAATACCAGTTGTAAATAAAACTGTAATTGCCTGCATTCCCATATTCAGCATATTAAGAAATCTATCGATGGAAGATTCAGCTTCTGAAACCCCAAGGACAAAATCATTATAATAATCTGGATCATCGTAGCAGAATAAATCGATTTGAGAAGCCTTCTGGAACATCTGTTCTTTAAGAGCCTTGTACAATTTTGGTTTACAGCGATATGTCCATCCATAAATGAAGAACCCATCTGGAATAATCTGAAGAATATTAATCAAAAGAATAATTCCAATATAAATAAAGGCTTTCATAAATGGTTCATGAAATTCTGCACAATGAAGAACATAACGAATACCAAGCACATGCTCTATAAAGATAATAAACTGATATCTAAAAGCATCGTACAAAAAGTAAATCATATACCATGGACAGGTTTTAAAACACAGCTTCCACAAAAAGAGCTGATTTTTCATAACATTTTTTTGTTTCTTATTATTTTTCATTACGCAAAAATCCCCTCTTTAGTTTTTCCAGCAAGATAGTTTTCTGCCTGTTTTTCATACATATCAGCATAAATGCCTTTAAGAGCCATTAAATCCTTGTGAGTTCCTTCCTCTTTTACCGCCCCTTTTTCCAAAAGAAATACCCAGTCTGCATTTTTTACAGAAGAAAGACGATGAGAAATAAACAGAAGCGTATTGTCTTTGCAGGATTTTAATATATTGTCAAAAAGTTCATATTCGGCAATTGGGTCCAAAGCACTGCTTGGTTCATCAAAAACCTTTACAGCACAATTACGGGCAAATGCTCTGGCTACGACAATTTTCTGGAACTCACCACCAGATAGAACAGCCCCTTCATCATCAAATTCTCGGGTCAAGGTTGTATTCAAGCCGTGTTCAAGAGTCATTACTTTGTCGTAAACCCCAGAAAGTTTTAGAGCATTTGTTACAACAGCTTCTTTATCCTGTTCTGGAATATTTTCTCCAAGAATTACATTATCCATAACCGACATAGAAAACATTCTGTTATCCTGAAACGCGGTTGCAAACAAGGCTCTATATTTTTGCAAATTATATTCCTTGATGTTTTTACCATTCAATAAAATTTCACCAGAGGTTGGATCATAAAAACGAAGCAAAAGTTTTATGATTGTTGATTTCCCTGCCCCATTATGTCCAACAAGTGCATAGGTCTGTCCCCCCTGAAATTTCATATTCAGATTATGAAGGACTTGTATATCCTTGTAAGAAAAACAAACATTGCGGAATTCAATTTCGTTGATGGTAGTTCCGGGGTCTGTCCCCTCGTAATCTTCTGGAATTTTTTCCTCGTAATTCAAAAAGCTACGCATATAATCCATAAAAAGTCCGTTTTTAAAGCTGGCAGTTACAGAATCTGTAAAACCAATTAAAATCCAGGTTGTAGAAACCATCATACTTGTAATTACAGCAAGTTGAGAAAGAGACATTGTATTGCTGACTAAAGTTCTGTAGGCTCCGTAAATCAAAAGTCCTTCGAAGATAAAGGTGAAAGTAAACATTACATAAAACCAGTGAAAGAATGCCGATTTAAATGTGTATTTTCTTGTAACATCAGCAAGGCCTTTTATTGCATCCTGATACTGTTTTTTCATCAGTTTAAAAACATCTGTAAGACGCATTTCTTTTGCATAATCTTTTAAGTACATAACACGATTGATGTAGTCAACTTTTCGATTATGTGGAGCCATATCCTTATTACGATTGTAGTCAATTTTATTATTTACACGCTTAAAGAAAAAATTTCCGATTATTGGAAACAAAATGAATAAAACCGAAATTTTATCTACCTGATACATAAAGGCAAAGGCACATACACTGGCAATTGCACCAAAGAAAACACCAAACAAAACTTCCACAGATTGACAAAGTTGATTATCAGCATTCTTCATTGCAAGGGTGTATTTATCGTAAAAATCGCTGTTTTCAAAACATTCCAATTCTACATTACGAGACTTCTGGAACAATTTCTGATACAGTTTTTTATTTACCTGGGCTCTGCAAACAGGGTAAACATATCCGTCCAGATAACTTCGATACAAAGACATTAATGAAAAAACAGTTACAGTTATACCAAGAAAAATCATGATATGACTGAATGCCTGTCCAGTTTCCAAAGAATTGATGACAAAGCGCATGAAAAAAGCACTGTAAAACAACCATTCAAAATAGCCAAGAAACCTGCTGATTGCCCCATGAACTACAAGCTTTGGACTTATACTGAACAGAAGTTTTAGCGCAAACAAATTATTCCGAAATGTACTGATTTTTGTTTGTGATTTTGACATTTAATGATTCCCTCCAATCCTACATCTCTAATATTAATGATATTGGAGAATTATAACTATAGGGGCTGTCCCTTAATCTAATTCGAAGCTGCAGTACTTAAAAATAAAAAACCCGTTACCAAAAATTAGTAACGGGTTTCTATAGCCTAATCTAATTTAGTCTAAATTAAACTAAAGGGCTGCATGGCAAGTACGAGCGATTACGTCGTCCTGCTGTTCTTTTGTAAGGTTGATGA
>JAKSTL010000145.1 GCA_024402595.1 Treponema sp. | reverse complement strand
ATGATGTCGTGGACTGGTGTAAAAATCAGATAAAGCTCGCCGGCATGCAGGATGAAAAGATTTCCCGCAAAGGCAAAAACTGGTATGTTGATATTGGAAGTGGCATCATTACGGTGAATGCCTACAGCTACACAATTATCACCGCCCATAAAAAATAAAATGCAGCGACCAGATTTTGATGATATTAAAACCTTTGAAGAATTCTCCAAATATTACTGGTACAGAGACGAGCTTATAAAAATCTGTAAAACTCATGGGCTTATGGCAACGGGCAGTAAAATTGAATTGAACAAGGTAATTGAAAAATACTTTTGCGGAGAAATTGTGCTGCCTGTAAAAAAGACTGCTGCAAAAATTTCCTGCAGAAAAAAAGTTTCCGAACTGACGCTAGACACAGGGATTATCGAATGTGATTTTTCTTTTGGTCCAAGATTCCGTACGTTTTTTGAAGCACAGACTGGGATAAAGCCCTTTAAGTTTAACGTAGATATGGTGGCATCTGTAAAGGCGGTGAAAGAATCTGGTGATGAATCTTTTACTTTGGGTGATCTACTTGATATTTATTATGGAAAGAAAACTTATGTAAAATATGATAAGTCGGCACTACAATGGAATAAATTTCTGAAAGATTTTTGTGCCGATGAACGGAATGCTGATTGCAAGGACAAATTAAAGGCCGCCGCCGAGTTGTGGAAAATTGTGCGGGAATCAGATTTGCCTAAGGTTTACAGCAGTGAATTACTGGATTTGCTATGCATTTTGTAAACGCTAAATCAATTTTATCGCAACAAAACGGAATGAATCTCTACAGAGGCTGCACACATGGCTGCATTTATTGCGACTGCCGCAGCTTATGTTACCACAATCCAATTCCCTTTGAAGACATTGAAGTGAAACAAAATGCGGCAGAACTCCTTGAAGACCGCCTCCGCCGCAAACGGGAAAAATGCATGATCGGAACAGGAGCCATGTGCGATCCATACATGCATTGCGAAAAAGATCTTAAGCTTCGTTACGAAGTATTAAAAGAAATGTAAAACCAGGGAATTCCAACTATCGTTTGGATAACCCCTGACCTTCCTTTTATAAACGACACCGAAGAAAACCTGAACGGAATCTTAGGTTACTGTAAAGACGCAGGTGTAAAAAGCATAATCAATTTCGATTTCGGTGTTACGCTTCGTGAAGGTGACAGAGAATATTTATATCAGTGTTTTGATACAGATTTCCCTGGAATGAAAGAACTTTACCAGAAAACTTTTGGCTATGCCTATCAAGTACCAAGTCCCAATCGCAATCAGCTAATGGCAAAATTCCGTGGATTTATTCGGGAAAATAATATGCTTATGGATGATCAATGTTTTGAATACATGCACCAGTTCCCACAAAAAGAACCACCGAAGCCTATACAGGGCGAACTGGAATTTTAAGATTTTTCTTGAAAATCATTTTAAATCAAACTAATCTTTTCTGCATGAACTATTACGAACTTATTTTTAAGAGAAAATCTTTTCATCTTTTTAGGGGAACTGAAGGGAAAATCTCGGAAGCTGAATTGCAGCAGCTGGAAGAATTTAGTAAAACAGTAAAACCTCTGGATTCAGAAATCAAAACAAAAATCAGAATTGTAAAAGAAAAGGAAACTACCTGCAAACGAGGTGCTGAATATTGCATTGAATTTTACAGCGAGATCAAGGGAAATTATCTTCGCAATATTGGCTACATTGGCGAACAGATTGATTTGTATCTGGCAAGTAAAAACATTGGTGCTTTGTGGTTTGGAATTGGTAAGCCAGATCAGACTGAAGTTGAAGGGCTGAATTATGTAATAATGATTGCCATCGCAAAAATGCCGGAAACATCTTTTAGAAAGGATATGTTTAAATCTAAACGAAAACCCCTGGAAGAAATCTGGAAAGGTGAAGTCCTTCCCTTTTCTAACATTCTGCGATTTGCACCAAGTGCCTGCAACACTCAGCCTTGGATTGTAGAAAATACCGGCTCGAAACTGGAAATTTACCGTTACAAAAAACCTGGAAAGCGTGGAATTATGCCTGCAGAAAAAGTTCGTTTTTATAACCGAATTGATATTGGAATTTTCCTATTCTTTTTAGAGGTGTGTCTGGAGCATGAAGGCTTCGCTGTTAATGGTGTTCAGAATTTTGAAGACGAACCTGATTCTGTAGAGAAAGTGCTTGTGGCAAAATATGCATTGATGATGAATTAATAGAAGTGTGCTGACTTAAAATTCCTTTTTCTATTACGCCATGAGTCCGCTAGTTTTAGAAAACAGAATCCTTGCCTGAGACTATGCAGTAGAGAAAAGATTCGTGACAAGAGCCATTTATCCATGCAAATTCTTATTGATGGGGGTAAGTATTAAATTAAACTTTATATCTCAGGAATTAATTCGCAACGAATAAATGATTTTTCTAGCGTATCAAGATTTAATCTATTCAATACAATTATTTCTGATGAATCCAATTCATCTTCAGAAAAATGAACTTTATATTGCTCTGCTTTTTTTATCGATTCATTTGATATCATGTTATTTTGTATATCCCAATCTGAATATCTTTCAACTACAGTAATGTCAGAAGATTCTCTTTGCAAACCGCCAAAGGTTCCAAGGTATAAACCAGAATATAAAATCTTATTGGTATCAATTTCAAATATTTTTAATCCTCTTAACCCAAAATTCGTTCCAAAATCTTCTAAAATCAACCTTCGATCATCCGTTACATAACTCCATGCAGATTCTTCGATACACCCTATATCCGATAAATGGATGATCTCTTCATTACTATAATCGATGGCAAAGATACCTACAGGATCATTAAACATAAAATTCTTTGAGCAGGAACACCAAATAAAAATTGGAAAATCTTTATATCCATTATCTATAATATCAAACGAAATTTTTGAAATTACATTATTTCTTTTAATACAAACTTCAGAATCTGAAAATATAAACTTGCTTATGGAAATATTGCTATCAATATCAGTATCACTATTCTTTATCCATGCTACGCTAGTGTAATTATCATGATAGTATTTTGGGAAATCTTTATTGATGATTATTTTGAGAAAATATTTTTCTGGAATAAATTCTTCTTCCTCCGAACTTGAAAAACCACATACTTTGACAATATCTCCCTTCCGAAGTTTTCCCAATATTTTTGAATTCAGATTAGGTTGTAAGAAAACATCAGTATTATCCGAATTTATACTTACAACTGCGGTTGTCCCAAAATAATCACTCTCATTAATTTCAAATAATTGTTCATAATTTTCTTGATGATTAGTAATTAGATACAAATCATCTTCAATTTTTTGGGTTTCGTCATTTATAACTCCATTACTATTGTTCATTGAATATTGATTAATGAAGTCATCGAAAGAAGAGCTTTCCGTTTCTGAAACACCATCCTTTTTGTTTTTGCATGAACATAATACTAGAGTTAGCATTACAACAAAAAAAGTCACTTTAACTTTCATCTTTGTTCTCTTAATTTTTATATTCTCCCGCAAAATTTCTGTTTGTGTTTAAACAAAGCGAAAAATAAAAATTATTCTTCCCAAAAAGTGATATATTCCTGGTCTGACAGTGCCTGATAAAATTT
>JAKSTL010000144.1 GCA_024402595.1 Treponema sp. | reverse complement strand
GTCAGATTTATGTAATATCTTTGTAAAAGTGAAAGAAAAATGTATTGAATTTGTGAGAGTGAATACCAAAAGCGAAACTTTGCTTCGTTACTGTAAAATAATTGGTGTTCAATTAGATATTTTGTGGGAAAATATGGAAGAAGAAAGTAAAAGGTAAATCTGGATTCAATTATCAATAAAGACGGAATCGTTGTTCGCTGGCCTAAAAAGAAGGAAGAGAAACTGGCTGTGTTGAAATATCTGATTACAAAGTTTGAACGGGGTGTTCAGTACAAGGAATTGCAGGGATTGTTAATTTGATTAAGGAGAAGAAAAATGCCAATGATAAAAGTAGAGACTACAGTTAGACTCACAGCAGAAAAAAAGAGATGTTCTTAAGGCTGAACTTGGAAAAGCAATCAGCATTATTGGTAAGCCAGAAACTTATTTGATGATTAATCTTGTTGATAATCAGGAGAGTTGGTAAAGCTAAAAAATGCACTGCATTTTTGCTATAGAACACAGACTGCTAGCAGTCTCCCACATGTTGAAATCAAAGTTCTTGGCTCGGTAGATGCCGGCAAGAGCGACAAGATGACCGCTAAGGTGTGCGAGATTCTGCAAGAGTCCGTTTTCGAAAATTTCCCACCTTTTCTTTCTCACTCCTTCGTATTCGAAATCTCCAGCAGCATCTTCCCCATCTCTTTATCAATTAAAAATGGGACAGTAAATGGGTCTAGAACAAGGCCTATGGATTCTTTATCTTCGTTTGTAATTTCTACGGCTAAGGTGACTGGGATTTCGTAAATTTCGCAGTTTTCTTCCTGGTACTGGTCGCCAATCTGGGATTCGTTGGAGAAGATAGGGTAGGCGGGTTTGCCTTTATCGTCGGTAAGGAACATTGGGTAGCAGCGGTCTTTGCCTTCTTCATCTTTTTCTACGTGCATTGGAATAAGCACTTTTGTATTTATAAGGCAGCCAACAAAATTAAAGAAGCTTTCTTTGGTTTTTTCTTTAAGGTACAGTTCCTTTGCGTTGAGAATGATTTTATCGGCAATTTCCTTTTCAAAATCCCAGGCCATGAATTTATCAAGTTCGCCAGGCTGCCAGAGTCCGGCACTGATTAAATCTTGTTCAATCTGGGTTACAAGTTTATCATCCAGGTCTTCTTCTACTACAACTCCGGAATGTCCGCCGTGCCAGTTGATTTGAGGAAACAGATTTTCGTAACGGCTTGCAGGAATGGGATTTTCTTTATTGCAGTCAAAGGCGTCCATAATCCACATATCGGCATAATAAATTGTGGAACCGTCCTGGCGCCAGCTTTTGTCCTGGTAGCATTCATCTCTGAACTTTCCAATCATGGCAATTCCATCACTATCTGTGCCAACCTGCTGAAGGATGAACATATCGTCTTTTACAAGATTCTCATGTTCCCGGATGCTCCAGTTAAAATCATCAGGAAGTTCCTTATTTTTAATGTGACTTATAATTTCTTCGTGTTTTTCTGTTTTGTATGAAGAAATGTTTGGATTCCAACGCAGAATATAAAGTTTCATATGGGCCTCCATAAAGAACTTCCGAACCAGACCTCAATCTGTGGTGGTTCAATTTATAACACTTTATTTTACCACGAAAACCTATTGTAAAGTGTTTTTTTATTTCTTCTGCTACTATTCTTACATTCCAGCTATAATTGTTAAGCTTGACGAGCCTCCAAAAATTTCGGATCATTATACTTAATGTGCTCAATAGTATCATTTACTGCATTTGTTAAACTTCTTCTGAATGGTGCAAAAATACCTTTTTCAATTGATTATCCAAGCTGTTCTTTAAGATATCCCCATGCATTTTTTAATTGTTCGCTGGTTCCAGTTGCTTTTGTAGTTTCTTCTGAAATACCTTTAAAACGCTCTGCAACAACTTCAACAGCTTTTCCATTTTTAAGTTGTTCTGCAGTAAGTCCTTTTAATCCTGATATTTGCTTTCCAAGTAATCCAACTGAACCAGAATAAGTTTTATTTAATGCAGTAACTGCAGAATCAAGAGACATCATACCGGATGCAGATACATCAAGAGCTGCAACCATAATAGATTGTATTTCTTCCTGAGTTCTTCCTGCAGATGCAAGCTGTGCCATCATAGGAATTAATTCTTCATCGCCAACAGTAGAAATTTTCTGCAATTCTGAAGCATAATTTTTCAAATCATTTACAGCATTTTTTGAAAGATACGGATTGTTTGCGGCTGCAACTTCTAATTGTTTTTCTGCTTTTGCCTGTTTTTATAAAGCTCTGCAGATTCTTTCATTGCTGCATTTACATTTTTAAAAGCAGATACTACCAGTTTTAATGATGTTCTTACAGCAAAAAATGAGCGCGATAAATTTCCAACAGCTTTAACTGTTTTATTATTTCCTAATTTATTTATATTAGATTCAATTTTTTTTAAGCCTTTTTCAGCTTGAGAACTATCTGCTTTAATTTTAACATTTACATCTTTACTCATAATATAAAAATAGTCGTTGTAAATATTTATAAATGGGTGTACTATTTAAGCGAGAGGTTAAACTATGATTTATATTATTGCTTTTCCAATCGCTATTTATCTGTTGTATTTATATGCCAAGTTTTTTAACTGGCTAGATGATAAAATCAACGGTTAAAACAAACTATTAAAATACTCTAAATCCGCATCAAATACCTGTTCTTTTTGTTCCAGCTTCCAAGATTCTTTTAATTCTTTCATTTGTTTTTCATAATTAGTTTTTACACCAGGATTATAACATCTGTAACCAATGATATCGGTTTGGCGACCCTCCAAAAATTTCGGATCATTATACCTGTCATTCGGTCATATTCATCTGAAATTGTTGTAGGGCACTGTATAAGCTGTACCAAGCCAATCAAGTACAATTCCGTTTGCTTCTTCTTCATTCTTTATATAATTTTAGCAATCGCCAATTTTTCTACCTCAATTTTTGATCTTGTTAAGCGAAGTATTAATTACGATTTCAATGTTTTGGATTTTTTTCTTCCCTGGCAATTACTATTTTTTTTCTTATTCCACTAATTGCCTTTATCATTCTTTCAAAGAAAGCTGCAGAAACAGATGATTCAGAAAAATGCACAATAATATGTCAGGAGTTTCTTGTGAACATGCAATTATGACTCCGACCCTCCCTTGTCAATGTCGTTCCGAAAGCGCGGGCAAATGGCAGTTTCCCCAAAAGGAAGTCTGCCACCGCTTTTTTCTCCTACGTCCTGCTCACCAAAGGCCTAGTCCTTTGGAATCCTAGAAAAGAGCAGTATTGCTCTTTCCATTCTTCCCACCAGACGGTAACCTTCTGGACTTCCTAAAAAAAATTTTAAAAGTGGAAAAGAAAAGCCAGACCCCAAATTACGGCGGGCATGCCCTAATTTGAAATCTGGCTTCAAACAGTCGGTCAGTCTTCCACAGTCCTGAAAGACTGTTTCAGACAAAATGACAAAATATTAAACAATTGAAATATGAAAATGCCACTTTTTGAAACAACCTAATCGTCTATAAGATGGAAGAATTTTGTGTTATAATGGAAGTATTATAAATCGTAGGAAGTGTTTATGAGCAAAAATTATAACGAAAAAACACGTGTCCAAATGCCTGCAATGGTTCACCTTACAAGACTTGGTT
>JAKSTL010000143.1 GCA_024402595.1 Treponema sp. | reverse complement strand
TCTGTTTGAGTCATTTGCAGAAGACTTATCTTGATGGTGCAGCATTTATCAGCGGTAATAATCCGTTTGTCGTTTATACATGCCGTTATGACAGAATTGATAACTTCTGGTTTGTAATCGCCCACGAGATTGCTCATATTCTGCATCATTATGATTTCTTAAAAGAAGCCTTTTTGGATAACCTTGAACATCAGGCAGAAACAGATAGAGAAAAAGAAGCTGACAAATATGCAGGAATCTATCTTAATCAGGATAAAGTTCTTGAAATCGGCCAGATATATGGCAAATACTTAAATGCTTCAAGACTTTCTCAAATCAGTGAACAGACAAAAGTTTCTATTCCAGTTGCATTGGGAATGTTACAGCATTTTGGAATGCTGGATTGGAGACAGTTTGCTAAATATAAGGTTCACGCAAAAGGCTATGTTCCTAAAGAATTAATTCTTGGATAATTGTTTTATAGTAAGTACATTTACCCCATGCCCCAAAATGATGTCTTCACCTTAATTCAAGAACTTAATAAATCCTATTTCTTGATTTTTTAATTCAAAAGTATTGCACTGAGTGTTATAATATAATTTACCTAACTGTGCAGCTCGAATTCCTGAAATTACCTGTGTCACAGACTGCAGCATGCTTGATCAGGGAATTTTTGCCTGGATTAAACTTGCTAAAAATATAATTTAAATATCTCACGAGGAAAAACTTATGAAAATTGAATCTACAAAATGGAACTGGACTCGCGAACCTAAAGATTATTCAATTACAGATGACAAAATAGAAATTATCACAGCACCACATACTGACTTGTGGCAGAGAACTTATTATCACTTTAGAAACGACAACGCCCCGGTGCTTCAGATAAAGAGCGCAGAAAAATATTTTTCGTTCATCGTAAAAACACAGTTTGAAAGCAAAAAACGTTTTGACCAGTGCGGAGTAGTCATGTACTTAGACAGCGAAAACTGGTTAAAAGCTTCTATTGAATTTGAAAACGATGAATTCCAGCACCTTGGAAGTGTTGCAACAAACAACGGCTATTCAGACTGGGCAACAACAGAAATTCCAGCAGATGTAAAATCTATGTGGTACCGCTTTAGCCGCCGTGAAGACGATTACTGCATTGAATGTTCTGAAGACGGCAATAAGTTCAAGCAGATGAGAATCTGTCACATGTACAAGGCAACAGACGAAATCCAGTTCGGCATTTACGCCTGCAGTCCCGAAGATTCTTCATTCAAAGCAACATTCACAGATATGGAAATTACAGAATGCAAATGGCTTGCACACGACGGCCAGAAGCCGGATGAGGAATAAAAAGCTATGAGTAAACTTACAGAATACATTGGAAGTCAGTTCGGGAATCCTCGCGGTATTGTTGGTTTTATCTGCTGCAAATGCATGAACATTATCAACAAAAAAATGTATAAGAAAACCGTATCATTGCTGACACTTGATAAATCACAGAAACTTCTGGATATCGGTTACGGGAACGGATACCTCCTTAAACTTGCAGATAAATCTTTTGGCTGCAATCTTTATGGAATTGATATTTCTGAAGACATGAAAATCCTTGCCCAAAAACGTAACAAAAAAGCTTTAACAGAAAACCGTTTGAATCTTGAAGTCGGCGACTGCTGTAACCTTCAGTTTGCGGATAACACTTTTGATGCAGTTTCTTCTATTAATACAGTCTACTTCTGGTCGGATACAGTAAAGGGACTTTTAGAAATTCGCCGTTGTCTTGTTCCAGGTGGAAGCTTTATTAATGCAGTCTATACAAAAGAATGGCTTTCAAAAACAAAAATGGCAGATAAAGGATTTAAGAAATTTGAACCACAAGAACTTATTGAACTTGGAAAGCAGGCAGGATTTAAAACTATTGAAATTACAGAAATTGTAAAAGGAAAATCATTTGCGGTTGTTTATACAAAATAGCTTATGTGTCACATTATATTCACCTGGATTTTACACATATCAGATTTTATAAGTCTGTAATAATCTTCTGGAATAGTCTCATCAAAAACAAAATTAAGAGTAAATAGATCTGTAACAATTTTTGTGTCATCAGGTTGTACCAAAAGTTTTCCTGGAACAGCTTCTATATAATTTTCATTTGCAGGATAATTTTCGGTAAGTTCTTTAGATTCCTGAGTCTGCCAGTTTTCAAGAGTTGTTGAGTTCAAAATAATTTTATCCGGATAAGATCCGAATTTTTTCTTAAAAGTCATACAGTCTCTTATTACACATTCAGTTGCTTTGTTATATGTAAAGAAAACATTGTTTCTGATAAAACCAGAATTGGTTTCTTTTAGCGGTAAATCTTCAACCTGAAATTTTTTGAATACAACAATTTTTTCCATTGGAGTTTTAAGTATCCCGGAAAGGCGAAGTAAATTGTCAAAACTTGGAAGATTTTTTCCTTCCTGCCAGTTAAAAAAAGTCATTTGAGTACAACCAATCAGACGTTCAAGCTCACGAGCTGTGTATCCGGTAATTTTCATGATGTTACGGATGTTTCTGCCGGTTGCTTCCATATCAATCATATAGTTAATGAATGTATCTGCTTTTTCCATATTTCTAATATAGCACATAAATTCACATAAAGCACTAAAGTTTAACTTTGGTGCAATAGTTGTCTGGTTGTACTAATATCATAACTGGAGGCAAAAATATGAGTAAACATCGAAAATCCTATTTTGCAGATGAAAACGAATTCAATTTTTTTGGAAGTGGAACTTTAAGTAAATTACTTATTGGGTTTGACTGTTTATTTGAAGGAAACTGGAAACAAAATGAAACAATACTTGCCGCAGGAGCAGTAGAAGTTTTCAAGGCTTTTGAACAAATGGGTTATGAGTTGTTTCTTATTGATGTTCCAGTAAAAAATGAAATTCTTGAATGGCTTGATTCAACTTTTAATTATGCTTTTACCTGTAATGATTATCCAACCCGCTATGCAGATTTGTGTGATAGCTGGACTTCTATCTCAAGAAATTCGGAAAACCGATTATGTTCAGAAGGTGATTTAACTGCTGACCGTAACATTAACTTTGACGGCGACTGGAACAAAGTTCTTTCAATCATTAAAGAAAATGATATTGTTGCACACACAGAATCGGCTTCCATAATTTATGATGATATCGACTGGAACCAGTCCAAAGAAAAAAATGGACTTGCTGACTCAGACGGAAATAACATTTTAGGCGGTTCTTATATTCCAGTAGAAAAGATGAATGAAAAAACAACTGAATATCTTAAAACAATAGCCATACCAAGAACAGATCATCCAAAACCTTATTTTATTAAACCACCTGAAGAAAGATGGTCTGCCGAAACAATTGACTGGGATGTAAAAGAAGACATTGCACAAAAGTATGGCGTAAAAATAAAAATAGAACAGGGAAGTCTTTATTACAGAGGAACATGGATTAAAGTACAGGTTAAAGCTCCATTCATAGGCTTAGAAGTATTAGAAAAAATATGCAGGGAGTTCTGCAACGATTATGGATTTGATTCCAGAAAAGAAATCGATTTTTTCCTGCCTTATAATTTACCTTGGCCTGAAGGACAAAAGAAAAGAGAAGAAGAGGATGATATGACAGAATTCTGGTTTGATAGTTTGGATTAGGAAGGGGAATGAAAATATTGTAACAATATAAATAATCGAAATTTTTCTAATATAGTGATATAATAAAAAGCTATAAAATGATATATATGCTGACTGATACCTCGAAGGTTGAGAAACTTTTTGAAGGATGGAAAGAAACTTT
>JAKSTL010000142.1 GCA_024402595.1 Treponema sp. | reverse complement strand
CGAACATTTCCGCCACTTTCACCGCAGAACGAAGGATCAAAAGCGATTGCGATAAATCCACGTTTTGCCATTTCGTGAGCATACAATCCCGAACTCTGTTCCTTTACTGCACCGAATGGTCCAGAAACTGCAATTGCAGGTAGTTTTCCTTTTGCGTTTTTCGGAGTGTACATATCTGCTGCCAAAGTGATGCCGAAGTGATTTGTGAATGTCACTTTTTTGTGTGATACAGATTCGTCGAGTTTGAAAGTTTTGTCCCATTTTGAATCTAATTTTAAGTTTTCCATATTTCTAAAATCCTCAATTAAAATATAAAAGAGAATCTATCTAATATCAAAAACTTTGTTTCTATAGTAAAATATGCTTAAAAGGTATCAGAAAGAATGGAACTTCGAGTTTTAAAATATTTTCTTACGATTGCAGATGAACAGAACATTTCCCGTGCGGCAGATCTGATTCACATTACGCAGCCAACCCTTTCACGGCAGATAATGGATTTGGAACTTGAACTGGGCGTGCAGCTTTTTGAGAGAAACAAGCAGAATCGAAAATTTCTTTTGACGGAAGAAGGAACCCGTTTTTACAATTACGCACAGGATATCGTTCAGCTTTCGGAAAAAACTGTTGAAGAATTCAAGAATAAGGATTCTGAGATTTTTGGAAAAATCTACATCGGTGCCGGGGAAACAAGTGCGATTTCAACTGTGGCACAGGCATTTTCTTCGATTAAACAAAAGCATCCCCGGCTTGAAATTAATCTTTTTTCGTCTGATGCTTCCGTAATTTCCGAGCGAATGGATAAAGGACTTTGTGATTTTGGAATTTTCATTGGGTTCAAGAATATTGAAAAATATGAACACATAATTCTTCCACAAAAAAATGTATGGGGACTTTTGACACACAAAGAAAATCCGCTGGCAAAGTACAATTCAATCAAAAAAGAAAATCTTCTTGAACATTACGAGCCATTGATGATTTCGCAGCAGGCACTTACAAAAAAAGAACTTTTGGACTGGTTTGGCGGTTCTGTGGAAAAATACAACATAATCGGAACTTACAATCTTCTTTACAATGCTTCCGTTTTCATAAAAGAAAAAGTCTGTTCCGCCCTCACTTTAGACGGAATCGTTCACAGTTCAGAAAACAGCGATTTGCGTTTTGTTCCTTTAGAACCACCCATTTACAGTGAAGTTGTCCTTGCCTGGAAAAAAGGCGTAAAGCTTTCAAAACAGGCAAAACTGCTTCTGGAGGAGATTTTTAAGCTGTCATGATGATTGTTATTTTGGAGCTGGCTTTTCTTTTCCTTCAATTTCCTTTTTCTTTCCTGAAATGTATGGTAACGATTTGAACTTTTCCTTTTATATTTCCGAAATCTCAAAATTTGATTCCTCAAGTTATGAATTGGAATTGAGTATGAATGAATGTTATGGAGTCGGTGGCGGTGCTATTATAGAAAAATTAAAATTCATAATTCAGAAAGGCGATGTTCTGACATTCAAATATTATGAGAAAAGTGAAAAAACTTATTTTGTAAATGCTACCGTGACAAACATCAAAAACAACGAAATAGAATTTGAATTTGGATTGTTTGATGAAAATTGTCTGTTGGATTAAATTCCATAAAAAGTAATTTATCTGCACATAATCCTTGAAAAAATGTGCCTTCGGTTCCTTTTCTTCAGGTCAAAAAGACCACTACAAAATTGAATTTTACCAATCGGCCCACCAGATGGTAAAAGACTGCATCTGGGCTGACGATCAGGTTCTTTACGATGATGAATCCATAGACTGCACAACAATAGAATTCTCATCAACTCAATTTTTCGCCATAGAAGCATGGATTCTGGCCCAATTGTCAATGCCGACTAAAAATTGGTGATGTTTTGCGAATTGAATATACAAAACAGAATGGTTCTAAATTTGTTGTTTATTATAGAACTGATGGAAATGGTTCCTTAAAAATTAAGATTACGAGGTTTTCGGTTTGCTTAATGCAGATGAGACTGTGAAAGCCTTTTTTATTTCTCCACTACCCCGCTGTAATCCAGAATCCCGCCAATTTCAATTACATTTGTATACCCAAAATCAATCAGCTTCTGACTGCTCTGTTTAGATCTTCTACCAGAGCGGCAGTAAACGTAAATAGTCTGGGCCTTGTTTTTAAGAAGATT
Source organism: Treponema sp. (assembly GCA_024402595.1). Taxonomy (GTDB): domain Bacteria; phylum Spirochaetota; class Spirochaetia; order Treponematales; family Treponemataceae; genus Treponema_D. The sequence goes on along the minus strand of JAKSTL010000142.1, from coordinate 1,766 downwards.
TTCGGCATCCTGTTTAGTAAAAGTTTCGTTTGTAAGCTGAAGAGCTCCCGGAATGTGACCGCCAGCATATTCTTCCGGAGTTCGCACATCAAGCAGAATAAAATCCTTGCTGTTTACCATAAGCTTTAAACCTTCGTCCATAGAAACAGATTTGAATGTATTCACGGCAGCCTCCTTTGCTTTTATTTCTTTAGCCTTACAAGAAGTTAGAAAGAGAATTGAAATCAGAATAAATAATAAGGGTTTCTTCATAAAAACAGTATAACATATATTCAAATAAAGTTAGGAGGGAGAAGTCTCTCCCTCGCTCCAGCCAGCAAGCTGTCTTCCGCTACCCTCTCTAGCGGGGACACCCCGCAACGCCCCTAAAGTTTAGATTAAGGATGAATTAATCGTCCTCAATTGTTAGATAATTGGCTGAGTATCAGGATAATGGAAGAGCTGATGACACGGGATATGAGAAAGAAATGAACATTCGGCGAGTTTTTTTTGAGAGTAAAAATCTGCTATATTATTACCATGAATCGATTATTTGAAAACCACAGACAAGAAAGAATTATAAAAATTCTCAAAATGATAAAAGAAGGAAAAATCGTAAACACATCAACAGTTGGCGATTTAGGTGTAAGCATTACAGCATTGTCAAAAGACTTCAAAGCAATTATGTACGATATTGGGCTTCCAATCGTTTATGATGCAAAAATTCATTCCTATGTTGCCACCGAAGATTTTGAAATCCCTTGGCGAGTAGTAAATGATGAAATAGCGGAATTATTGGAACAATCTAAGAAAGACCTTCAGGAATTAATTAAAGAAGATTCTGATAATATGAAACTCAAACAAATTCTAGAAAATCTTAAGGGCATTGAAAAATTAAATTCGGAGAAGCTTTGTTTGATTGAAAAATAAGAATTAACCTTTTATCTCAAAAACCTTAGGTGAATAAGGACTTCCTACCAGATTCCTGGTATCGTGTTCAATTTTTTGTTCTGTATCGGCAATAGGAAGTCCTTTCCATTTTATATTTTTTAAAGTCACTAGGTAATAAAAGTCTGCTTTAGGATTTTCTAGATTATAGTCAGAATTCTGCTTCAGCGCTTCGATTAATTGTGCTGCGGAAACTAATTCAGATTTTTCAATTTCTGCTGTCCACTTTTCCAAGCTGACTTCTGAAGTTATTCCTAAATCAGTAACTGTTCCACAGAAATATTTCGCATCATTTGTATTTGGATGTAGTGAATAAACTGCCCCATTTTTTATTGCGTGATAGTAAAAATATAATCTGCTTTCTGGATTTTTTAATTTATATCCATAATCAATTTCAGATAAAGGTATATAATGATTGGCTTTTAGGTGATTCAAATAATCATGCCTTATCATTCCGCAAAGAACATAATCTTTTTTCTCGACAGCGGAATATTTTGAACTGGTTATATCACCTGGACCTCTGATAATAGAATTCTCAAAATAATCTTTACGATACTGGCGAGTAGAATCTTTTGATTTGAATTCAATTATATCTGAAATGAATTTCTTAAGAGTTTTAGCCCCTGCATTTTCTTTATCTCCCGGTCTGATGGCAAATGCACCTACACCAGGAAGAAGCTCGTCGTAAACTTTGAATTCATTTTTCTTATTTGAAGTTCCAGGGTACAGAACATAACTTCCGATAGTTTTACGGATTGCATCATTATATGTATGCATTTTTAAGAGATCGCCACGGTTGTAGGTGTTTATTGTTTCATCTTTCTTCTGTTCAGAAAAAT
>JAKSTL010000141.1 GCA_024402595.1 Treponema sp. | reverse complement strand
TTAATCTTTTTTTATCGCAGCCTACTGAATTTACAGAAAAAGATTCACACTCTCATTTGCTTTTGGAAATGAAATCGTTTATTTTTTCATTAACCTAAAAAATCTAAGTGCTGTTACAGATAAATTATTTTATTTCGGTTGTTTTGCAGTCCTTTCTGTTTGTATGCTTATTTATTGTTTCCTTGTAAAAAACTGTGATATTAAGAAAAACTACATTCTAAAAAATATTCCCTTTTATGTTACAGGTGCAATAACTTATTTTTTGTCACTTTATAATTTCTTTATTTTAGGCAGCCGCGTAAACGGATTTCTCATTTATGAAATCATCAGTCTTGTAGCTTTGCTTTTATACGATTACGAACCGTTACTGTTTTTTGTTTTTAATATTTTCCCGTTTTGTTTTATGCTTCCGACTATTTACAATGATTTTGGTCTCAGCACAATCGCAGATATACTTGTTTTAAATACAATGATTGTTATATTTTCTTTTCACAAACGAAAAATTGTTAAAAAGAACTATGTACTTTTAAACAAACAGAAGCATAATATCAAAGTTATCACATTTGGAAATTTCACTATTTTATATAATCAGTCAGTCGTAAAATTCCAGCGTAAAAAGTCTCTGGAACTGCTTGCTTATCTTGTTTATAAAAAAGGTACAAGCGTAGATTCAAAGGAATTGATGTGTGCTCTCTGGGGGGAACGGGCAACTTCAACTGTTTATGGTTCAAGTCTTAGAAATTTAATTGTTGATATAAAGCAGTCGTTAAATAAACTTAATATCATGGATTTTTTCATTGCCGAATATAACAGTTTCAGAATTAATCCGTCTGTAATTGATTGTGATTATTATAACTATCTCGATGGTCTTAGAGATAAGAATAATGTTTTTTCCGGAGAATTTATGAATCAATACAGCTGGGCAGAAGGCACAGCTGCATATCTTGAATCTTTATAAAACTGAAAACCGGCAGAAACAGGCAGTTTTTATTCTGCTGCTTCCCATCCCATAATTGAGCTTATCTCTTTTGAAAGAGTTTTTGCTGCGCGTTTATGAGTTTTTTCTGTTGGATGCCATGTTGCAGCCCAGCCGTCAGATTCTTTTCTGTTCGGATATTGGAAATAGCTTACTTTTGTGTCGCCAGTCTCTTCCGTGTATTTTTCTACTGCTCTCTCTTAAAATTATTTATTGCCTTGTTCTTTTATATTGTGTAGCAGCGTCTACAATTCCTGTTTTTCCTACCTGACCTTAAGTGCAGTGAGCCACCATATGAATTCTGCGAATCCCCAGACGGCGAATATAAAGAAAGCGATGTGCTTATCCGACATGTTGAAGCTGTAGAAAAAATCGGTGTTGAAAGCGAAAAAACATCAAATTCAAAAAGCTTCCTGCAACAAAAGTTTTAAGCATTTTCCACAAAGGTGCTTATGATGAAATTGGCGAAGCATACGCATTCATCATGCGCTATGCAGAAGAAAACGGCTACAAGGTTACAGGACTATCCAGAGAGTGCTACATCGACGGAATCTGGAACAAGGAAGCAGTAGAAGACTGGCTTACAGAAGTACAGTTGCCGATTGAGTAAAAATGGTATCTTAGGGGAGTCCCGATGGAACTCCCCATTATCACAGAAATTTATTTACAAGCAATATAAACATCCATAGTATTGCCGTTTGTTTCGAAACATGGAATAACATCCTTTTCTTCATGTTCCCAACCGTTTACTTTCATGTAATCCATTAAAGTTCGGTAAGCACCGGGAATTGTAACAAAAGGATTTTCAAACGGACGCTCAATGTGGATTGCCGCGTAATTATGGTCGCCCTGCTGACGGATTTCCAGTTCTTTGTTTGCAGGTACAATTTCTTCTGGCAAAATAAGGGCTGCTGTATAACCATGCATGTGGTAAATATTAATCTGCTCTGGAGAAAGAAACGGAAAGTCCCAGCCTATCACCTTAGGATTTTCAATTCCGCTTTCCTTTGCATATTTGCGTACTCTGTCTAAAGCATCATCTTCTGGATTTGTGCTCAAAACTGTATGGGCAATATAACGGAATCCTTTTACCATTTCTATTCGTAGGTTGGAGTATTTTTCATCTGGAACAGACATTTCGTCTCTAAAAAGATTATCCAGCGTGCAGTTAAAGATTTTGCAAAGTTCTAAAGCTTTATCCATTTCCGGCATTGCATCATCAGTTTCCCATTTAGAAACAGTCTGACGGCTCACATTCAATTTTTCAGCCAGCCCTTCCTGTGTTAGATTTCTGTACAATCTGCGTAAATACTGAAGATTTTTTCCAAAACTCATAAATTTAGACTCCTATTAATGTGGTTTAGTTTGCAACGCGTTGATAAAATGAATATAACATACTAATAAAAGTATGACTAACAACCCGCAATTGCTTTTTTGGAAAACTGTGCAACTTGAAGTTGCGGAATAAAAAGGACAAATAATCACCGAAAATGTCGGGAGAACCATCTGAAAAAACAATAATATGTATTACAAGAGTATGATGAAATCAGACTCTTGTAAAACGGCTGAGTCAAGGGCGAAGAGCGGAGCGTGCCTTGACCAGACTTTGGCTTATTCTATCTGGCACGTCTTTAGAATTGAAGACATTGTACTCCACACATTGATTTTGAATGATACACAAGTTTTAGAAAGCGGTGGCTGGCAGAAGAAAACCGGAGCAGAAATTATTACAACCGGTAACGAACTTGCAGGTCAGCAACACGTTCTGCACATGGGACTCATCCCCGAAGAGCTCGTCTATCTTGACCTGAAGCTCTAACCTTTTATTGTTATTTTTATCTGAAAATGCTATAACACGAGTATAAAATTATGGCTATCGTAAAACAATTTCTTATTATTCTTACAGTTTCTTTGATTGGCGAAGCTGCAGGATACTTTATTCCACTTCCAATTCCCGGAAGTATATATGGATTAATTTTGATGTTTTTTGCCCTTCATTTTAAAATTTTTAAGGTTTCATCTGTAAAGGAAACTGGAAAATTTTTAATCGACACAATGCCCCTGATGTTTGTTCCGCCTGGAGTTGGAATTTTAGGATGCCTTGATGTACTAAAAGCTCACTGGTGGCAGATAGTTTTGATTGCTTGTTCTTCAACCTTTGTAGTTATGGCTGTTTCAGGGCTTGTAACACAGCTAATTATGAAGTTAAAAGATCGAAGGTGTTAACAAAATGATACAATTTATTAATAGTTCTAATTTTTTCTACGTATTTTTGACTATTTTTACATATCAAATTGGCTTTTTTTTAAAGAATAAATTCAAATATGCCTTTGTAAATCCGCTTTTAATTTCAACACTGCTTACAATCAGTGTAATTTTATTTTTTGGAATTGATTTAGAAAAATACCAGGCAGGAACTAAAATTATTTCCTTTTTGCTCACCCCTGCCACAGTCTGTCTTGCAATTCCACTTTACGAGCAGTTTGAAAAATTAAAACAAAACTGGCTGGCAATCATTTTAGGAATTTTTTCGGGATGTATTACCTGTATGTTCTATGTTCTGGGATTTTCAATAGCCTTCAAACTTACCCATCCAGAGTACATTGCTTTATTACCAAAATCTATTACAACTCCAATTGGAATGGTACTTTCGGAACAGTTCGGTGGAATTCCTTCTTTAACTGTTGGTGTAATCGTTATAACAGGAATTACGGGAAACATCTTTACGGAAACAGTTTTAAAGCTTTTTAAAATTACTCATCCTGTAGCAAAAGGTGTTGCCATTGGAACATCCTCTCACGCAATGGGAACAGCTAAAGCAATGGAAATTGGCGAAGTTGAAGGCGCAATGAGCAGTCTTTCAATTGCAGTAACTGGAATAATGACTGTAATTCTGTTTTCGTTTTTTGCAAAGCTTGGATAATAGAGTTAATTACAAAACCCTGTATAGCCATTATAAAGTAAAATCAAAATAGAACTGATAACTGGCAATCAACTTCAATTAAAGCTGCAGTTTATTGCC
>JAKSTL010000140.1 GCA_024402595.1 Treponema sp. | reverse complement strand
TGTAATTACATACAAATGTAATAACAAAAGTATTGCAATTGTAATTACATTTGTAATACTTTTAAAACACGCTGAAATCTTCGTTGTGAGCGGCTTTTTATTAAAAATGATATAGTTTATTAAAACTTATAGAAAGTCGCTCAGAATCGCAATATGAGCGTCTCAGAGGATGTTTTATTTCGACTCTAAAAATTCAAGTGTACCTGGTGGTAAACGGTGGATTTTAGCAGAAAAAATGTTGATGTATAGACAGTTGTATAAAAAATACACAAATGTATATACAAGAGTGTAAAAGTAATACAAGTGTTAATACAATAAAAAAATCTCTCCCATAATTTTGTAACATTTTTACATCCAGAAGGTTGTTAGGATAGAGTACAAAATGATGGAGAAATGAAAACATGAAAAAACTTATTTTAGTATTGGCAGCTGTTCTTCCATTTTTATTTATCAGCTGCAAAGGAGCAGAAGAATTGAAAGGTAACTGGAACACAACTGCAATCACATTAAACGGAAAATCTGTAAAAGTTGTAGAGTCGTTTGTAAATCTGCAGCCTTCGGGAAGTAAAGTAAAAGTTTATGGAAATGCAGGTGTTAATATTTTTAATGGAGATGTAAAAGCTTCAGAAGGAAAACTTGAATCAAACGGTTTTGCCTGTACCCGCATGATGGGTTCACCAGAACAGATGGCCTGTGAAGATGCATTTCTGGAAATTATTTCTTATGCAGATTCTTACACTGTAGAAGGCGACATTCTTACAATAAGAAGTTCTTCAAAAAATGGTGAAATCAAGTTTAAGAAAGAATAACTGCTGACTTAATTTTTTAGAAAATTGGAAAAACTGTCTGATGTGTGTCGGGCAGTTTTTTTTATTTAACCTTGTAAAAAATTCAGAATTTATCTTAATATGGAAGGGTAGGGTAGGGTGAAAAGTATTTTTAGGCGGTGAAACTATGGAAGAAAAAGTTTCTCTTAAAAGCATTATAAGGTACATTGTTTTTGTTCTGCTTTTTTTTGGCTGTTCTGCTGTTACTTTATTTGTTATTGATTCAAAAATTGCCGGCTGGATTTGCTGGACAGTTTTATTAGCTGGACTTACAGTTTTTAGATTCAGTCCATTGTGGGAAAAACTTTTGGGTGGAAAAACAACCAGTGGTTTTAACAAATTCTGGATTTATTTGCTGGTGGTAATTGCACTTCATTTTAATGGAGTTTTTTCCCGTCCAGATTTGTCTGTTTCTTACAAAGGAACTATGGTTCGGGAATTTATTCGTGAAGTAAGAAATCTCCCTTTTATGAAAGGTGATGGAATGCTGAGTTCTGGAGCTGCTCTTTCTGCAAAAGGTTCCAGCTGGAAGGCTCCAAAAGGTTATACTTACGAAAAAATTGATTGTGGTGTTCCTGTGGAATTACTAAAAAAACAGGGCTCAAAATCTGAAAAATTGATATTTCAGATTCATGGTGGCGCTTATGTAATTGGAATGATAGATTCTTATAGAAGCCAGGCTGTAAAATTCAGTAAACTGGTTCAGGATGCTGCAGTATTGAATATCGATTATAGAATTGCTCCAGAATATGAGTATCCGGCTGCATTGGAAGATGCATTAATGGCCTGGGACTGGATTCTCGAAAATGGATGGAAACCAGAAAATGTTATTGTTGTCGGTGATTCAGCTGGTGGAAATCTTACATTGGCTTTGTGTTTAAAACTTAGAGATGATGGCAGAGATCTTCCTGGAAAGATTATTTGTATGTCACCTTGGGCTGATTTGGCTGGACAGGGAAAATCTCATAAAGAAAATCTTTATAAAGATCCTATGTTTGGTATTTCTCCACATGACTGGAAAACTCCTGCAAAAATTGAAGAACCAAAGCCAGTTGTTTCAGATGGGAAAAAACAAAAATCAATGACAGCTCTTTATGCAGGAGATGCCGATTTATATGATCCTTATTTATCACCTGCTTATGGCGAATATAATGGTTTTCCACAAATGTTGATTCATGTAGGAACTTTTGAAGTGCTGCTTAGTGACAGTGAAACTATTTATGAAAAAGCAAAGAAGAGTGGGGTAGAGGTACAGCTTTCTGAATATAATGGAATGTTCCATGTATTCCAGCTGGCCGGAGATTTTCTTCCTGAAAGTAAAAAAGCATGGAAAGAAATTGCAGAGTTTTGTAATAAATAATAGAAAATAAGAGGATTGAAAATATGAAAGTTTTAATGATTAACGGAAGTCCTAGAAGTAAAGGAAATACAGCTCTTGCTTTAGAGGAAATGAAAACTGTTTTTGAAAAAGACGGAATTGAAGTAGAAATTGTTCAGATTGGAAATAAAGATATTCGTGGTTGTATTGCCTGCGGTCGTTGTAGTGAACTTGGAAAATGTGTTTTTGATGATACCGTAAATGAACTTGCTGAAAAATTCGAAGCAGCTGACGGTCTTGTTGTTGCAAGCCCTGTTTATTATGCTTCTGCCAATGCAACTTTAATTGCAGCATTGGACAGACTTTTTTACAGTTCACATTTTGATAAAACTATGAAAGTAGGTGCCAGCGTTGTTTGTGCAAGAAGAGGAGGCTGTTCTTCTACTTTTGATGAATTGAATAAATATTTCACAATCAGTAATATGCCAGTTGCTTCAAGTCAGTATTGGAACTGTATTCATGGAAGGGGAGAAGGTGAGGCAGCTATGGATGAAGAAGGTAAACAGACAATGCGTGTTCTTGCAAGAAATATGGCTTTTTTGATGAAGAGTATTGCACTTGGTAAAGAAAAGTATGGATTGCCAGAAAAAGAAGAACGTGCCTGGACTCACTTTATCAGATAATCTATTACGTAAATGTAATCACTTGAATTTATTAAAGTAAAGTATTATATTAATGAGAACAACGGCAAAGAGGTCGTAGATATTATTCTTATTTCTTTTGAAATAGGGATTGTGTCTACGACCTCTTTTTTTTATTTTTTTGAATAGGAGGCATGCAAACTCCATTAAAGAATTTGGAAGATTCTAAAAAAACTTTTCTGATGAAAAGTTTTTTCTTAACGAATCTCCTATTTACCGCGGTGCCGATTTCTGGTAAAAACCTAAAATCGATTTTACAGCGGTAAAATCGATTTTTTAACGGTTTTTGCTATATTAGGCATGTGTGGATTCGTAGGTGCATTTGATTTAAATAGTGGAAGTCAGCCAATTAATGAAGGCTTAAAGGAAGAATTACGCAATCAGGTACTGGAAATGTCTAAAAAGATTAGACATCGCGGTCCGGATTGGAGCGGGGTATATACTGGTGATAATGCTATTCTTAGCCACGAACGTCTTTCTATTGTAGACCCTCTTTCTGGTAAACAGCCTTTGGTTAGTGATGATCAGAAAATTATTTTGGCTGCTAACGGTGAAATTTATAACCATAAAGATATTCGTAAGGAATTTGAAGGAAAATATGCTTTCCAGACTGGTTCTGACTGTGAAGCTATTATTCCTTTGTATAAAAAATATCGTGAAAGCGGAAACTTTGCTGAAATGATTGAAAAACTCAGCGGTATTTTTGCTTTTGCTTTGTATGATAGCGAAAACGATACTTATCTTATTGCTCGTGATGAAATTGGTGTAATTCCACTTTATCAGGGTTGGGATAAACAGGGCCGCTACTATGTTGGTTCAGAATTAAAGGCTTTGGAAGGTGAATGCCAGACAATTGAAGAATTCCCTAACGGTTCCTATTTCTATTCTAAAGATGAAAAACCAACAAAATGGTACAAACGAGATTGGGAATCTTATGATGCAGTAAAAGCTGCTCCAAAAGCAACTGATGACAAAGGTGAAATTATCAATCCTGCTGTTATTGAAAAAGTTCGTAACGGATTGGAAAGTGCTGTAAAAGCTCAGTTGATGTCGGATGTTCCATACGGTGTATTGCTTTCTGGTGGTTTGGACTCTTCTGTTATTGCTGCAATTACTCAGAAATTCTCTAAAAAACGTGTTGAATCTGACTCAAAAGAAGCTGCATGGTGGCCACAGTTGCACAGTTTCGCAGTTGGTTTGGAAGGTTCTCCAGACTTAATCGCTGCTCAGAAAGCTGCTGATT
>JAKSTL010000014.1 GCA_024402595.1 Treponema sp. | reverse complement strand
ACCAGTGACCCACGCCTTAAAAGGGCGTTGCTCTACCTACTGAGCTAGTAGCCCGTTCATTCCGTCGAATGTTCCATAAATATATACTTTATATTATTTTGTGTCAACAGCTTTTATATAAAAAATTAAAAAAATTAATTTTTTTTATCTACGATTATTTTTTCTTCCAGTTATAACCAAAAGTCTAATTAAAGAGCCTATAGCAGTCAAAGCAGAAGCAACATAAGTCATAGCCGCTGCCGAAAGCACTTTCCTAACCCCAGGTATTTCTTCCGAAGTTAAAGTTCCAGTTTCTTTTAAAATCTTTAAAGCCCGTCTGGAAGCGTTAAATTCCACAGGCAAGGTTACAATATAAAATAAAACAGAAGCCGCAAATAAAAGCAATCCAATGTCAGTTATCAATTGAAATATAGATAAAGTACTTTCCATTTGAGCAGTTCCACCTAAAATCAGCCCAAGAATAGCCAGAGAAGGACCGAATCTAGAACCAAAGTTTGCTACAGGAACAAGCATTTTTCGTAAAACCAACGGTCCATATCCCACCTGATGCTGAATGGCATGTCCCGTTTCGTGAGCAGCAACCCCAATAGCGGCAATAGAAGTGCTGGAAAAAGTAGAATCACTTAAACTCAAAACCTTTGTGGAAGGATTATAATTATCAGTTAAATCTCCATTAATATGCGCAATTCTAACATCATTTATACCATTTGCTTTCATTAAAATTGCCGCCGCCTGAGCTCCCGTAATGTTTTTACTGCTAAGAACCCTGTTATATTTTGCAAAACTGTTTTTCACCATAGCCGATGCAATTAAACTCAAAAGAACAGCCGGCATAACATAAATCAAATAAGTGTAATCAAAATACATTATTTACCTCCAAATCTTCCCAAAAAATACTAGCATATTTTTAATAAAAAGTGAAAAAATATCACAACACTCCTTCATAAAAATATTTAAGATACAATCTCTTGATTTTTCCATTGCTTTTTTATTACATTTAAACCATGTCTAATGTGAAGAAACTTTTAAAAGGACTGGAAAAGAAGTATGTAATCAATTCTTTCCTTTCTCCTGTTGTTATGGTTGGTGAAGTTATTATGGAAGTAATAATTCCCTTTGTAATGGCAAAAATTATTGATGTTGGTATTTCCGGTAAAGATTTGAATTATGTAGTTAAAACCGGACTTTTAATGGTAGGACTATCCTGTATTTCTCTGTGTTGCGGCGTTTTAGGAACAAGATTTTCCACTGTAGCAGCCCAAGGTTATGGTGCTAACATTCGTCGCAGGCTTTATAATTGCATACAAAACTTCTCTTTTGCAAATATCGACAAGTTTAGTACCGCCAGTCTCGTAACTCGTCTTACTACCGATGTTACCATGTCACAGAATGTTTTCAGAATGCTTATTCATATGGTTTTCCGTTCACCAATTATGCTTGTGGCCGGAAGTTTTATGGCATTTAAAATCAATGCCCGCCTTGCAATGATATTCCTTGTTTCAATTCCAGTCATTGCTATTAGTGTTCTTACAATTTCCATGATGGCTCACCCAAGATTTGAAAAAATGATGCGTAAGTTCGATACAATGAATGCAACCATTCAGGAAAATCTTATAGGCATTCGGGTTGTAAAAGCCTTTGTTCGTGGTGAATATGAAGAAAATAAGTTCCGCAAAGCCGCAGAAGATGTAAAAAATGCACAGGTTCACGCAGAACGACTTATTATTTTTATGATGCCAATTATGCAGCTGGTTATGTATCTCACAATGATTGCCGTTATGTGGTTAGGTGGCCGTCAGGTTGTATTCGGAACAATGCTTTCTGGCGAATTAATCAGTTTCTTTACCTATGTAACCCAAATCCTTATGTCATTAATGATGCTTGGTATGCTTTTTGTTTCTCTGGTTATGGCAAAGGCTTCCAATCATCGAATCTGCGAGATTTTTGATGAAGTTTCCGACATTACCGCTCCAGAAAATCCTGTTCTTCAGGTAAAAGATGGTTCTGTTAAATTTGAAAATGTCAGCTTCAGCTACAATAAAAATAAAGACAACTGTGTTCTATCAGACATCAATTTAGAAATTAAAAGCGGACAGGTTGTAGGTATAATTGGAGGAACAGGTTCTTCTAAAACTACAGTAGTTTCCTTAATTCCTCGACTTTATGATGCTTTTAGCGGCACTGTAAAAGTTGGCGGCGAAGATGTTCGTAATTATGATCTTACCGTACTTCGTGATGCCGTTGCTATGGTTCTTCAAAAAAATGTTCTTTTCAGTGGAACAATCAAAGAAAATCTAAAATGGGGAAATCCAGACGCTACCGATGAAGAAATTATCCAGGCTTGTAAAGCTGCCGATGCAGATACCTTTGTTCAGTCTTTCCCAGAAAAATATGAAACAAATCTTGGACAGGGTGGTGTTAATGTTTCTGGCGGTCAAAAGCAAAGACTTTGTATAGCTCGAGCCCTTCTTAAAAAACCAAAGATTCTTATTCTTGATGATTCCACATCTGCTGTAGATACTGCCACAGAAGCTAGAATCAGGGGAGCATTAAAACAACTGGCACCAGAAACTACAAAAATTATTATTGCCCAGAGAATCTCTTCTGTAAAAGACGCAGATGTAATTTTTGTACTTGATGAAGGAAAATTAAGCGGTTTTGGAACTCACGACCAACTGCTTCAGGAAAATAAAATCTATCGTGAAGTTTATGAAAGCCAGCAGCAGGGTTCTGGAGATGCAGACCTTGCCGATGAAGGAGGTGAAAACTAATGCCACCACATTCAAGAGGTTTTGCAAAACCAAAAAATGCAAAGAATACAATTTCAAGAATCATAAAATATATGGGAAAGTTCAAGGCACTCTGGATTGTTGTTTTCCTTTGTGTCGTAATCAGTTCAGGAACTTCGGTTATAGGAAGTTATTTCTTAAAGCCTGCCATCAATAATTACATTCTTCCAATGGCAAAAATAATTGCTTCTGGAGGAGCTTTTGCAGATATTGCAGGAACTATGGCCGCTTTTGGAAAATTGATGCTGGGGCTTCTTGCTCTTTTCTTGGTGGGAGTTGCCGCTTCTTATTGCAATCAGCGCCTGATGATTTATATTTCCACAAATCTTTTGTTCAATATTCGAACAGATTTGTTTAACCGTCTGGAAAAACTGCCAATCCGTTACTACGATTCTCATACTCATGGGGAATTAATGTCTCGCTTTACCAATGATACAGACACTTTACGCGAAATGCTGAGTCAGACTATTCCACAGCTTCTCTCATCTAGTCTTACCGTTATTTCTGTGTTTGTAATGATGATGATTTTAAGTCCAATGCTTACATTGCTTATGCTTTTGCTTATGGTTTGTATTTTCCAACTTATTAAAATGATAGGAAAACGCTCGGTAAAAGCATTCCGCGATAATCAAAAAGCCATTGGTGAATTAAACGGTTATATTGAAGAAATGATTGAAGGTCAAAAGGTAATAAAAGTTTTCAATCACGAAAAAGAAACAAAAAAAGACTTTGCAATTCTCAATGAAAATCTTAGAAAAGCAGGAACAGATGCTATGACTTATGGTGGTGTTATGGGGCCAGTAACCAACAATATGTCTCATATACAATATGCCATCATTGCCATAGTTGCCTCAGTTTTTATGATTTTAGGCGAATCTGGTGTAATCAGCTTTAATTGGTTTTTTGGAGTTTTGAATCTTGGTACAATTGCCGCTTTCTTGCAATACACTCGTTCTTTTACTCAACCAATTGGAATGATGAGTCAGCAGGCAAACTCTGTATTAAATGCCTTGGCCGGTGCAGAGCGTATTTTTGCCGTTATCGATGAAGAAAATGAAGTTGATGAGGGTAAATATACTCTGGTTAATGCCTATGAAGCCAAAGATTCACAAGGAAATGAAAAACTGGTTCAATCTTTTGCAAAAACTGGAGAATGGGCATGGAAAAGTCCTGAGGATAATTCTCTTAGAAAATTGCAGGGCGAAGTTATTTTTGACAATGTTACTTTTGGTTATACTCCAGAAAAAACTGTCCTTCATAACATTAATATACACGCAAAGCCAGGTATGAAAATTGCTCTGGTAGGCTCTACTGGTTCTGGAAAAACGACTACTATCAATCTTCTTACTCGTTTTTATGATGTAGATGATGCTAATGGAAAGATTACTTATGATGGAATCCCTTTAAACAGTATTTCAAAAGATGCTCTTAGAAAATCTTTGGGCATGGTTCAGCAGAATACACATCTGTTTACAGGAACAATTCGAGAAAACATTCGTTACGGTAATCTTGATGCTTCTGATGCACAGGTTTATGAAGCCGCAAAACTTGCCAATGCAGATCATTTTATTCGACATTTGGAAAATGGTTACGATACAGTTATTACCGGTGATGGTTCTTCTTTAAGTCAGGGACAGAGACAGCTTCTTGCTATTGCCCGTGCCGCTGTAGCTAATCCACCGGTTTTAATTTTAGACGAAGCCACTTCTTCTATTGATACTCGAACAGAATCTCTTATAGAAAAAGGTATGGATAGTCTTATGGCTGGACGAACTTCATTTGTAATTGCCCATCGTCTTTCTACTGTTCGCAATGCAGATGAAATTATTGTTCTTGAACACGGAAATATAATTGAGCGAGGTACTCACGACCAATTGATTGCCGCAAAAGGTCGTTATTATTTCTTGTATACAGGAAACCGAATTACTTTAGATGAATAAAAAATCAATAGAAAACTAAAAAGAACTGTTAAAGAAAAAGTTATATGCATTTATACTTGAAATAAGTTTTTTTTGAGTATAAAGTATAGTGTATAAAAAGTGTGAAAATAACACTACAGAAAAACAAAAAGTTTTAACTGCAGAGATGAATCGTTGGTTTTTCTACTGCGTCCGTGGTTTTACTGCGGATATGTAATTATTTTAATTTGCTTCAAATAGCAAAAAAAATCATTTAGGAGATTTTTTCAATGAAAATGACAAAGAAAATCTTTTTGGGCGCAGTTGCTGTAGTAGCACTTGCTTTGGTTAGTTGTGGTGGTTTAGGAGAAGGTGATGGAAAAGGTACTAAATGGAAGAAAACTCTTACTGTAGATGCAACAGAAGATGCTAAAGTTACTTTAGAGACTCCTTATAGACGTTGTTTCGTTCCATTAAGTGACTCAAAGAAAGTATCTCAAATCGATACAACTGTTGTTATCAAGAATGACGAATCAATTGTTGCAAATAACTCAGTAGTTGGTCTTGCAATCAATACTCACTCAACAAAAGTTGGTGAAACAAAAGACGAAAAAGATGAACTTTTAGACTTCATCCTTATTGGTGTTAGAGTAGCTGATGGTAAGTACTATGTTGAAAAGTATTCTGGTGTTTCAAAGAATGCTATGAAAGAATCAATGGATACAGATCAGGACAATATCGATAAAAATGCAATAGTTGAATATCTCGACGGAAAGGCCGCATCTGCTTTTTATGTTAGCGAAGCTCTTAACATTAAAAACGAAGAAGGATACGAATTCAATATCAGCGTAACACAAGATGTTCCAGGAACATTGGTTATCTCTCTTAACGACAAAGAAGTTGCTAAATATGTAGCTTCAGAAGAAGCTGGCGATACATTCAATAAAGCTAAAGAAGCAATTGGCCAGGTTTATATGTATGCAAACGCAAAGAAAGGCGACAAAGTTGTTGCTCACTACAATTCAGACAAAGAAAAGACAGTTGGGCTCTTCGAAGATGCTGAATAATTAGAATACTAATTTGTTCTAAAAAAGGCCGTTACCTAGTGTGACGGTCTTTTTTTTTACGCCGCCCCTTGCTGTCTGAACCATTAAAATGCATTGATTAAACCATTAAAATGCGATGTTTAAACCAGATACATACATTGGTTAATCCATTAAAATGCGGTGATTAAACCAGATACAGGCGTTGGTTAAACCAGATACCTGTGGTTGTTAAACCCGATACCTGCGGTGGTTGAGCCTGTCGAAACCACCCTAATTCAATTTTGGAGAATAACTCTTATGAAATATTCATTATTAACAATTGCCGCTGGAATCCTTTGGGGAGTTATTTCTTTGTTCTTAAAACCTTTAAACAGTGCAGGTTTTTCTTCTCTTCAAATAATGTTTTTTCGTGGCTTATTATCTTCTTTCTTTTTATTTATTTTTCTTTTTATAAAAGACAAAAAATTGTTAAAAATCAGCCTAAAAGATTTATGGATGTTTATTGGAACTGGAATTGTCAGCCTTACATTTTTTAGCTTGTGTTATTTTAAAACTATTCTGGAAAGTGGTGCATCCATAGCGGTAATTCTTCTTTACACATCTCCAATTTTTGTGTTGTTTATGTCTTTAATTCTTTTTAAAGAAAAAATTACATTAAAAAAAATCCTCGCATTAATAATGACTTTTCTAGGATGTATTTTTGTAACCGAAATTATAGGTGGTAATCATTCATTAACTCTAAAAGGATTCTTAATAGGACTTTGTGCAGGTTTTGGTTATGCCCTCTATTCAATTTTCAGTAGATATACCTTAAAAAAATATAATTCCCTTACAGTTACTTTTTACACTTTTGTTTTTTCATCTCTCAGCATTATGCCTTTTTGCTCAATAAAAACAGTATCAAATTGTTTTAATCAAAAGGTTATTTTTCTAATAATAGGAATTGCTTTAATTTGTACAGTTTTACCTTATATTTTTTACACATTCGGGTTAAGCGGCCTAGAAACTGGAAAAGCGGCTATTCTTGTAACGGTTGAACCTTTGGTAGGAACAATTGTAGGCTTTTGTGTATGGAAAGAAAGCATATCCATATTAAAAATTATTGGAATCCTTTTAATTTTTTCCTCGGTAATTCTTCTGGGAACAGAAAAGCAATCAGATATAAAATCAGAGGAAAAATCCCTTTAATCAAATTATTGTAAAAAATCTCAATAGATAGTAAATTATATATTTATAACATATAAAAGGTTTAAACTTAAACAATTTAAGAAAATTGTCATGCTGAACTCGTTTCAGCATCCCGCTAGATTTAGTATTGAGATTCCGAAATAAGTTCGGAATGACATTAGTGTTATAATAAAAGAGAAGTTTTACAGGAGGATTCTTATGGATGAAATACTTGATTTACTGCGTCAGAATGCAAGATTATCTGTGGCCGATATTGCCGCGATGACAAAAAAAACTGAAGCGGAAGTTGCTGCAATTATAAAAAAACTTGAAAATGATGGTGTAATTCTTAAGTATGTCGCCGTTGTAAATCCCGAAAAAGATAAAGAGCAGAAAGAAAAAGTTCTTGCCGAAATTGAAATCCAGGTTCAGCCTCAGAGAGAACATGGTTTTGATGCCATTGCCGATAGATTGTATCGCTTCCCACAAATCCGTTCTCTTTATTTAATGAGTGGCGGTTACGACTTAAAAGTGATTATCGAAGGCGATTCATTAAAAGAAGTTGCGCTTTTTGTTTCTGAAAAACTTTCCACTCTCGAAGGCGTTCGTTCAACAAAAACAAACTTTGTTTTAAAAACTTACAAAGAAAACGACATTGTTTATGTTGAAGATGAAAGAGACAGAAGAGAAATGCAGGCATAATTTTAGAACTGCATACACTTTATCAACAATAAAATTAGGAAATTAAAATGAATACACGAGAAGATAGATTTTGTAAAAAAATGCTGGAAATCCCTCCGTCAGGAATCCGCAAGTTTTTTGAACTTTGTATAGGTCATGATGATATAATTTCTCTGGGTGTTGGTGAACCAGATTTTGCAACTCCTTGGGTTGTTCGCGAAGAAGCTTTTTATCATTTAGAAAAAGGACACACTTCTTACACATCCAATTGGGGCTTAATAGAATTACGAGAAGAAATTGCAAAATATCTCAAAAAATATAATCTTGACTATAAGCCGGAAACAGAGATTCTTCCAACTATTGGTGCTTCAGAAGGTTTGGATTTAGTTTTACGGGCAATTCTTAATTCTGGCGATGAAATTATTGTTTGCGAACCATGCTATGTTTCTTATCAGCCACTTTCTGATCTTTGTGGTGCAAAGGTCATTCATCTTGATACAAGTAAAACAGATTTTATACCGACTGCAGAACAGATAGAAACCGCTTGTACTCCAAAAACAAAAGCTGTAATGTTCTGTTCCCCAAGCAATCCTACAGGACGATGTATTCCAGCCGCAGAATTGGAAAAAATTGCTGAAGTAATAAAAAAGCACGAAATCTGGTGTTTAAGCGATGAAATCTATTGTGAACTTCTGTACGATGGTCATAAGCATGTTTCCATTGGTGAGTTCCCAGGTATGAAGGATTATACAATCATATTTAATGGTTTTTCAAAATCTTTTGCTATGACTGGTTGGCGAATCGGCTACATTGCAGCACCAAATGAACTTCTTACTCAGTGCTGTAAACTTCATGCTTACAGTTCTATTTGTCCACCAATTTTCAGTCAGTATGCAGCGGCCGAAGGTTTAAGAAATGCTTGGGATGATGTAGAAAAAATGAGAGTAAGCTATCAGCAAAGACGCAATGTAATGCATAAAGCTTTCATAGATATGGGACTTCCTTGTATAGAACCAGAGGGTGCTTTCTATATGTTCCCTGATATTCGTCCAACAGGTATGACTTCAGAAGAGTTTGCAACTGAACTTATCAATAAATATAATGTAGCCGTAGTTCCTGGTACTTGTTTTGGAGACTGTGGAGAAGGTTTTATTCGTTGTTGTTATGCAACTGATATAAATAAAATAAAAATTGCTATGGAAAAAATAGCAATGCTGGTAAAAGAACGAACATCAAAGAAATAGGCGGAGGTCTATAGAATGCTTATTCCAATACTTGTGGCGCTTTTGGTTGCTGTTACACTTGTTTCAATGATTGTGGTTATTTCTGGTCATAAAAGCAAAAGAAAAAACGGTCCTATTTCAAATAGTGTACAGCGCAAAGGAAAGTCTGCAGTTGTAAAAGAATATGAAAAAAAGTTATCTCATGATCCTCACAACATTCCTGCTCTTGAAGCCTTAGGTGATATTTATTATCAGGATAAAAATTGGGAAAAAGTTTGGGGTGTATATAAAACTCTCTATGACTTGGCTCCTGCTCATGTAGAAATTGATGTGGCAAAAACAACCAGAAGAATAGGTGTAGCCGCTTTCTTTCAGGAAAAATATGATGAAACCATAGCTTATATGATGCAGTCAGCCCGAAAGGATTCTGAAAACTTTGATACTAATTTTTATTTGGGAAAAGCATTCTATCAAAAGGGAAATTACGATAAAGCAATTGTCTGTTTTAAAAAATGTAAACTTCTTGCTCCAGAAAGCAGTGATGCAAACGAGTACTTAGGTTTTTCGTATTTTAAAAGTAGTAAATATAAAGAAAGTTTGCCTTATCTAAAAAAATTGCTGGAAGAAACACCAGATAACAAAGAAGTTTTATACGATATGGCTGTTGCAATGGCAGAAACAGGATATAACGATAAAGCTTTGAAAATCTTTGTTCATTTACGTCCAGATCCAGTTTTTGGACCACAATCATCTCTTGAAGCTGGTAAAATGCACGAAAGACAGAAAAACTTTACAGCCGCAGTTCAAGATTATGAAATTGGTATGAAGCTGGAGAATGTTCCGGAACCAATAAAAGTTCAGATTTTGTACAGATGTGCTAACGCTTATATTGGGCAGAATAATATTCCAAAGGCCTTAACCTTATTAAAACAGATTCAAGGCATTCATTCTGGTTATAAAGATGTTGATTCATTAGTCAGTAGATATCAGGAACTTAATCAGAATAAGAATCTTCAGGTTTATCTTATGTCTGGAACCAGTGATTTTGTTGCCTTGTGCCGAAAATTAATAACTGCTTACTATACAAATTGTTTTGTCAAAGTTGAAGATGTAGCAATTGCAACAGAAAGTGTAGAAATTATCTGCTATATCGAAACCAACAAGTGGGAAGCAAAAAATATTTTCCGTTTTTATAGAACACAAACTGTTATTGGCGATTTGTATGTAAGAGAGTTTCATACAAAACTAAAAGATTCTAAATGTGATAATGGTTTCTGTGTAACAATGGGTTCTTTCTCTCAAGGGGCTCATACATATACCGAGGGGCGTCCAATAGATTTAATTGAAAAGGATGCACTTGTGAAATTGTTGAAAAAAGTTTCGGTTTCAGGGTAATCACTATATAATAAATGATAAATTATTTTCTGTAGGGGACAGAAAGCGAATACTATAAGTTCGATTTGGTGGGGATTGAATTAAATGAATATCTGTTTATTTAGTCAGGATGAACTTTCGGCGCCTTTGGATTTAAAAGATGAAAGGGCAGAACATCTAATTAAGATTCTTCATAAAAAAGCAGGAGACACTTTTACTGCTGGTGTTATTGGTGGTAAGGCTGGAACTGCAACTATAACAGAAATTACAGATACTTCTATTTCTTTTTCTTTTGAACCTCTTTCTGATGGGAAAAAACTTACATCCCTAAAAATGATTATTGGTTTTCCTCGTCCAATTCAATTAAAGAGACTTCTGCGAGATGTTGCCGCTCTTGGTGTTAAAGAAGTTCATCTTACAGGAACAGAACTTGGAGAGAAATCTTATATGCAATCAACTCTTGTAGAAAAGGGAAGTGCCTATAAAATGCTCCTTGATGGAACAGTTCAGGCGGGAAGCACCCATGTTCCAAACTTATTTTTGCATAAATCATTAAAGGAATGTTTGGGATATTGTGAAGATTCATACAAAGAAAGTGAACATTCACATCATATTTTGCGTCTGGCCTTAGATAATGTTAATCCCAAGTGTTCTTTAAATACAGCATTAAAAGATATTCCTTGTATGGAATGTAAAACTCCTTGTACAGAAGGAAAATCGGTTTATGCCGCAATTGGTAGTGAACGAGGCTGGACAGATAAAGAACGAAAGCTTTTGGAAGAATATGGTTTTATTCGTTGTGGAATGGGAAATAGAATTATGAGAACAGAGACTGCTGCTACGGTTTCTGGAGCAATAATTTTGGATAGATTAGGATATTTGGAGTAAAAAATGGAAAATGAGAAAATAAAGCAGCTTTTAATGGAAATTGAAGAATCTAAGCTTGATTTTTCGGTTATTCAGACAGGAAAGGAAAGCAAAAGAGTTAATGGCTTTTATAAACCAGATACTCATGAAATCTATCTGCATAATAAAAACTTTAAAACTGATAATCAGTTGGTTTATACCGCAGTTCACGAATATACTCATCATTTGGTCACAGAAAAACAGCAGGAAATTAATCCAGCTTATGTTGGTAATGCCAAGGTTCATACTCAGGAGTTTTGGGCTAAGTTTGGAGAATTGTTGGGAATTGCAGAACAGAAAGGATATTATTCTTTAGGATGGGAAAATAATCCAGAATTAAAAGAACTGACAGAAGACATTAAAGTAAATTATCTTGAAAAAAATGGTCAGTTAATGCAGGAGTTTGGTAAAAAGCTTGCAAAGGCTTGGGAATTGTGTAAGGAAGCTGATATTCGTTATGAAGATTATATCGATAGAGTTTTGTGTCTTCCTAGAAGTGCTGAGCGAGATATTAGAAAAGTTGGTGCTGTTGAAGTAAATCCTGCCATTGGTTTTGATAATATGAAAGTTGTTGCCAGTGTTAAGAAAAAGGATGATAGAGCTAATGTGGAACAGGAGTTTCTTCAAGGTGGAAAAAGTCCTTCTACAGTTCGCGAAATGATGAAGCAGAAAGCGGCCCAGAGTCGAGGCGAAGATCCAAAATCTAAGCTCGAAAAAGAAAAGAATCGCCTGGAGAAGACTATTGCTCAGTTGACACAGAGGCTTGAAGTTGTGGAGGAAAGTCTTGCAAATCTATAAGACTGTTTTGTTAGTAACTTTATTTATATTTACTTCTACTCAATTATTTTCTATTGATATGCCAGAAATGCCTCGAATGCCAGAAATATCACAGCCTTCTGTAGGAGAGCCATTCTATCAGCCAACAGGAAACAATTATTCTCAGTGGAAAAATAAAGATAACAAAAAAAATGATGGCGGAAATGGTGAAAAAAACAAAAATGCAACCAATACTGCAACAACTTCTTCTACCGATGCCTATTTGATGGACGGATTTACCACAGATGATCTTTTTTCCTCTCTTTTAGGTGGAGCGTCAAATCGACTTACGGCTTCTGATATATCTACTCTTTATGATACAGGAATGTTTGATAATATTTCTGGTTTGAACAATTCCATTAATTCTTCATCAACAAATACAACAAATCTTTTGCTTCGGCAGATGTTAACAAGCCTAGAAGAATTAAAAATGGAACAGAAAAATGCTACTCCCGCAGAAAAAGAAAATTATAAGACCTATCAGCAGGATTCTCAGAACTTTAGAAAACGGGAGCCTTTAATTTTGCGGTTTAAAGTAAATGGTTATAATATTAACGATTCTCTGACCAATTTTTTCTTTAGTAAGCCAGAATCGGATGGTTCATTTTTATTTACCGCCGATAGAAAATATTATGCAAATCAAAAAAGTAGAAATGAAACTTTTTATTTGTTGTTTAAAGCCAATGGCAGCAATGGTTCTGTAACTTATTATGATGTAATTCCTTCAATTGCACAGGACGCAAAAAACACTAATTCTTATGTTTATAAACTTTGTCAGCAGAAAAATCTTAAAGCCGAAAAAACTGGAAATCTGGTGGTTGTGCATCATAATAAAGATGGTTTTGCCGCAGATATTTTGCTGGATATTGATAAGTAGCACAAATCCCACAAAAAGGATTTTAATATATTTTATTTAAGAGAAGAAAATGACAGAAAACTTGATTACTGGATTAAAAAAATGTGGTTTACCCGAAGAACGGATTCCAGAAATTGCAGAAAAGATGGACAGATACATAAAGGAAATCATTCTTTTTAATTCTGCTTATAATCTTACAAATACTTCTGATTACAATGAATTAGTTGTTCGGCATATTCTGGATTCTTTGTCGGCATATCCATTGATTAATGAATATATAAAAGCAAAAGGAAATACATCTTTTTTACTTGGCGACATTGGTTCTGGAGGTGGATTACCTGGCATTCCTCTTGCAACGGTTTTTCCAGATGTTCATTTTCAACTGGTGGAGCGAATGGCTAAAAGATGTGCCTTTCTTGAAAATTGTTCTGCAATTCTTGGATTGAATAATGTAGAAGTAATTAATTCTGAAGCCGAAAAACTTGCTCCCGAAACTTTTGATTTAATTGTTTTTAGAGCCTTTAGACCTTTAGACGAAAAAATGACAAAAACTTTGCTTAGGATTGTAAAAAAAGATGGCTTATTGGCCGCTTATAAAGCAAAATTGGAAAATATTAGTGAAGAAATGAAACCAATTGAAAAATTGATTGGTTCTTATGAAGTAAAACAGTTATTTGTTCCCGGACTTGAAGATTCGGAAAGAAACCTGGTTTTTATTTCAAAATAGACAAAAGACTTTGTTGAAATAGTTTAAGTTTATAAATCTTATTTTAGGAGAAAGTAAATGGATTTTATGAAAACAGAAACAATAAAAAAACTGGAAAGTTTAATATCAAAAAGACAGAATAGAACTCCCGCAGAAGTTGTAGTTCAGGATGTGGTGGCAGTTAAACCTGGAGAAAGAGTTTTGATTATTGCAAATCCTGCTACTAATTCAATTGCACAAGATTTATATACCGCTTCAATTAATGCAGGTGCTAATGCAACTCTAATGTTTCAGCCGGATAAAACCAGTTTTGATAACGCAAACCCAGAAGTCATTGCGGCCATTGGTACAAATCCAGATGTTTGTTTTTCTATTTCTAATTGCAAGCTTGGAAAAGATGCTCAGGCTACTGCAAATCCTTATAAAACTCACGAAGGCACAGATTATGATCATGTTTTTGATTATCTTCTTGAATACAAACGAACTATGCGTGCAGTTTGGACCCCAGGTATTACAGATGATATGATGGCTCGAACTGGTGCAATTGATTATAAGGCTTTGCAGGAATGTTGTGATAAAGTATGCAATGATTTTCTTGGAGTTATAAGTGCTCATGTAACATCTCCGGGAGGAACAGATTTGGAGATTCCTTTAAAAAATCGCAATCTTATGAGAGACGATGGTAATTTTACAGCGCCAGGTTCTGGTGGAAATATTCCAGCGGGTGAAGTTTTTATTAGTCCTGTAGTCGGTGGTACAAAAGCGGCAGATGGAAGCGAAATAAATGGTTGTGAAGGTGTAATCGTTTTTGATGGTTCCATGACTTTTGCTGATGGAGATGCTCTTTTGGAAACTCCAATCAAATGCAAGGTTGAAAAAGGCTATGTTACAGAAATTACAGGTGGGGCAGAAGCAAAAAGATTGAGTAAAACTATTACAGAAGCAGAAAATAGATCCATGCAGTATGAGCGTGAAAAAAAACTTACTAAAGGAATGGGTGCTGTTTATAAAAAAAATGCCCGAAATATTGGAGAATTGGGTATTGGATTAAATCCTGCCGCAAGAGTTACAGGAAATATGCTGGAAGATGAAAAAGCCTTCCATACCTGTCATTTTGCAATTGGTGCAAATTATGATAACGATGCCCCAAGTTTAATACATCTGGACGGTGTGGTTAGAAATCCAACAATTCTTGTAAGATACAGCAATGGTTCCGAAAAATATATTTTAAAAGATGGAATATTACTGTGGTAAAACATTGGTAATTAAAATATCACTAGGTTTCAAAAGGGTTTTATAAAATTGATGAAAAAAAATACATATAAACTTGGCAATAATAAACGGTTCTTTTTGTGCTGTGGATTCTTATTTTTGATAATACAGATTTCTGGTTGTGCAAAAAATAAATCAGAATTACAAAGTTCAAATGATGGAAAAAAAATTGAGCAAACAAAGGTTTCTGAAGAAGGCAAACAGAAGGAAAATCCAAAACAAATGAATCCCGAAATTGAAAAATTGGGAAAAGTGCTGGAAAGCATGAGTGACCGTTGTAAGGATGCAATTCCCAATGGTTCACCAGAAGAGTTTCTTGAAGATTTAAAAAAGGTTCTTGCTGTAGAAAAAACTTTTCCAAGTGATGATTTAAGTCTGTATTTTTTAATAGATAAAAAACATTCTGTCAGTGAAAATTATGTTCCTAAGAATCTTGTAAAATTGGAAAAAAATAATTTTTATGTAATTAATAAAAAAGATATTTATTTGCGTGATGATGTAGAAATTGCTTTAAGAGAAATGGCCGCTGGTGCAAAAGCAGATGGCGTAACTTTAGATGTAAGTTCGACCTACCGTTCTTATGCTTACCAAAAAAATCTTTTTGATTATTGGGTAAAAGTTGATGGCCTGGAAGAAGCCGAACGAGAATCTGCAAGACCTGGTACGAGTCAGCATCAATTAGGGGTCGCCATTGATTTTGGTTCTATTGATGATGATTATGATACAACTCCTGGTGGAAAGTGGATGTATCAGCATGCAGCAGATTATGGCTGGAGTTTAAGTTTTCCTAAAGGTTACGAGGATGTAACTGGCTACAGATGGGAATGTTGGCATTTTAGATATATAGGTATAGAAGCCTGTAAGTTCCAGAAAAAATGGTTTGGAAATGTTCAGCAATTTATGCTGGAGTTTATTGATGCATGGAAGAATTATCCTGCTTTATAAACTTATAAATTAAATATCTCTGGTTTTATTCCTAAAGCAGAAATAAGTTCCTTAGAATAGTTGGTTTTTTGGAACTTATTGTCTTTAGTTTTAACTGCTCGGATTAAAATATTTTTTGGCGTATGTTCAATATCAATAAACTCAAGCATTTGAACTTTGTATCCATTTTGTTCAAGCCATTCGCCTCTTAGAGCATCTGTAAGAAGAGAAGCAAACTTTTCCTGAATGATTCCCCATTTTAATAAGGAGTTAAATAATTTTTCTTGATTGATATTTTTATTAAGCTGCTGATTTATTTGATGCTGGCAACAAGGAACGCTTAAAATTGCCTTTGCATTTTTATCCACAGCATATTTCAAGGCATAATCAGTGGCTGTATCACAGGCATGAAGAGTAATTATTAAATCTGGCTCTTCCATTTCGTTGTAGTCTTCAATATTTCCAATTTGAAAGCTCAGATTTTCCAGATTTAATTTATTGGTAATATCGTTACAGTAATTGATTACTTCCTCTTTTAAGTCTAGTCCAATAATTTTACAAGGTATTTTCTTTATTTCAGTTAAAAGATAATGTACTGCAAAAGTTAAATAGGATTTTCCGCAGCCAAAATCAATTATGCGAACAGGCTCTGTTTCTTTTTTATTTTCAGTTAGTACGGGAAGAATATCATTTATAAACTCAAGAAAACGGTTTATTTGTTTAAACTTGTCATATTTGGAAGAAATTACTTTACCTTCGGAGTTCATAATTCCTAGTAGCACTAAAAATGGAACGGGGGTTCCTTCTTCAAGAAGATATTTTTTAGTCTTTTGAGAGTTACTTTTTCCAAGGATTATTTTTTCTTTTGATGAATTAATGAGTTCTTGTTTTTTAGGATGTATCAATTCTGTGATTTTACCTTTTTTGTTCGAAAGAATCGTAATTTCATCAGTATCTGTATTTTTCACACAATTTTTAAAAGTTTTTCCAGCATGTTCTTCAAAAAATGCATTTAATTCTTCTAGAGTAAAATATTGGTGAAAAACCTGGGTTTTTGTAAACATTTCGGCAAAATATGATGTTCCACCAGCAGTGTTTACAGCTTTAATTTTAATTTTTCCGTAAGGTCTTCCAAGAATCTGTTCTACATTTGATACTGGTTTTGAAAAAGTAATACTTAATATCATCATTTCCTCTAAAACATAGTTGCAAAGCAAAAGGATAAAGTAAAACCTGAAAATCTCAGAAGTTTTTTATTATAATGCCTTGGACCTGTTATTTATTTAGTATACACTTTTTTTTAAAACTGATATACTTTAAGTTATGGGAAAATGCATTGTATTTGTAAATCAGAAGGGTGGGGTTGGCAAAACTACTTCTGCAATTAATATTGGAGCATATATTGCTTTAGCTGGTAGAAGAGTTCTTCTTGTTGATTTTGACTCTCAGGGAAATATGTCGAGTGGAGTTGGAGTAACAAAAGATAAACCAACTGTTTATGAATTGCTTGCTGGAACTGTTCCTTCCGAGGAAGTTATAAAGCATACTCAAGTTCCAAATCTTGACGCTATTAGTGCTTCTATTGATTTGTCTGGTGCCGCTATTGAGTTGGTTGATCAGGAAAATCGTGAATACTATTTGAAAGAAGCATTGGCACCTTTCAGAGCTTATTATGATTATATTTTAATTGACTGTCCTCCTTCATTGGGAATTTTAACATTGAATGGTCTTGCCGCAGCGGATACGGTTCTTGTTCCAATGCAGTGTGAGTATTTTGCTCTTGAAGGAATTACTTTGCTTTTGCAGACTGTTAAAAAGGTTCAAAAAGAAATTAACCCAGATTTAAAAATCGGAGGTATTTTCTTTACCATGTATGATTCAAGAACACGCTTGGCTCAAGATGTAGTCTTACAGGTAAAATCCTATTTTAAGGATGTTGTATTTAATACAATTATTCCACGAAATGTTAGATTGTCAGAAGCACCATCTCATGGTTTACCTATTTGTAAATATGATCCAAATTGTGTAGGTGCAAAGAGTTACGAAAAATTAGCAGAAGAGGTAATGAGACGTGGCTAGAGGCGGTTTAGGCAAAGGTTTAGGAGCACTGCTTTCTGAAAATCCAGCTGCATCTGAAGAGGTTGCTGTATCTACTGGTGGGCTTCATACAATTACAATTAAACGCAATAATAAAGTTCCTGCCTGTATTGAGATTGATGAAAATGGTGGGCTTTGGGTCGATGTTGATTTATTAAAACCAAATCCAAAACAGCCTCGAATTGAGTTTGATCAAAAAAAATTGGAAGAATTGGCCGAATCTATAAAAGAGAATGGTATTTTACAGCCAATTATAATTGAAGAGGTTGAAAAAGCTTCAGATTCTGATGGTTCTTCCACAGAGTTTTATATTATTGCTGGCGAAAGACGAACCAGAGCTTCAAAAATGGCTGGTTTAAAAAAGGTTCCTGTTCAGTTGCGTAAGTTTGATGAGCAGCAAAAATTGGAAATGGCATTGATAGAAAATATTCAACGAGCCGAACTAAATCCAATCGAAGAAGCAACCGCTTATTATAATTTGATTCAAATGGGTGAACTGAGTCAGGATGAGGTTGCAAAAAAGGTTGGAAAAAATCGTTCAACCGTAGCAAATGCAATCCGACTTTTGAAATTACCAGAAGATATTCAGCAAGCACTTGTTACTGGACAGATTTCAGCGGGACATGCACGAGCCTTGTTAATGGTAAAAAATGATGCAGATATGAGAATCCTTTTTGGAAAAATTATATCTACTGGGTGTTCTGTTCATGAAGCCGAAGCTTTGGCAGAAGCATATAATGCAGGAGTAAGAGCGGTTTCTAAGAAAAAGAAGAAAGATTCTGAAAAAAAAGATCCTGATGTAGCTCTTTTTGAGCAAGAATTAAAAAATCTTTTTGGAGTTCGGGATGTTGCCTTGAAAGGAAATACTTCGAAAGGTGCAATAGAGATTAGTTTTACTTCAAAAGAAGATTTTGACAGAATCTATGAGCTTTTATTACACAGATAACACAAAATAAATAAAATGAATCAATGTGATTCAAAAATTGATAACATTTTGATTATATTTTTAAACTGAGTTTTGACTAAAAAACGGGATTATCTAGGAAGTTTTGATAAATCAATTGATTTACTCTTAGATATTCCCGTTTTTTTATTTTATGATTCCTCTTAATTTTAGGAAATTACTTTATCAAAAGAAAAGCTTTATAACCTTCATAAAGTTGAGAAATATCTTCTTTGCTTGTAATTTCCCAAGGTGCGTGCATACTCAAAACTGCAATTCCAGCATCAAGAACATTCATACCATATTTTGCAGCATGATAAGCAATAGTTCCACCACCACCCTGATCAACTTTTCCTAATTCCGCCATTTGGTAACAAACTTTTGATTCGTCCATGGCAGCTCGTATTTGTGCTATGAACTCTGGATTTGCATCACTTGCCCCGGATTTTCCACGAGCCCCAGTATATTTCTGAAAAGTTATTCCTGCGCCCAATAAAGAGGCGTTTTCTTTATCGTATAAATTGGCGTTTAACGGATCAAAAGCGGCATTTACATCTGAAGACAACATATTACTGTTTGCAAGACAACGGCGTACGGTCAATTCTGAATAAACGGGGCTTGTTTTTTCAACCAGTTCAGCAATCATATTTTCAAAAAGATTTGATGCCATACCTGTGGCTCCAACGCTACCAATTTCTTCTTTATCTACACATAAACAGCAAGTTGTTTTATTCGCATTTTCAACAGCCAGCATAGCCTCTAAGGATGCAAAGGCACAAGAACGATCATCCTGTCCATAAGCTAAAATAAGAGAACGATCCAAACCCAGATCCCGAGCTTTACCAGCTGGAACGATTTCCAATTCCGCAGAATTAAAATCAGATTCTTCAATATTGTATTTGTTTTTCAGAATATTAATAACAAGAGATTTAGATTTTTCTTTATTTTTCTTTTCTTTTGTTTCTTTGTTTGAATCTTTATCTTTGTTAGCAATTGCGTAACTTCCTACAATCAAATCCAAATCTTCACCACTTATAAACTCAGAAGCTTTACCTTTCATTTGTTCCTGTGCAAGGTGAGGAAGAATATCGGAAATACAGAAAACAGGATCGTCGTCTGATTCACCAATTACAACATTTATTGTGGAACCGTCTTTTTTGCAAACAACACCATGGATAGCGAGAGGGAGTGTTGTCCACTGATATTTTTTTATTCCTCCATAATAGTGTGTGTTTAAGTAAGTAATATTTTCTTTTTCATAAATTGGATTTTGTTTGGCATCAAGTCGTGGAGAGTCAATGTGGGCTCCTAAAATATTGATTCCATTATCCAATGATTCTTTTCCAATCTGGAATAAGGCAATAGCTTTATTCATTTTTGTTATATAAACCTTATCGCCAGCTTTTAATTTTTTGTCTCCAAGAGACTTTATGTTTTTATAGCCAGATTTTTCTGCAGCTATAATAATCTGTTCCACACATTCTCGTTCAGTTTTTCCATTATCAAGAAAGACCTTATAATTTTCCAATAATTCTTCGTTCAAGTTTAAACCTCCTGTGAATTAAAAAGGCAGAAAAGTTTACCCAATGAGGATTTTTCCCCGTGAGTTGCTCTGTACTTTTGGGATGTTCAATAAATGTTTGGTGATTGGAACATTTTTATCATTTTATCCGATGTTATGGTATAAATAGTAAAAAGTTGTTGTTTCTTAACCAAGTGAACTTACTGATTAGTATAAGTACATTTTCGGCGTTTCTGTTTACCCCTTATAATAAATATAAGAAAGAATTTAACCTGTGGCAAGTCTCATATAAAAAATGAAAAATCTGATTCCCAAAAGGTTTATATTATCGGTGAAAAGATTTGATAATCACCTTAATGTAAACTTTGCAGAATATAATTCCCATTTTGATTGCTTAAAACTATGCACTCCTTGTCTGGTATGAAAAAACTTAAAATATTATCAGAAGGATTATGAGTATTAAAATCTTTTGTAAAAATATAAGGTTCTATAGAATCAATGCAAGTAATACCTACTTTTGTATTTTGAAGTGGTTCGCTTATGTGAATGTCTTGTTTTGTAAAAAGATTACTAACTTCTCGTATACAGCTTTCAGGAATATCAGAAATGTAGTCATAATTTTCTACAACCGAATAATCTTTGTTGTAAATATAAAAATTATTTTCAATAGTAACCTTATCATAAAAATAAAGTGAGGATGCCGTATTTACAATGCCACCACCTTCATTCTTTTGAGAAAAAGATAGATTATGTGTTATGATAGTTCCTTCCTGAAAATAGATTTTACTTCCGCTTCCTCTTGAAAAAAGTCCTCCACCTCCTGTTCCAGTTTTACTTATGGCTTTATTTTCTTTTATCTGGCAATTTTTCAAAAATAAACTGCAGTTTACGCCAACTGTAATTCCACCTCCTTGGTTTGAATAATTGTTTGAAATGATTGAATCTTGAATGTCGAAAAGTGCATAATCAAGATATAAACCACCACCAGAGCTTTTTGAACCATTATTTTCAATGGCACATTGATTGATTGTACAAAATATTTTGTTTTTAGCACTATTATCAGCTGCAATTCCTCCACCAGAACCTTTTGCGTTATTATTACAAATTGACATCTGATTTTCAGAATAGATAGCACCTTCTTTTATGTAAATACCACCTCCATTTTTTTCACTGTAATTATTGCAAATAGAACAGTTCTCTAAAATCTGCAGATTATACTGGATTAGATTTTTCGTTTCTTGTGACCAATAAAGAGTAGAAATATTGTTGGGATTATAATTTGTACAGTCTATATAAATACCACCACCTTCTAAAAGAGAATATCCTCCGCAGATTGTAATATTTCGCAAGCGTAGAAAAGTCTGATTTTTTAATGTAAGAACTCTTCCCTTGCTTGAACTTTCATTATTTCTGTTAGCATTTATAACTACATTTCGTGAATATCCGCATATTTCAATAAATAGAGGCTGGTCGGAATCAATTGTAATAAGTGAGGAATTATTTTCAAAAAGATATTCTTCTGAGAATGAAGGAGTTATGTTGCCGTCAATATAAATCCGATAAATAGATTTTGAATCATTTTGAGTTTTTATGGTATCAATAGCACTTTGAATAGAAGTAAAGGGTGATAGCCAGCTTCCATCTTGTGATAGATTGTGATTGATTTCCGGAATAATGCTATTACTGCCTTTCACATAAAAAGTTGTTCTTTTTATATTTTTTATTTTTTCCTCGCTAAGATTTGCATAAAAATCATCTGACCAAGTGTTAGTGCAACAGTTTTGTCTTATTTGAATTATTTCATTGATGGAAAAACTGACAGTATCATTGAAATAGAAATGAAAAACACATTTGTAATCTCCCGCGGGTATTTTTGAATTGTCATAAAAGATACGGATGTTTCCCATTTCGTCCGGAAAATATTCGTTATCAAGAATTGTTCCTGTATTAAGAACTTTGATTTTTTGAATAAATGAATCTTTTGTGGAAATTGATAAGTCTATACCGCCATAACCTCGACTTTTTATAAGAAAAACAGGAATAGTTTTATGAAAAGGATTATTTTTTTGATATTGTCTTTCGGGATTTTCTTCTAATTTTCGGTTAATCAAAAAAAACTGTTTTCCGTAGAAGATTTCCTGTCCAGAACTGTAACCATTTGCCTTTATTTGCCAGAGCCCTTCGCCTATAGGCAGTAAATATTCATTTTCTATTTTCTGTAAATCGGTAGAGTGAATGATTTTTGTTTCATTAATGCGTAATTCTTGTTCACTAAAACAGTCTTCCTGGGATTGAGAAATAAAACTTTCAAAATCAATTTTAAGAAAATCTGTTTCTATCCTATTAAGATGAAATATCCATTCAATATTATCGGTCGAGAAATAATTTGCATCTGGTAAAGCACAGCGAGAGTAGTCATTGTTCATAATAGAAGGAGAAAAAGATGAAATATTGGTTGCTTCATCAAGTTTATTTTCTAAAGACAAAGAAATATAGCAATAATCTTGATTTACCTCCGATTTTGTGTTTCCTTGATGTAATTCTAAGGGGTTATTCAAAATGCATGAAAAAAGAGAATAAATTATTGAGAGAAAAAGAGCTTTTATTATTTGTTTGCATTTTAGTTTTTTCATAATTGTATTCCTGTTCTGTTATAAAACGAATATGAAGTGAAATTACATCTTACAAAAAGTTTAAGAAATATTTTTCATCATAATTAAGTCCATTGCTATAGTATCTGACTATTAACATATAATTGCCTGGATAAATGTATGTACAAGGAAGAGTTATTTCTTTTTGAAAATCATCATTTATATTTTCTTGGTTTTGAATAATACGGTCTGGAATTGATAATTCTGATGAATCTACAAAAAAAGTAAGGTTAATGTCTTCTGCTTTGATTTTACTATCATTGTTCAGTGGATTTGTAATTGAAAATGTAAAGGTTAATTGAGAATCTGGAGTTTGCAAATCTTTTGAGGGGATAATCAGCATGTTATCAGAGTTAAATTGGAGTTCATCACCTTTTTGATTATGAATGGATGCATTAACAAGAAATTGCTCTTTTTGTGGAAGTTTTAATCTGATGGTAGAAGGTGTAATTATTCCGGTTTTATTTTCATGGTTAAAATCAAGATAATAACCTTCATTATGTAACAAAAAGCGATTTATAATGGCGGTAGATGGTTCAAATTGATCTATTCCCTGTAAAACCAGCCTGTTTTTTTCTGGATTTTTATGCTGGATGATACCAATAATATCCGAAGAAATCTGTATATGATTTAATCTGAGGATTGAAGTGTCGTCGAGGATAAAATTACCGTTTGTCAGTTTTGGTTCGCCATATAATACACAGTTTTGATTATTTTCCAGATAAATATTTCCACCAGTAATTTGCAGGTCTCTTATAATGAGATGTACATTTTTATTTATTGATAAAAGAATATTTTCATCGGTGGGAAGATTTTCTTCAGAAAAATTATATTCCAGTAGAGCGGTGGTGTTTCCAGAAGAGTCCGTGTATGGAAGCAATTCTATCTGTATTTTATTCTGCGAAAAGAAATGAATATCGTTGGCTGAAACTTTTCCATCTATATAAATTAAATATGTTGTATTGTTATTTTCACCATTGTTATTGTTTAATGCTATGACTTTATTGAAAGCTTCTTGTAATGAATTAAATGGATTAGCCCAAGTTCCATTTTTAATAGAATTATCATTGATTGTAATATCTGGGAGCAGTGAATCTTGATTTTTGTAACTTACATAGACGGAATTGTTAACGATATTGGTAATAATAGATTTAGACAAAACAAAACGATTTTCATTTGTAACTTCGTCGGTAGAAAAATATATGGTGTTACCTGATTTCATCCACGAATTGGTGGTAAGATTTTTTCGAATATTTATTTTTTCAACAATTGACAATAATTGAGAAGAATTAAGATTATGATTTTCTGGATGTGAAAGATTGTTTTCCTGAAAAAAAGTAAATACACAATTGTAGGTACCGGCTGGAATGTTATCATTTTTAATTGTAATTATATTGTCTTGATTTTTATAATACTTGCCATCAAGATTAGTTCCCGAGCCTCCGATCTGCACATAATCAATACAGGAATCGGTTAATTCGATTTTTAAGTCGATTTTTCCAGAATCTTTTGCTATATAAAATACAGGAATTGTAATATTGTATTTACCGCTGCTACTTATAATAAGCTCCTGGCAGCCATAATAAATAAGATTCTTATCATCGAAAGGTTCTGTATCTAGTTCTTGTTTTAGATAAAAACCAAAAGCTTCAATTTTCCATATTCCTTCGCCAATGTTAAGTGTAATAACATTATTGTCTGAAGTTATTTCCCGAGTGATTTTTTCTGATGAAGTTGATTCCACTTTTGTTGCAGTTACTTTATAAGAAATATCAGAAGCATCTGGAAGTTCTGGAAGAGCCGCTCTGCCTTGAATTGCGGAATTAGAATTATTTGGGTAAAAAATGCTTATATAAACAGAACTTCTGGTAGTATCTGAGGATTGGTAATTATCTGTTCTAAAAAGATTATTACATCCTGTCATAAATAAGAGGAATAGTATAACTTCCATAATTAAGTATTTTGTTTTATTTTTCATAAACTCTGCTCCTTTTTTTGTGTTTTACATTTGAGGCTTTATAAGAATTGTGACCTCATTAAGTTCTTTTTTGTTTTCACAATTTATTTTCAGAAAGTATTGTCTGTTGTTAAAAAACAAGTTTTCTGAAATAGACATAGTGTTACTTTTTGTTTCCTGAATAAGACTGGATTCATCAAATATAGATAAGGTTATATCTGATGGTTGATAAATAATGTCATCGAATACGGCTTCTTTTATTAGAATTGTAGAGCCTTGTGGAATTATTAAACATTTTGATTGTGTCTTTATTTCCGAGGCTTTATCTTGAGTGTGAATACTGCTTTCGAAATACAGATTGTCATTTTTGTCGGAAATTGAGATTAGAATATGCTTAAGTGTGTACGAAGAATATTCACTTTGTTTAATTGAAGAAATGTAGCTGTTATCCCATTGTTCTATTTGCTTATAGACTGTTGCATAAATATCATTGGTGATAAAAGAACAGGCAGAAAAAACAATAGATG
The DNA here is from genome assembly GCA_024402595.1 of Treponema sp. Lineage (GTDB taxonomy): Bacteria > Spirochaetota > Spirochaetia > Treponematales > Treponemataceae > Treponema_D. Next base: position 17,363 of record JAKSTL010000014.1, on the reverse strand, counting down.
AGAATAGAAATAGTACAATATCAAAACTTAGTTTTTTCAATTTTCACTCCCATAAAAAGGGGCTGTCCAATAAGTATTTGTCATGCTGAACTTGATTCAGCATCCCACTAGATTTAGTGTGAGATCCTGAAACTAGTTCAGGATGACGCTATGATGCGAACTTTTTGGACATCCCCTTTTCAGCGTTCGCGTGAGCGAACAGATTTTTCAAAGATAAAAGTACCGCGAAGTTTTAGCGGGATTTTTATCACGCCTACTTTTTTATTTTCTTTATGGAATAAGTTTTAAGTCTTACGAGAACTTTGCTCGAGGGATTAAATATTTATACCAAAAACAACTCCTGATTGTATGAAAGTAAGATTATTATTTGAGGGGAGAACCAGATTTGCATCACAAAATAATCCTGAATATAAATAGTCCGAGAAATAGTAATATATACTTAATCCTGTTCCAGCAGATAAACTCCAGGGCGTTTTGATTTTTTTTGTAAATGATTCTTGTCCTATAGTATTTTCGTTAATCGCATACCGAGTATTTGGAAAACCTATAAGACCAATTCCATTATGAAGGTTTATAACTATTTGTTTGTCTTTTATAGAAAAATGTTGCTGTAACCCCACATCAAATCGGGAATTAAAAAAATAACCTGAAAAATCGTAATTCATAGATAGAGGTGAAGTTTCCGTAGATAATCTGTTTTCATAATTTGAATCATCTTTAAATAAAATACTTTTAACACCATGGTTTTCTAGCTGAAATGCAGATAGTTTTATGGCAGCGGTAAGATATTTATTATGAAAAAATTGATTTTTTTTATCGATTTTGTTTAGAATATTGGTTTTCCAGCTGAAGTTTATTCCTGGTGTAATATTAATTCCCGTATTGGAAAAATCACCCATTATATTGCTTTTATAATTAGGAAATATGATTGGTGAAAAAACAAAATCAATGGATAGTTTGTCAATTTTTTTTGTTGGTTTGACATAATCATTAATTCTTATTTCAGAAAAATCTTGATGCAATAAAACAGGTTCTACAGTTGGTGTTTTGAAAGCTTTTTTTGAGATTAGTTTATTTTCTTCATCCTGAATTATAGATTTTTCCGCGACAATTGTAGTTTGATAGAAATCTGCCGCTTTTTTCTGTATGGCGCTTTCCGTTGCTAAATAATTATCATATTGAATAATTATTCCTTCCGTATTTTGTATCGTTTCTATTTTTTGTTGGAACTCTGAAATTGGAATATCATTATTTTTACAAACAGTTTCATTTAGGCCTAGAGATTCTATCTTTACAACTTCTATGTCTATAGTAGAATCTGAAGGGGCGTTTTGAGTTTGTATGACTTGTTCAGAATAATCCAAGCTTGTTTTTGAAATATAAGGGAATCCTTTTTGTATTGATAACAAAAGAGCTATTGATAATGTCATTCCCGAAAAGAAAAAAAGAATTGCTTTTAGTACAAGAACTCTTATTTCCTTTTTTTCACTTTCTGCCTTTGTATTTGTTTTTTTCATAAACTCTGATTCTCCGAAATCAAAATGCAAATCAACTTTTTTATTTAAAAAAAGTCTTATTACAGATAGCGACTAAATTAAACCCTTAATGTAGAACTGCGGGTGTTAAACTCATAGTTTTACTTGAAAGTTTTTAATTTAGGAAAAATTATTTGCCCCAGAAATAAATCTGACATATAATTATTTAAATAAAAAAATATATGAGGAGCAAAATATGAATGTACACAATATAATGGAAGATATAGTAGAACAGACTGTTGACAATTATTACTATCAGGTAAAAAAAGAGAATTGCTCTTGGTTAACCTGTGATTGTCTGAATTGTCGTCTTGATACAGTTAATTATGTTCTAAATCGTATTCCACCAAGATATGTGGTTTCTGGACGGGGTGTTACACATTCTTCTGATGTTTTTGAAGATCATCAGTTGTTGGCTGATATTGATGCATTGATTCTTGAGGGAATGCGCATTGTCAGTTCTACAAAACGACCATTCCACAATCAAGATAGAAATGACTGTACAATACAGTCTGTGCAGGAACCCGTTTTTAATTTTCCTACATTCACTGGTACAATATTAGACGGTTCAACTTTTGAGCCAATTTCTGAAGCCTCCGTTTTACTAAAGTATGAAGGAAATCCAGTTGAAATGATTGATAAAACCTGGTTAAATCCTTTCACTACTAAAAAAGCTACTAAAGGAAATTATTCCTTTTGGATGAAATCTCTTCCTGCTGAAAAAGATGGCATTACCAAAAAGTTTAATTTTACCTTAGAGATTTCTGCTCCAAATTATAACAGCTTGGTTTATTCTTTCTCTGTTCCAGTAGAAAGTGAATCTTCTTCTAAGAATGAATTGGATTCAACTTACTCACTGAAGATAAAAGATTTGATTTTATTCAGTACGAATGTCCAGACTACAATGGATAGAAACCTTGACATTCCCAATGCATAAACAAAGTTTTTGAAACAGAATCAATTGTTAAGTTTTAATTTTGATTATTGATAAACATAGATTGGAATCATAATTCCATAGATTAAGAAAAGGTTGTGTCTAAAAGACTTGTTTAAATATTTTATTTGAATGAGTAATTTTGGGCAATTTAATCATTTTGTTATTTCACCATTTTTTAGGCACCTCCTGTTTCTTTATTTAATTTCATTTTTCTTCGTGCAAAGCTATCCGCCTTACGCTCAATTTCCAAATCTTTGTACATATTCATAAGGCCAGCAGTTTCTTCATTCTTCATATTTACTTTTGAATTGTCGCTATAATTTTGATAAATATTTTTAGGGTATATGTAGGCAGAATGCTCCAAATATTCTTTTTTCACATCACCATTTACAATATGACCAATGGCATGAAAAATTGCATACCAGAAGGACTCGTGCTGATTTCCTTCTGAGATGGAGTTGTTTGCGGGGATTTCTGTAATACATAAAAGAGTTTGGAAATAATCTGTGCTGGAATTAATGATTTTAATAAATCCTGACACATTCAATTGGGGGAATCTTGGAACAACAAAAAAGTGGATTCCACAACTGGCAAATATTTCTTGAAGCTTGTAAATAAAATCCGGGGTATCTACATTGTTAAATTGGAACAAAGCATTTAAGTGGGGAATTAGATTTAATAATTTGTGTTTTTGCTCCTTTTGAGTTAATGAAGATACTTGCTGAGGTTGTTCACTGAAGGCCTTTTTTAAATATAAGTTGCAACAAAGTTGAGTCCAGGCAAATAAATAGTAGATAGAATAATCGTTTTGTTTAATAATGTCCGTTTCATTATTGTGAGTAGGCGTTGTAATGGCGAAAAGTTTTGGAATATCCGTCAATTTTGAAACATGAAGCAATTTTCGTAGTTTTAGTATTTTTAATATATCTGCATTTTGTTTTGATGAATCCAGACAATCTTGTGCTTCAGTAGATTCTTCTGGGGTTGATTCATTTGACGGATTGGATGTTGTCATTGTAGTCAATAGATTTTTTGTATTAGCTGCACAGGTTAAAGAAAAATCCTCTGGACAATAATTAATCAGAATATCAAGTTTATTTGCTATTTCAAGTTCAGAGGTAATAATATTTGTAGTATCTTGTAATAGAGTCTGCTTTTTATCATATTCCTTTTGAAGATTTATAAAATAATCCCAATCATAAGATTTATCATACATGCCTAAAGCATATTCTAATTTTTGTGCAAAACTTACAGTAATACCAGCTTCTCCATTTAAAACTTTGCTTATATGCTTTGGAGAAACACCGGTTCTGATTGCCAGTTCACTTTGAGAAATTCCGAATCTAGAAAGAATAAGCTTTAAAACTTTGTTAGGAGGATTAAAGCCTGTATTGTTGAAATTATCCATAAAAATATATAAAAAAATTACCTAATTGGTAATATAATATATAATATTTTAAAATGCAAGTAAAAATTTACCAAAAAGGTAAAAATATTTCAAAAAATGAGTTATTTTTTTTATAGTTTAAAACCTGCTCATATTTGTAGAAAAAAATTGAAATATTTTTTTTTTGTGATAAAATTATTTTAGTTTTATTTTGAAGCGAGATAAAATTCAAATTTATTTTATCACTAAAGTTTTTCGAGGCGTTGCTTTAGATAATTTTAGTTTGCTATCAATAGTATTTCAGGAGAATACAATGAAGAAAATTATTGCAATTCTTTTTGTAGCAGCTGTAATGGTTGCAGGTCTTTTCGCAGAAAGTACATTTCCATCAGGACATTGGGTTGATGACAACTGGAATGGTGAATGGGTAATTGGTGCAGGAACAGTTGAACTTTTGGATTCAGTTTCTGGAAAGTCAATCTGCAAATTTGATTCTGAAAAAATGGAAAAATACAAGCTCGAAGCTACAACAGAAGGTATTACACTTTCTTTCTATTATGCAGAAACTCAGAGACATTATTCATTCATTCAATCTTTAACAGATGGTGCAAATCTCATTTTGCGCATTAATCCAGATTGGGAAGATCAAGATTATCAGAAAGTTATTGAATTTAAGGCTGCTTTAGAACAGTAACAGTAATAGAACAGTAATAAATCAATAATTTTACACTAATTAGCACAGAAAATCTTTCTGTCATTTGGAAAGAGCTGTTCAATAAACATCAATCATACAGAGTTATTATTTTGGATGATATAATCAGATGGCTTATTGGACAGCTTTTTTTATTAGCGCGATTTCTAATTAAAAATCAATGCAATTTGTAAATTATTGCAAATTGTTTGTAACAACAGATTGTCGTTCATATAACTGGCAGTTCATTTTATAACTTTTGGGCGTTACTTCTTCTCCTTTTATTTGTTTGAACAATATTTCTGCTGATTTTTGCCCAATTTGTAAAAGCTTGATTCCCATGGTTGTCAATTGTGGACTCAGAATCTCTGCACATTCCCGATTATCAAATCCTACAATAGAAAGATCTTCTCCAGGTTTTAAATTATTGTCCTGTAAGTATGCATAAACTCCCGCCGCCATTAAATCATTAAAGCAGAAGAGAGCGGATATTTTTTTTGATTTTACCAAATTGGAAAGATTTATATTCTGACAGGTTTTGTAGGCTGATTGAGTATCCCATTTTGCAGAAAAAATCATTGTATCATCAAAAGGGATGCTATTTTCCAGCAAAGCCTGTTTGTAACCCTTTAATCGAAGTTCAGAGTGGGAGGCTCCAGATGGACCAGAAATAACTGCAATTTTTCTATGATTATGGGAAATCAGATAGTTGGTAAGATTATACGCAGAAGTAACATCATCTATGCAAACAGAAGGAATAACTTCATTTTTGCTGGTGGAATAGGCAATGGAAAAGGGAATAGAATCCGTTGGTAAAAAATCAATCTCTCTTGTGTAAGCGCCAACATAAATTATACCGTCCACTTTAATAGAAAGCAGTTCCTGAATTGTAGAATTAACAAGATTGGTAAAATCATCAGGCTTTTGTTCTTTATGCATCCATTTTGAGTAAATGCGCAGATTCGATAAAATAGCCCTGTAATCATTATCCTCGCAAACTTCCATAATGCCTTCAATTATTCTTGGTGAACCAAAGGCTGTAATATCATCTACAATCATTCCGATAGTTTTTGATTTTGAAGCGCGTAAACCACGAGCCATATAGTTTGGAATATATCCAGTTTCTTTTACAACAGCCATAACTCGTTCTTTTGTTTCTTCTGATACATTGGATTTTCCATTCATAATGTTTGAAACAGTTGCAATAGAAACATTGCATCGCTGGGATATTTCTTTTAATGTAATCATGAGACAATGGTAAAACGTTTATAGGAAAAATGCAAATCAATGTTTTGTTGTAAATAATTATTGTTTCTTCTATAATTTTCTTATGAATTTAGTGCAGTTTACAAATCCTTTTGTTTTAATTTATTTAATCGGAACTGGAATCAGTTTTTTGCTGAATCATTATCTTGAATTTATTGATTATAGAGCAAGATGCAAAAATGGTGGAGTTTTACCAAAAGAGTTAGCGGATATTCCTTTAGCACAAGCAACTTTTGATACAGAAAAATTGAAGAAAATTTCTGATTATGAAAACGCAAAGTATTTTCAATGGATTCCTTCTTCAATCTGTTCTTTAGTTTTAGACCTTTGCCTGATTATTTTTGGTTTTTATCCCTGGCTTTTTACGATGATAACAAATTTTATTGGCGGAATTCCCGTTACAATTGGAAAAAGTTTTGTCTGTTTTTTTCTTTTTATGATTTTTGCTTCAATTCCCGACGAAATTCTTGCTATACCATTCAGTTTGTACAGAGAATTTAAAACAGAAAAGAAATTTGGATTCAGCAATATGACTTTTAAATTATGGGTAACAGATTATCTTAAAAATACCATTCTTTCTTTGATTTTAGCGGCCTTGCTTACCATTGTGGCATCCTGTTTTTTTGTAAAATTCCCAGATAGCTGGTGGTTCATTCTTGCGGCGGTTCTTATTGCTTTTACTTTTATAATGCAGATCATTTATCCAAAATTTATCGCACCTCTTTTTAATAAATTCGAGCCACTGCCAGATGGTGAAGTAAAAGATAAAATTACAGAAATTCTTGAAAAAACAGATTTTAAAAATGGCGGATTATTTGTGATGGATGAATCAAAACGAAGTGGTCACAGTAATGCTTATTTTTCAGGTTTTGGAAAAGCAAAGAGAATTGTTCTTTACGATACACTTATAAAATCTCTTACTCCAGATGAATTAGGTGCGGTTTTAGGACATGAACTTGGACATTTTAAACTGCATCATATTACAAAAAGATTGATTTTCTTAATACCAATGGAATTTGTTCTGCTGTTTGTTCTATATAAACTCGCTCAATTTACAGGATTGTATCAGGGATTTGGATTTTCCATGGTGACTCCCGAAAATGTTTCTTCCGTTCAATTTATTGGATTGTTTCTGGCAATAAACATTTATAGTTCTGTGGCAGAAATAATCTCGCCATTAACAAATTTCTCTTCACGAAAAAATGAATACGCCGCTGATAATTTTGCCGCAAAACTTTGCAATTCTGGCGAACCTTTGATTACAGGACTGATAAAATTAAATGCTGACAACCTAAGTGAACTTCTTCCACCAGCCTTCTATGTATTCTGGAATTTCAGCCATCCATCCCTTATCCAGCGGGTAGAAAAATTAAAATGCTTTGTTCCTCAGCCAACAGATTCTGCAAACACCAATCAAGCTGAAGCTACCGAGTAGTGGAACACAACCAACCAAGTGGCAATTCTCTCAACCACTTGTCGCCACCAACCAATTGCCCCCCAAAAAAACAGCCCCTCGATGATTTCCACCAAGGGGCTGCCTTCAATTCAATATTTCCAAATCTTCAACGATTAGTACATTCCGCCCATATCAGGAGCCGCAGGTGCCGCCACAGGAGGAGTTGGAATATCAGTAATAGCGCATTCAGTAGTCAAAAGTGTTCCCGCAACAGAAGCCGCATTCTTCAAAGCAGAACAAGTAACCTTAGCAGGATCAATAATACCAGCTTCCAGCATATTTACCCATTCATTAGTGCGAGCATTGTAACCAACACCTTTCTTTTCATTCTTAGCTCTTTCTGCAATAACCGCCCCATCAAGACCAGCATTTTCCGAAATCTGGCGAATAGGTTCTTCCAAAGCTCTGCGAACAATCTTGAATCCAACCTTTTCATCTTCAGTCAAATCAGCAGGAATCTCAGCCAAAGCCTTAGAAGCTTCAATAAGAGCAAGACCACCACCAGGAACAATACCTTCTTCCAAAGCCGCTCTTGTAGCAGCAATAGTATCTTCAACACGGAACTTCATTTCCTTCATCTCTGTTTCAGTATTTGCACCAACAGAAATTACAGCAACACCACCAGCCAGTTTAGCCAATCGTTTCTGCAACTGTTCCTTGTCGTAAGTAGAAGTAGATTTTTCAATAGCAGTCTTAATTTCAGCAACACGGTCTTTAATAGCCTTGGCATTTCCCGCGCCACCAACAATAGTAGTGTTATCTTTGTCAATCTTAATAGATTTTGCCTGACCAAGTACTTCAGGACCACAAGATTCAAGCTTAAGACCAACTTCTTCGCTAACAACAGTTCCACCAGTCAAAATAGCAATGTCCTGCAGCATATCCTTACGACGGTCACCAAAACCAGGAGCCTTAACCGCACAACATTTAATTGTTCCACGAATTGTATTCAAAACCAAAGTTGTAAGAGCTTCGCCGTCCACATCTTCACAAATAATAACAAGAGCACGCCCCGCATTAGCAACCTGTTCCAAAATAGGAAGCAAATCCTTCATTGCAGAAATCTTCTTGTCATAAATTAAAACAAAAGCATCATCAAAATCAGCTTCCATTCTTTCACGGTCAGTTACAAAATAAGAAGAAATATAACCACGGTCAAACTGCATACCTTCAACAGTATCCACAGTCATTTCCATATTTTTAGATTCTTCAACAGTAATAACGCCGTCCTTACCAACCTTTTCAATAGCATCAGCCAGCATCTTACCAATTTCAGGATCATTGTTTGCAGAAATTGTAGCAATATTTGTAATATCATCAGCCCCTTTTACAGGCTTTGCATTCTTTTTAATTTCTTCAACCGCAATTTTTACAGCCTTATCCATACCGCGTTTCAATTCAATAGGAGTCATACCAGCCGCAACAGATTTTACACCTTCCCGAACCAATGCGTAAGCCAAAACAGTAGCAGTAGTAGTACCGTCACCAGCATCATCGTTTGTTTTAGAAGCAACTTCTCTTACAAACTGAGCACCCATATTTTCAAAAGGATCTTCAAGTTCAATTTCTTTTGCCACAGAAACACCATCTTTTGTAATAGTTGGCGAACCGTATTTTTTATCCATCATAACCATTCGACCACAAGGGCCAAGAGTAACCTTAACTGCCTTTGAAATCTGTTCAACACCCGAAAGCAGCTTTTTGCGTGCATCTTCATTAAACAACAATTGTTTAGCCATTTTATAACCTCTTCAAATTGATATAAAATCTAATTTATTACTTTAAAAATACAAAAAATCCTTAAAATCGGCAACATTTTTTTACACTATTTTTTAATCAGGGGCTTCCCATTCCTTTCAGTCATGGTCGGCTGTTCCGCAGTTCCCTAACGGTCAGCCGCTTCCCTCAGTCACTCAGAAACTTCGTTCCTTCAGTCCAGTGGCGTGCGCAGCCCAGCTGCTTCCTGCTCCATAGCCTAAGCTAAAACTTTCCTCAAAGAACAGCGTTTTTTCATCATTTTTTACAATATTTTTTTATAATGAGCCTATGAGAATCCGCCAATTTATAGACATTTACAAGATAGTAATATAAAATACCCTTTATGAGAAAATTTATAATAAGTTTATTAGTAATGTTTTTAGGCTCTTGCATTTATGCACAGTCTGCAGATGTAGTAACGAACATCTTGAATACAGATCAAGTTACTTACGGTCAGATTTGTTATTTGTCTGCTGTTCGACAGAATCTTATGGAAGACACAAAATCTTATGATGACGCTATAGCAATTCTTTCTAAAGAAAAACAACTGCCTTTTGCAGGAATAGTTTCAGAAAATCAGATTATTTCATTAAAAGAAATTGCTTACATCTATTCAAAAATCTGGGATAATCAGATTTCTTCCCGAGGCCTTATGTATAAGCTTACAAAAGGTTCACCTCGTTATGCCTTTAAACAGCTTAAAGCCGACGGAATCATCATGAACAACAGTGATCCTTTCAAAGGAATAGATGGTTTTGAAGCCCTTGGTATTCTAACATCCTGTATGCTGGAATATGGAACTTCAGAAGAATGTATGACAATGGATCTAGAATTTTAAATCTCATTTAATTACTAGAGAGTGTTGATTCACTTTCCCATAATTTTAATATTGAGGAAAAAAATGAAAAGTACAATAAAGAAAATATTTCAATCAGCAATTTTACTGGCTGTTTTTTCATCTTCCATTTTTGCTTTTGACTGGGGTGGAATTTTAAAAAATGAAACTGGTATTTCAGCACCAGAATTCAGCGGAGTTGGCTATAATCAGGCAGACAGCCTTTATTTGTGGTTAAATGCACCTCTTTCAGAAGACGGACTCGTTTATTTTTCAACAGAAGGACTTTACAAAATATCAATAAATAAAGCCCCAAAGGCAGATACAGTTGTTTCAAATTATGTAGATATGGACTTGTTTAAGTTTGCAGGCGACTGGGAACTTAATTCAGGTTTTCTGTCTTTTGCCGCTGGCCGTTTTATGACATTTGATACAACCGGCGTAATTTTTGCTCAAACATCAGACGGCGTTTCTATAAAATATTCATCAGCAATTATCAATCTTGCCGCTTATGCAGGATACACAGGTTTGCTTAATGGCTTAACTGTAACAATGCTTGATGGTAATAACATCGCTTATACATCAGATAAAAAAATGTATGCTCTTGTTCATCCATATTTACCATTTAATGCTACAATTGAGTTCCCATCTTTAATTGGAAATCAGTCTTTAAGTTTACAGACAAATGGTTTTGTAGATGTAAAACCTGCCAGCAAAAATGAAAATGGTTCTCGCTTTTACGAAACACTTATTCTTTCAGGCCCAATTACAAACTCATTATTTTATAATGCAGCAACAATTCTTGGAGTTGCTTCTAAAAAACTTATGAACTATTCATCCCTTGATATGTATTTCTATCCATTGAATAATCTTTCAGTAAATGCTGGTGTTGAATATGCTTCTGGAAACAACGGCCCATTTAGCAGCTTTGTTACATTTACATCAAGAACAGTTGCAAACTCTAATTCATATCCAATTACTACAGGTGTAATTATTCCAAAGCTTGGAACTTCATTACTCTTTGAAAACTCGTTCTTAGGACTTAACGCAAAATTGCTTATGGCTTGTCCAGAATCAGAAGTAAGTGCAAAAGGTATAGAAACAGACTTTTCTTGGGCTTACAACATTTTCTCTGATTTACAGTTGTCTTGTAGCGTAGCAGGATATTTTGATATATCTGGAAATAAATCTGACAATAATTTAACAGCAACCTTAAGCGTAGCTGTTGCTTTCTAAAATAGAGGAGGTGGTTTTATGAAAAATACTTTAAGATTTTTAGTTTTATTTTTTGTTGCTGCTTTGTTCAGTTTCCCTGTTTTTGCAGAGGGTGCTTCGGTAACTTACATTAAAGGTAAAGTAGAAGTAAGTCGTAATGGCGAATGGATTCCATTAAAAGTTGGTGATTCAATTGAACAGTCAGAAACTGTTAATACAGGTTTTCAGTCAGAAGCAAGATTGAGATTTAATGGTTCTGTAATGGCAATTCCAGCTCTTTCAAGAGTTACTCTTGAAACATTAGCAACTACAGATTCTAAAGATTCTGTTAGCCTTTATGTAGATACAGGTGCTGTTCGTTCAAAGGTTACACATACAGAAAACAAAAAAATTGATTATACTGCAAGAACAGCCGTTGCCGTTGCTTCTGTTCGTGGTACAGACTTTACTATTACCGCTAAAGGAAAAGTAAATTGTGTAGAAGGTGCTGTTGCTGTTTATTCTGCAAAAAAATACAAACCAGCCGCTCCAGCTGAAGCAGAAGAAAAAGAAGAAGCCGAAGATGAAGAGTCTGAAGCAACAGAAGCCGTTGCTTCAGAAACTGAATCTGAAACAACAGTACAAGAAACAACTACAGAAGTTGCCTCTGAATCAGAAAGCCCAGTTCAGGAAAACAAACCTGCTGAGGTTGCAGTAAATACTACTGAAGAAGCTCCAGCTCCTGCAGATAATTCAGCAAATCAGAAAAATAATATGCCTGCCACCGCAACAACTCCTGCAGAAGATATTTCTGCCGCTTCACCAAGTGGTGCTGTTGTAGTTGGAGCTGGTCAGTCAACAACATTCTCTGTTACAGGTAATCCAGAAAAACCAGCTTCTGAAGTATCTCAGAAAACCGATAAAATTAAAACAAAGCTTGATTCACAGGCAGAAAAAGAATCGGTTTCTTCTGGTGTACAGGCTGTAACTAAGCCAGAAGTTGTAGAAGTTCAAAAGCCTACAACAGGTTCTATTAAAGTTTCAATTGTTTTGGAAGACTAAAAAAACATTGACGCAAACGAAACTTTAAATATTATTAGTAAAAAGGGTTGTCAGAAAATTGTTTGTTTTACAAAGTTTTCTTGGACAACCCTTTCTATTTTATGTTATATTCTTGTTCATGAGTATTATTTCTGTAAATAAACTTAATTTTTCCTATTCTCAGAATGATAAAGTAATACCAATTCTTTCAGATGTATCTTTTAAAATAGAAAGAGGTTCTTATACAGCTTTAGTTGGTTCTAATGGAAGCGGAAAAAGCACTTTAGCCAAAATTATCTGTTCTCTTATACCTTTAGAGCAAAAAGAAGAAACACTGAAAAATGAAAAAACTATACAAATAGAAGAAAATGTTACTTTAGGATTAGTTTTTCAGTCTCCAAAAGATCAGTTGGTAAGTGCCGTTATTTCCAGAGATACAGCTTTTGGCCCTCAAAATCTTGGTTTAAAAAAAGACGAAGTGGAATTACGAACCATAGAATCTTTAAATACCGTAGAAATGCTTTCTAAAGCTAACGAATCAACTTCAGCCATCAGTTTTGGTCAAACTCAAAAAGTTGCCATTGCAGGAATAGTTGCCATAAATCCTGATATTCTTATTTTAGATGAAGCTGTATCAATGCTGGATGAAGTTTCCCGAAAAGGCATTTATGATTTTTTACGATTCTGGCATAAACAGGGAAAAACCATAATTCATATTACCCATGATGAAGAAGCTGTTTACGAAGCCGAAAAAATTATTTTTCTAGAAAAAGGGCATATTCTCTTTGACGGTTCAAAAGAGGATTTTATTTCTAATCAGGAATATTTTTCCATGATAAAAGGTCCGTCCTTAAAATCCATAAAATCAAAAGGAACAGTTTCTTCCGAAGTAGCCCTAGAGTTTGAAAATGTTTATTTTAATTATAATGAAAAAAACTCTGTAAATAATATTAGTTTTAAGCTTTATAAAGGTTCATTGGTTGCCTTAACAGGACCTTCTGGTGCTGGAAAATCTACAATCATGGAATTGGGTTCTGGTCTTTTACAGCCTCTTTCTGGAAACATAAAAACTATAGACAGACCAGTTCTTGCTCAACAGAATTGTTCCAGTGCACTTTTTGAAGCATTTGCCGCTGATGATGTAGCATTTGGACCTCGAAATCTTGGATTAAAAGGTAAAGAACTAAAAGAGAGAGTTGTTTCATCAATGGAAAAAGTTAGACTTCCTTTTGCAGAGTTTGGTGAAAAGCAAAGTGTTCATTTAAGTGGTGGTCAAAAAAGAAGATTGGCTATTGCTGGTATTCTTGCTATGGATAAAGATATTATTTTCTTTGATGAACCTAGTGCTGGTTTAGATGGACAGTCCCGCTATGAAATTATGAATCTTCTTAGACAACTGGCAGATGAAGGAAAAACAGTTTTATTCAGCACGCACAAACGAGATGAAGCCAGTTTTGCCGACAGAGAAATATACATAGAAGATGGTAAAATTGCTTTTGACAGCTACACAATTTCTGGAGACAGCAGCTCAGTTTTTGAAAATCTTGTTAAAAAAGAAGATAAACTGCAAGATATGGAGCCCTATAGCTTTGTAACAACTCTTAATAATTTAAGAAATATTTCTCAAAGACTTTCATCTGCAAAAGTAAAAAATGCGACACTTATTTCAAATGCACCGCCAGTATTAAAAATCTTGATTTTTCTTGCAATGTTTGTTTTTTCTATTGCGGCCCGACCTTTGTATTTATGTGCCATAGCCTTTGTTGCTTCTGTTCTTTACTGTGTAATTTCTGGCTTTAAAATTAAAAAACTTCTTGTGGCAATGTTAAAAATATTACCTTTTCTTTTGGTTTTCAGTCTTTTTCAATTGATATTTCATAGCCCTTTGCCTGGGGAAGTGATTTACATCAATTTAAAATATTTTACAATTACACCATCTAAACTGCTTTTTTGTCTAAAAACTTTATTGCGGACCGACGCTTCTTTGGCATGTATAAGTGCATTTTTTGTTTCTACTCCTGAGTATGATTTAATTGATGGAATGAATCTTTTGTTAAAACCATTAGAATTATTAAAAATACCTGTCAGATATTTAATCTTAATTTTGGAAATAATTTTCAGATTTATTCCTTTATTAGTAGAAGAAACTTCGGGAATTATAAAAACTCAACTGATTCGTGGTGGCTTTGGTAAAGTAAAAAATGGATTTGCAAAACTTAAGGTAATGATACCAATGTTTGTGCCATTAATAATCCAAACCATAAAAAGATCAGAAACTTTGGCGGATGCAATTACAATGAGGTGTTTTAAATGAAAAATAATTTTAATATGTGTCCTATGTGTGGTAGTAAAAAAATTGAATGCAGGGAAAATAGAAAATGGATTTGTCCTGATTGTGGCTTTGATTTGTACTGCAATGTTGCTGCTGCCGTTGGTGTAATTTTTAGCGATAACCAGAATTATATTTTGTTTGAAATACGAGCAAAGGAGCCTAGAAAAGGATTTTTAGCTTTGCCAGGCGGTTTTGTAGATTTTGACGAATCGGCAGAAAATGCGGCCATAAGAGAATGTAAAGAAGAAATTGGTGCAGAGATTTCTTCTGTAGATTTTGTTTGTACTTATCCAAATACTTATGTTTATAAAAATATTGAATACAAAACTTGTGATATGTTCTTTTCTGCAATGCTTCCTGAGGCTTTTGACTCTGTGGACGCATTTATTGGCAGTTTAAGTGCTCAAAAAAGCGAAGTTTCGGGATTTGTTGCAAAAAGAATTGAAACTGAAGAAGATATTGAAAATCTTCCGTTGGCATTTGAAAGTGCAAAAAAAACATTAAAAACATGGTTGTTGAAAAATCAACTGGGTAAGAAGTAAACGCCGAAATATTTTTTCAGAATGTAAAATATTACTTTAAGCTAAGTTTCTGCTTAAGTTTTAAAAGGATAAAAAAATGGATAACAATAGAATTACTGTAATTGTAGGTTTGGTTTGTATTTCAACAATTATTAGCTGGTTAATGGTAAAAGGAAAGAAAAATGCGGAACAGATGGGAAATTGTGTTTATGGTTTTCCTAAAAAAATACCTGTGGGTATGCTGGCTGTAGATTTTATGGCAATTGTTTTTTTACTAATTTTACTTTTTAGAGATTTTGGCTTTATGTCTGTAATTTTTGCGGCAATTGCCGTTCTTGCCGTGTATATTATTACAAGGGATGGAGGTAATTACAAATATTTTGGCGTGTATGAAAAAGGCATAATTGCACCTTCCGCTTTAATTTTTTATGAAGATATTATGACTTTTCCAGTTTTTGAATTACCTTTAGATGAACAGGCTCATTATCCTAAAAACACTCTTGTGGTGGTTACAAAAACTAAAGGTAAACAAGAAATTGTTTTTGATTCAGAAGAACAGTGCCAGAAAGTTGTGGAAGAATTAAAGGGCTTGGAAATTATAAAAAATAGTGAAGGGAATGTCCTATAAGTAAGTTTAGCGGTGGTTGAGGTTTTCGAAACCACCACATATAGTGTAAAAGGACATTTTGGCAAGCTCAATGACGGTATTGCTTAAACTTCTTGGAACAGATTCTCGGTATGAATCTGTGAGTTCTTTGATGAATATTGAAGAAAATAAATATTTTGAAACTTATAGGCTAGAAAAGTCTAAAAATAATAATTTGGAGAAATGCATAAAGTTCAGCTGAAATATTGCCTTCACTTTATGCTGCAAGTTTTCAAAACAAACTTGCATATCCATTGTACTTCTTCATTTCATTGCAGAAGCACGAAAAAAATTATTCAGATGTTGAAACACCATCACAATTTTTTTAGGAGGAATACGATGAAAAGTATTTTGAAAAAAGTCGTAGGAATTACAATGGTAGCAGTTCTTGCATTGGGAATGTTTAGCTGTTCTAATGGAAGCAATGATGAATCTGTAGCTACACCAGCATTCAGCGTTGCATCAGGTGAAGTTGCAAGGGGAACAAGCGTAACAATTACTTGTGCAACAAAAGGTGCAAAGATTTACTACACAACAGACGGCACTACACCAACAACATCAAGCACAGAATATACAGCTGCAATCAGTGTAACATCAGCTGTTACAATCAAGGCAATTGCAGTAAAAGATGGAATGAATGACAGTGCAGTTGCAAGTGCAAGTTATACAATAAAAATATTAATCCCAGAATGCAAACTGGTAACAGGCGGAACAGTAACAGGGGCAGCATATACTGACAATTACACAGGCGTATTCCCAGCTGGAATAAATGTAACATTAGATTCATTCTATATGGGTAAATATGAAGTTACACAGGCACAGTACAAGTTTGTAATGGAAGGACAGAAGGTAACTGTTGGTAACATTAAATATCCTCTTCCAGATTCTCCATCACTTTGTGTTCAGGGAAGTACAATGTATAAAGTTGATAATGATAAAGACCATGCAAATTATCCTGTAGAAAATGTAACATGGTTTGATGCAGTTTATTACTGCAATGCATTGAGTGCAAAAGAAGGGTTAGACCCATGCTATACAATTACTGTAACAAAAGCAGACTATAACGGACATATTGAAGCAGCAACAGTTGAATATGACAAAGCAAAGAACGGTTACAGACTTCCAACAGAAGCAGAATGGGAATATGCAGCCCGTGGCGGAGACCCTACAGCAGCTGACTGGAACTATACATTCAGCGGAGCAAACAAAGCAGACGGAACTTCATACACTGTTTCAAAGAATGCTGGATTGGACAGTGTAGGCTGGTATGGTTACAACAACATTACTGGAACAACAGGAGACACAAAAGTAACAAACTCAGCTGACGGAAAAGGAACACATGAAGTAGGCCAGAAAGCTGCAAACGCACTTGGCATTTATGACATGAGCGGAAATGTTTCTGAATGGTGTTATGATGACTGGTATGGAAACATTTCGGCAGACACCGACGATGCCGGTGCCTCTTCTGGTGATATGCGCGTTTACCGTGGCGGTGATTGGTCTCACAACGCGTACACCGCGTCTGTTTCCTACCGTGAAGGCCGCAGCCCGGATTTCAGGTTCCCAACCTTGGGCTTCCGTGTTTGTCGTAACGCCAACTAATGTTGGCTAGCGTGCGCAGCATAGCTGTTTCGAGACTCGCTAAAAACAGTCCATCGGACTGTTTTTGCTCTGCGAGCCGCTCCCTATCTGTAAGGAAATTATTGAACAACCTCCGCATTCGCGGAGGTTGCTCAGGCTGATGATTTTTTGAGTATATACAGA